>CP069419.1:1630098-1956118 GCA_017569285.1 Clostridiales bacterium
GGGAAGGAGCTGAACGTCAGCACAGTGTGCTGTCGGCGCAGCCGAAGTGAAGCGAGTTCCTCAACCGAAAGGGAGGGCAAAGCGCGCTCCAAGCGCTTTGAACGACCATTGAGGGTGCGAAACGGGCGAAGAAGAGCCCTACAGGCGGACGAAGTACGCCCAAATCGTAACATTGTTACGATTTGCTGGGGAGCACAAAAAAGCCTGATCTTTCGATCAGGCTTTAGTGCTCCCCAGGTAGGGCTCGAACCTACAACCCTTCGGTTAACAGCCGAATGCTCTGCCATTGAGCTACTGAGGAATATTGGAATCCGGCGGCGACCTACTCTCCCGGACCGTTACCAGTCAAGTACCATCGGCACTGAAGGGCTTAACTTCTGTGTTCGGTATGGGAACAGGTGGGACCCCTTCGTCATTGCCACCGGAAATGGTGAGCTATTTATTTCCGCACCCTGACAACTGCACAGCTTTCAGATTCAAGTTTTGCCTTTTACCAATTTGTCTCAAGATCACGCGTAAAATCAAGCCCTCGACCTATTAGTATCATCAAGCTCCATGCGTTACCGCACTTCCACCGATGACCTATCTACCCGGTCGTCTTCCGGGGGTCTTACTTGCTTGCGCAATGGGAGTCTTATTCTTGAGGTGGGCTTCACGCTTAGATGCCTTCAGCGTTTATCCCATCCGCATTTCGCTTCCCTGCTGTGCCGTTGGCACGACAACAGTTGCACCAGTGATGCGTCCATTCCGGTCCTCTCGTACTAGGAACAGCTCCTCTCATGACTCCTACGCCCACGATGGATAGGGACCGAACTGTCTCACGACGTTCTGAACCCAGCTCGCGTGCCGCTTTAATTGGCGAACAGCCAAACCCTTGGGACCTGCTTCAGCCCCAGGATGCGACGAGCCGACATCGAGGTGCCAAACCTCCCCGTCGATGTGGACTCTTGGGGGAGATCAGCCTGTTATCCCCGAGGTAGCTTTTATCCGTTAAGCGACGGCTTTTCCACTCAATACCGCCGGATCACTAAGCCCGACTTTCGTCTCTGCTCGAATTGTCACTCTCGCAGTCAGGCACCCTTCTGCCTTTGCACTCTTCGAATGATTTCCATCCATTCTGAGGGTACCTTTGGGCGCCTCCGTTACTCTTTCGGAGGCGACCGCCCCAGTCAAACTGTCCACCTGACACTGTCCATTACCCGGTTTACGGGTCCATGTTAGAATTCCAGTAACAGAAGAGTGGTATCCCAACGCCGGCTCCTCCAAAACCGAAGTCCTGGGCTCTCAGCCTCCCACCTATCCTGTGCATCCGTTACCGAAATCCAATATCAGGCTACAGTAAAGCTCTACGGGGTCTTTCCGTCCAGTCGCGGGTAATGGGCATCTTCACCCATACTTCAATTTCACCGGGCCCCCTGTTGAGACAGCGCTCAAATCGTTACACCATTCGTGCGGGTCGGAACTTACCCGACAAGGAATTTCGCTACCTTAGGACCGTTATAGTTACGGCCGCCGTTTACTGGGGCTTCGGTTCGATGCTTCGATTGCTCTAACATGTTCCCTTAACCTTCCAGCACCGGGCAGGTGTCAGCACCTATACGTCAGATCTCTCTTTCGCAGATACCTGTGTTTTTGCTAAACAGTCGCTTGAGCCTATTCTCTGCGGCCACTCTCGTGGCACCCCTTATCCCGAAGTTACGGGGTCATTTTGCCGAGTTCCTTAACAAGGGTTCTCCCGTTCGTCTCAGGATTCTCTCCTCGCCCACCTGCGTCGGTTTCCGGTACGGGTACCTTCTGATATACTAGCAGCTTTTCTCGCCAGCGTGAACTCACCTGCTTCCCTACTTAATTTCGGTCCACATCACACCTCAGCTTAAAGGGGAGCGTACTTCACTACTTCCCAACCTAGGTGCTTGTACGGAGTTGACCATCACCCCGCTCAGGCTATCCTTCTGTGTCACTGCTTCATTCTTCGGTAGTGCAGGAATATACACCTGCTGTCCATCGCCTACGACCGCTGTCCTCGGCTTAGGTCCCGACTTACCCTGGGTGGATGAACCTTCCCCAGGAAACCTTGGGCTTTCGACGGCGAAGTTTCTCGCTTCGCTCTCGCTACTTATACCGGCATTCTCTCTTGTATGCGGTCCACCGTGCCTTTCGATACGGCTTCAGCCTGCATACAATGCTCCTCTACCACGCGCTTGCGCGCATCCATCGCTTCGGTGTCACGTTTTAGCCCCGGACATTTTCGGCGCACAACCACTCGACCAGTGAGCTATTACGCACTCTTTAAATGTGTGGCTGCTTCTGAGCCAACATCCTGGTTGTCTGTGCAATTCCACATCCTTCTCCACTTAACGTGTACTTTGGGACCTTAGCGGTTGATCTGGGGTGTTCCCCTTTTGCCCGCGGAACTTATCTCTCGCGGACTGACTCCCATGGTCTGCATTATATGGTATTCGCAGTTTGATAGAGTTTGGTAGGATTTGAGTCCCCGCGCCCATTCAGTGCTCTACCCCCATTAATTACTCCATGAGGCTAGCCCTAAAGCTATTTCGAGGAGAACCAGCTATCTCCGGGTTCGATTGGAATTTCTCCCCTATCCACAGCTCATCCCCGCCTTTTTCAACAGACGTCTGGTTCGGTCCTCCATGGGATTTTACTCCCACTTCAACCTGGCCATGGATAGGTCACCCGGTTTCGGGTCTACGTCATGCAACTATCGCCCTGTTCAAACTCGCTTTCGCTTCGGCTCCGAACCTTCAGTTCTTAACCTCGCTGCATAACGTAACTCGCCGGTCCGTTCTACAAAAAGTACGAGATCGTACATCGCGTGTACTTTCTCTGCTTGTAAACACAGGGTTTCAGGTTCTCTTTCACTCCCCTCCCGGGGTTCTTTTCACCTTTCCCTCACGGTACTATGCGCTATCGGTCACCATATCGTATTTAGGCTTGGATGGTGGTCCACCCTGCTTCCCGCCGGATTCCTCGTGCCCTGCGGTACTCTGGTTTCAGCTGGCCGTCTGATCTTTTCGCGTACGGGGCTGTTACCCCCTCTGGCTGAGCTTTCCATCTCTCTTCCGCTAAGATCTCGCGTGCGTGTTGCTGACCCACAACCCCGGGGAGCATGCTCCCCGGTTTGGCCTCTTTCCCGTTCGCTCGCCGCTACTTAGGAAATCATTATTTATTTTCTCTTCCTGCGGGTACTTAGATGTTTCAGTTCCCCGCGTGCCCTCCGGTAAGACTATGGATTCATCTTACGGTGACAGCCTCTTCGACTGCCGGGTTTCCCCATTCGGATGTCTACGGATCAATGCCTGCTTGCGGCTCCCCGTAGCTTATCGCAGCTTGCCACGTCCTTCGTCGGCGTATGGTGCCAGGGCATCCACCCTGTGCTCTTTGTAGCTTGATTTTTTCGTCGCTGATCCTGAGACCAATTGTTTTGTGAAAATTTACATTTTCCTTACCTCAGCAGGTCTCCCTGCTGATGCAACTGGCCTTTCCTGAATCTTTCTTCGCTGTGCAGTTGTCAAGGTGCGCTTGCCGCATTCCCGGAAAGGGAATGGGTGTGGGTCGCAGTGGACTCGAACCACCGACCTCCCGCTTATCAGGCGGGTGCTCTAACCGACTGAGCTAGCGACCCACGTGAGTGGAGATTAGCGGGATCGAACCGCTGACCTCCTGCTTGCAAGGCAGGCGCTCTCCCAGCTGAGCTAAACCCCCCACATATTCGGCACTGTATAATGCCCGCGGCTCGGCGAGCCTTGAAAACGATACAGAGTTCAAACGCGTTAAGGTCAACAGCTTAGATGCTGCAGACATCGTTGTGTCCGCATAATCACGCTTGGCGTGTATTTTTTATAAATGAAAGATTTCTCTTTCATATCGACCTCGGTTTCGGCGTCCGCCTTTCGGCTTCCGCTTTCTCTCCCTAGAAAGGAGGTGATCCAGCCGCACCTTCCGATACGGCTACCTTGTTACGACTTCACCCCAGTCATTGGTCTTGCCTTAGGCGGCTGGCTCCTTGCGGTTACCTCACCGACTTTGGGCACTCCCAACTCCCATGGTGTGACGGGCGGTGTGTACAAGGCCCGGGAACGTATTCACCGCGGCATGCTGATCCGCGATTACTAGCAACTCCGACTTCATGTGGGCGGGTTGCAGCCCACAATCCGAACTGGGACCACTTTTTTGAGATCCGCTCCCCCTCGCAGGTTCGCTCCTCTCTGTGGTGGCCATTGTAGCACGTGTGTAGCCCAGGTCATAAGGGGCATGATGATTTGACGTCGTCCCCACCTTCCTCCGAGTTGTCCCCGGCAGTCTCTTCAGAGTCCTCGTCTTTACACGTTAGTAACTGAAAATAAGGGTTGCGCTCGTTGCGGGACTTAACCCAACATCTCACGACACGAGCTGACGACAACCATGCACCACCTGTCTCAGTATGAGCAAGCTCACGATGCATCTCTGCAAGTTTTACTGGATGTCAAGACCTGGTAAGGTTCTTCGCGTTGCGTCGAATTAAACCACATGCTCCGCTGCTTGTGCGGGCCCCCGTCAATTCCTTTGAGTTTCAACCTTGCGGCCGTACTCCCCAGGCGGAATGCTTATTGTGTTAACTGCGGCACAGAAGGGGTCGATACCCCCTACACCTAGCATTCATCGTTTACAGTGTGGACTACCAGGGTATCTAATCCTGTTTGCTCCCCACACTTTCGCGCCTCAGCGTCAGTTACAGTCCAGTAAGTCGCCTTCGCCACTGGTGTTCCTCCCAATCTCTACGCATTTCACCGCTACACTGGGAATTCCACTTACCTCTCCTGCACTCAAGCCCGACAGTATCCAAAGCAATTCCCATCTTAAAACAGGACTTTCACTCCAGACTTACCGGGCCGCCTACGCGCCCTTTACGCCCAATCATTCCGGACAACGCTCGCCCCCTACGTATTACCGCGGCTGCTGGCACGTAGTTAGCCGGGGCTTCCTCCTTGGCTACCGTCTCTTACTCTTCACCAAGGACAGAGGTTTACGATCCGAAAACCTTCTTCCCTCACGCGGCGTTGCTGGGTCAGGGTTTCCCCCATTGCCCAATATTCCCCACTGCTGCCTCCCGTAGGAGTTTGGGCCGTGTCTCAGTCCCAATGTGGCCGATCACCCTCTCAGGTCGGCTACCGATCGTCGACTTGGTGGGCCGTTACCTCACCAACTATCTAATCGGACGCGAGCCCACCCTTCACCGGATTGCTCCTTTGACCCCTTCGGGATGTCCCGTTGTGGTCTTATGCGGTATTAGTACAACTTTCGCTGTGTTATCCCCCTGTGAAGGACAGGTTGCTCACGCGTTACTCACCCGTCCGCCGCTAGAACATACATCTTCACATCCATCCGAAAACTTCCGATCCGGCGCATGTCCCCGCTCGACTTGCATGTGTTAGGCACGCCGCCAGCGTTCGTCCTGAGCCAGGATCAAACTCTTCCGTTTAATCCTTAACATCTCTCGATGCTAAACTCTTTGGAATCTTCGCTGTCTTCTCTGTGCATCTCTGCACAGTTCCTTTTGTTTGCGCGTTTCTTTCTCTGTATCGTTTTCAAGGTTCGCTTCGCTCTTCCGGGGATTATCTCCCGCAGGCGAGCTTGACTAATATACCAAACCCTCCCCCCTTTGTCAAGCACTTTTTCACTGTTTTTTTGAGAAAAAAAGAGGCCTTCAGGCAAGGAATTTCCTTGCTTCGGCCTCCCGGTCAACATGTGGGGCCCCCTGCGGAATCCCCCTCCCAATATTTAGTGGAACGTTCAGTTGGTTTCTTCCGGAATAATATTTCAAAAATCCGGAAAAAGCAACGGAAATCCGGCAGTTCAGTCCGGCGCAGTATACTTCCGGGCTTTCTTTACCAGCGTATCCAGATCCGGTGTCAGCAGCCCCACATCTGCTTTCCCGTCCGGGTGCAGGACAACCGCTTCCGTAACCTCCTGATTAAATCCAACAGTAAAACCATATGTCCTGCGAGCGGATTCCGGAACCGGAATTTTCATAATCACCGCTAGGTTTTCCATGCTGATTACCGTTGCCTGCTGTTCCAGGCCGGAAAGCGTGATAAGATGCTTCCCATCTTCGGAAAACTGCAGCAGCTGGCACATCGCCCCGGTATCCAGCGTCCCCATACATTCCCCGGTCTTCAGGTCATACAGCGACAGGTTCTCCACATATGTACCCAGTACAAGCACATCCCCGTATATGGCGGCACACAGCCGATCATAATTGGTTCCCGGAATCGTCATTACCGGTTCAGGACCTTCCTTTGCGCGGAAGATATCCACATCCTGCCCCCGGATCAGCGCCTGCCATTCCCCGTCCGGGGAAATATAGATGAAGTTACCCATAATGCCGCGGGTCGGATAAATAAGGTACTCCTCATCATTGAAGAAATACACCAGTCCCGGTTCCTCCCGCTCAACTGTAACCATATGGCCGTTCTCATCAAAGTATCCGAAACTGCTCCAGTTCCAATTGCCCATCAGCGGATAATATAAGGTTGTTGAATAAATATCGTCCGGATTATAGCTTTCACGTTGTTCTACGACCACATGCGGCAGTGCGTTTTCATCATCCGATGGGACCAGATTGATCTGGCATCCGCCGGAACGCAGGGGCATTACCAAACGGCCTGCTGCCATGTCAAACCCATAGGATTCCCGCGATTCCCCGGAATCATAGAGTATGGTTTTGCTGCTGATCGTGTAAATCTGCACCTGCCCGTGGGAGGCAATCAGAGTATCATTGTCCGCAAATGCCAGGCCGTAAATCGTATTTGAATTGTTAAATCCATCTTTCCACACCACTTCTCCGGTAGTCGTATCATACACGGTAAAACCACTGGTTCCATGACCCGATGCCAGCAGCTTCCCATCCGGGGAAAGAACACCGCCGTATTCACTCCGCAGGGCCTCCTCCGCAGTATCCCACCTGAGATAGACGTACGCGTCTTCTCCCGTATAGCGGAAATAAGGTCCTTCGTCCGTTACGTCCAGGAAAATATTGAAGAGGCTTCCTTCAGCCGTCCGGAGGATGGTTCCGTTTTCCAGGTCCACCATCCAGATCTTTTCCCCATTCGTCCATGCGCCGCGCCGGCCGGCCCGATGGATCACCACTTCATCGAATGTACCGCCCGACAGAATGATCCCTTCCAATATTTTCAGCTCTTTGCTGAACGGATCAAACAGCCCGACCGCTTTATCTTCTGTCCGTATTACCGGAATCCGGTTGTTCACCGTGAGTTTTCCGGCAGAAATCACCCAGCCCTCGGGGATTGCTTCCCTGACCAGCTCTGTTCCGTCTTCGCTGTTATAAAGGATGATTTCCGTATCTCCTTCAACACCCTGGCAGATATACCGGCAGTCCGGGGAAAACGCGGATGCCCAGTACCGGCCAAAGTTTCGGATGGAATATAGTTTCTCTCCGGTCACGGTATTGTAAACCGGCAGGCTGCTATCCGCCTGGTGGAATGTTACCAACATTCCGTCATTACTTATGGAAGCGCTTCCATGAACAACCCCGTTGTCCTTCAGGGTGCCCAGCTGCATACCTGCATCCGGATAAATTGCTGCCTCGATTGCCGCCGCAATGGATGTATCATACCGGGTATCAAAAATCCGGCTCCCGTCATAGGCCTGCAGCGCATAGGTAAGGCCTCCCATCAGGTCACCGCCCCTGGTTGCCTGAACCGACTTCTCAATCAGCAGCTCCGTGGCGTTGCGGGCTGTCGCGTTGCGCTCCTCGGTCAGCAGCCGATTCTGGTACAAGGCATAGATGGCAAAGCCGAGCACCACCGCCAGGACGCATGAAACCAGGGCCAGGCCCCGCCGAAGTGCCTGTTCCTTCTCCCTCTTTTTCAGGTCGTTAAAGTTCAGGTTCAGCATGCGGGCGATAATCCGCAGCTTTTCCGTCTTCAGCTGTTTTTTCAGGTTCCCGCGTACATCCGCCGCCAGCGGCTCCACTTCTTTGGTCTCTTCTTCCGCATCCTCATGTGTGATCTGCGGTGGATAGCTATCCTTCGGTTCCCCGGAAATCAGTACCGGGATAATATGGTCCTTCCGGCCCAGGCTGATGAAATAGTCAATCTCCCGCAGGCACCAGGTGGAACCCGGCAGGTCCGGAGAGCAGATCACGATCAGCCATTCGCTTTCCTGCAGTGCTTTTTCAATGCTGGCTCCCAGGTCATCCGCCAGCGGAAGCTCGTCCTGGTCCCGGAAGCAGCGGTTCAGTTTCTTTACGCCGGTCTTTTTGCGGATATCCCCCGGGATCCGGTAGGTTTCCAGCGCCCGCTGGACAGCCTTTGCCGCTTCAATGTCCGCCGGCAGATGGCGGTAACTGATGAATGCGCTGTAGGTGTAAGCCATGCTTCCACTCCTCCCGTACCCTCAGATGTTCAGCTCCGGTGCGTTGTCCCGCTGGTAGGAACTCCAGTTGCCGTTCTCGGTCAGTTCCTCCCGTGCCAGCAGCTCCATCAGTTCCTCCGTCTGGCCGAACTGCTCCATCTGGGCCCCCACCGTCCGGAAGAGCGCTTCCATCTTCCGGTGGTCCGCCTTTTTCCGCTCCAGGCTCATCTTGCCGTAATAGCTGGCCAGGAAAAGCGTCCCCAACGATACCGTGCCCAGCAGGATCTTGAAAACCATCCGCCAGGTTTCAATATTCCGCACCGGAAGGGGCGGGTGCGGGGTCAGCCCGCCGCACAGCAGCTCAAACAGGATCCCGCCGAAGTACAACACCACCGCGCAGATTCCGGCCAGGTGCAGCAGCCGGTCATTCCGCATGCTCTTCCCTTCCGTCCGCTGTCCGGCTTTCTCATGGTACATCCGCTGCTTTTCCACCCAGCAGTCCCGGATGTCCCGGATCTGTTCCGGCGCCTTCCCGGCATTCAGCGCGCACATGGCGCACAGAATCCACGGGGTTTCCTGCTGCTCGGTCCAGGTCATGATCCGCTGCGTCTCGGTCCGGCTTCCCGCGTACCGCAGGAAAAGCTGCACCCGGAGCGCCTCTGCCAGCATCCGGTACTCAATATACCTCCGGTGCTGGTCCGACCGTTTGGCCCGGTTCAGGGTCACCATCGCGGCCAGCAGGGCGATTCCGCAGAGAAGGATCATCCAGGTCAGGTTTGCTTCATCATATAAGAGAAACGTCAGCGCGACCGCGGTGCCCAGCACCGCCAGGATTCCCATTGTCCGCCGGTATCTCCGGGCAAACAGCAGGCTCAGGCTGTCCGCCGCCTGCATTACCGCTTCCTGCTTTTTCATCACCGGATCCGCGCTTTCCGTTTCCGGCAGCAGGCTTTCCCCGCCTTCCGGCGCCGTTTCCGCCAGCCGGTTGAACTCCTCGGTTCGCTTCAGGATTTCTTCCAGTTCTTTCCAGCCGCCCAGCACATTCACGGTTCCGGTGTCCGGATCCGCGCTTCCTTCGCGGGGGGTCAGCACATGGATCACCGCCAGGTTCTCCGCCCTCCGGCACGCCATTCCCCGCTGCGGCTTCCAGGCTCCCCGCAGCGCCGCATCCACCATGGCGGCCGTCCCGCAGTCCGACTGGTTTTCGGTTTTTCCGTCCCATAAAGCCAGCAGGATATGGCTGTGCTCCGTGATATAGAGCCCGGCCTGCCGGAACAGGGCATCCCGGTCCTTTTCTTCCGCTTCTCCTGCTTCCGCGGGTATGGTGATGACCGACTGGGCCCGTTCCAGCTGCCAGCGCAGCCGGGCCAGTTCCTTCGGCTCAAAATCCTTTTCATATACCGCCTGTTCCATCGGGAGAACCGCCCGCAGCGAAACCCCTACCTCCTCCGCCGCTTCCGCGCAAAGCAGGTCCGCGCCCTGGGCCAGGGAGCACAGCATCACCATCGGCGTATGCGGGCAGCGGGTTCGGAGCTTGGTCAGCTCCCGCTTCACCGCATCCCGCAGCGCAAGGGTATCCCGCATCCGTGGATTCAGGTGCCCGGTGATTCCGATTGTCAGCGGTATCTTCTTTTCGTTCATATGCTCCCGTCCCATCTCTCCGGCGTTGCGGCGTTCTGTCACTTCAGTCGGTAAATGCGGACTCCGTCATATTTTTTCAGCAGCCGCAGCAGGCTGTTGAAAGGCAGGGAATCCTTCCCCTGCACCTCCGGCGGCAGGGTGGAATAATGCTTCAGGATTTTCTCGTCACTGCTTCCCGCCGGCAGGGTATTCCAGTGCATGCGCAGCTGCTCCCGCAGGTCGGCTTTTACGCTGTCATCCGCGCCGGGAATCAGCGTTTCATATCGGTCCCCGGCGCTCCAGCCCATCATCTCATGGTCCCGCACCCAGCGCAGGTGCTCCAGCGGCGCGATGGCTTCGGCCATCTCCGGGGTAAACCGGCCCAGCATCTCATAGTCCACCGGCTGGTCCGTATAGAAGCAGCCGATTGCGTTCAGGTGCCGGTCAAAAGCCCGGACCTGGTTGATATTGCTGATTTTGTATTCCAGTGAAAGGCTGTTGAAATCCTTCTCCATCTTTTCCGGGGAAACGCTGCTGGTCCGGCCGCTGTACAGGTAGCGGCTGTGCAGCGCCACCGCGAAATTATAAATATGAAGGAAATTGCTCGTGGAAAGATAGGTATGCTTTTCCCGGTAATCCGCCCTGCGCGTCATGCAGGAAACCGTCAGCGGGCATTTCTCCAGGTCCACAATCTGCCGGATATCCCGGGTAAAGCGCTGTCCCTTCTCCGCCATGTCACTGTAAGCCTTCAGCCGCGGCATGGTTTTGGGGTTTCCGTCTTCCTTTTCCCACGTATCGTACAGCTTTTCATATGCCCGGATCTTGTCCTGCTCTGCTTGGTCATAATAATACTTTGCGCGGATTTTCTGACCGGCGAAGGAGAAATCCACAGCCATCGGATGCAGCTCATCCCGGGAATTCCGCCCGTATGCCGTCCGGTCCCAGCACTGCAGCTCATCGCAGAGCATCAGCAGCCAGGCCAGCGGATGCAGCTCCGCCTTCAGCGGCGCCTTCAGGTCGTCGGTTTTGTAGCCGACGATTGCGAACTTGAACAGGCTGTTGTGCAGCATGATGGCCGACAGCGCGTCAATATGGTACTTTTCGATTTTTTCCGCCTTCAGGATCCTGGCGAGCTCCTGGAACAGCCGCCCGGCGCTGAAGAACGCATGGTCCATATAGTAGTTGTTTTCCTCCGGACTTCCTGCCTTACTGCGGATTCTCCGGTCCATCTCCGCTTCCGTAAATCCATAGGCGGCTCCCAGCTTTTCGGTGATCACGGCCGCCAGCAGCTCCGTCACATCCCCGAAGGCACGGTTGTGATACAGCGTTTTCAGCTTTTCCCGTTCCGCATCCTCAATCCGGATCAGCGGATAAACATTCCGGTAGGCGATATATACGCTCTCCGGCCCGCGCTTTTTCCGGTCCACCTCGAAGTAGGCCAGGATTTGTTCAAAGGGAATCTCGAACGGATATCCGACGTCATGGAACAGTGCCGTCAGTCCCCAGTATTCCAGGAATGCACAGGCGCTCGCGTGTCCCCGGCCTTCGTCCGCAAATCCGTAGTACCGGCTGAACACCTGCCGAAACCATGCGTTCGTCTCATAGATCGCCAGCCCCAGTGCAAAAACATACACCGAGTGGGAGTAATGGTCCCGGTGGCTCATCAGCAGGGAGGATGCGTTGGATTCAAACTCGGAAAGCAGCTCCACCATGGACTGGCTCTTTCCACCCTCCCCGATGAACATCTCGATGAACGCGTAATACACCGTATAGGCGTCCTCCGCCACGCCGGAGTCAATGAACTTCGCCATTTCATTTTTCAGGCACAGCCGGTCCAGGTCCATCTGCATGTTGTACGGGATCTGCCCGGGCCGCAGGCTTCTTCCGGAATACTTCCGTTCTGTCCGCTCCGTTTTTTCCTTTTCCGTGTCATGGCGGAGCCCGGTGCAGCGCCTGTCCAGGAAGCGCAGCACGGCGCTCTTCAGGTCCATGCCCCGCGCTTCCCCGTCAAAAGACGCCGGAAGGAACGGCCCCAGGTCCTCCCCGAAGCGTTTCCGGTTCTGTCTGCGCATTTTTTCAATTGCCGTATAACTCATGCAATATCCCTCCCGGGGTTTTCATGATGGTTGTTGCTGTGTCCGGTTTTCGTTTGGGTTATTATATCATACTGTTTGAATGCTTGTCATCTGCCCGTTTTCCGTTTATGGACAAGCGGGCCTTTCCCTGTTAGAATTGACCCGGAAATCATTTGCGGAAACAGCGGAAAGGCGGGATCCCTCTGCAGAAGAATGATATCTTCCCCATGCGGGCGGAAAACCTGGGTGCGGATATGGAAGGCGTATGCCGCCATGAAGGCATGACGGTCTTTGTTCCCGGCCTGCTGCCGGGTGAAGAAACGGATGTGCGCATCGTCAAGGTGGAAAAGCGCTATGCCTTCGGGCGGATGGAGCGCCTGCCGGCCGTTCCCTCACCAGACCGGAAGGATCCGGACTGTCCCGCGTTCCCCCGCTGCGGTGGCTGCTCCTGCCGCCACATGCGCTATGAAGCCACCCTTACAGCCAAGCAGCGCCAAGTCGAAGACTGCTTCCGCCGGATCGGCGGCATGGAGGTGGAAGTCCTTCCGCCGCTGGGAATGGAGAATCCCCGCGCCTACCGGAACAAGACCGCGCTGCCGCTGGGCGGAACCGCCGCGGCTCCGGTGCTCGGCTTCTATGCACCCCGGAGCCATTCGGTCATCCCAATCGAAAACTGCCCGAATGCCATGGCGCCCTCGGATGAAATCGCCGCCCGCTTTCGGTCCTGGATGAAACGTTTTTCCATCGCCCCCTATGATGAGACCACCCACCGCGGGCTGGTCCGCCACCTGATGGTCCGCGTCAGCCGCGCCGGGGAATGTATGGTCACCGTCGTCATCAACGGACCGTCCCTGCCGCACGAGCAGGAGCTGGCCGAAGCCCTGAAGCCGCTGGGCGTCGTCAGCCTGTTTGCAAATATCAACACCGCCCGGAACAACGTCATCCTGTCCGACCGTTTCCAGATTATATATGGAAGCGAAACACTTTCCGATACCCTCTGCGGGCTGGAATTCCGGCTTTCCCCGGGCGCCTTCTTCCAGGTCAACCCGTCCCAGACGGAAAAGCTGTATGAAACCGCCCTGCGCTTCGCCAGCCTGACCCCGGAGGATACGCTGTGCGATGTCTACTGCGGCGCCGGAACTATCACCCTGATGATGGCCCCGTACTGCCGCTCTGCCGTCGGAATTGAAGTCGTCCCGGCTGCGGTGGAGAACGCCCGGGAGAACGCAAAGCGGAACGGAATCCCGAACGCCGAATTCCACGCCGGCAAGGCGGAGGAGCTGCTGCCCCGCATGGTCCGGGACGGCCTCCGCTGCAATGTGATCGTTGTGGATCCGCCGCGGAAGGGGCTGGAACCGGAAGTCATCCGGGCAATTGCCGAAGCCGGTCCTGACCGGGTCGTCTATGTCTCCTGCAATGTCGCGACCCAGGCGCGGGATGCCGCGTTCTTCCGGGAAGCCGGATATAACGTGCAGAAGGTCCAGCCGGTCGATATGTTCTGCTGGACCTCCGGAATCGAGTCCGTCGCATTGTTCTCCCGGGATGAAAAAAAACACTGCCGGCTGGCAGGGAAGGACAGGCTGTATGAAGATAATCGACCATGTGGAAAAGCAGGACCAGACGATTGATTTTTCCAAGGTGACTGCCTGCGGGGAATGCTGCACGGGCTGTTCGAAAAAGCTCGCCGGGGAATGCCCCGGATGCCTGGAGGCGGACGGGGTCGTTCCGGAATGGGCCGGCTCCGGCCGGTGTAAAATCCACACGTGTGCCCGAGACCACGGGGTGCAGTTCTGCAGCCTGTGCAAAGAATTCCCCTGCAGCCGGATTCCGGACCTGATTCCGTGGAATCCCGATATCATTCCCTACCTGATGTACATGCGGGATGAATATAAACGGTACAATCCGTAATTCTTTGGTGCCGGACAGATGGAGGAACAGCGTGAAAACACTGTATGTTTCAGATCTGGACAAAACGCTGATGCGGAGCGACAAATCGCTTTCGCCGTATACGGTCTCAACGCTGAACCGGCTGATCCGGAAGGGCGTCCTGTTTACATATGCCACCGCCCGCTCCATCCAGAGCGCAAAAGAAATCACCGGCGGGCTGGAAATGACCCTGCCGGCCGTCATCCGGAACGGCACCACCCTGGCGGACAACACCACCGGAAAGCTGCTGTGGAAGGCGGTTTTTTCGGCGGAAGAAATGGAAATTCTCATGACCCGGCTGCCGGAGCTGGGCCCGTGCGGGTTTGTATCCACCTACTTCGGGGATGATATGTTGAAGCTCTGCCTGGAGGGAGAACATTCCCCCGGCATGCAGGCTTATATGGAGGAGCACCGGAACGATCCCCGGTTTGCCGCGGTCGGCACCCTGCGGGAAATGTTCGCGGGGAGTCCCGGATATGTCACCCTGGTCGACCGAAAGGAAAACCTGGAATCCGCCTGTGCGCGGATGAAGGAATACCGGGGCTGGGAAGTCGTTTTCCAGCAGGATGCCTACAGCCCGGATTACTGGCTGGAGATCTGCCCCGACAACAGCACCAAAGCCAAAGCCCTCCTCCGCCTGAAGGCGGAGATCGGTGCGGACCGGCTGGTCGTGTTCGGGGATTCCGTCAACGACCTGCCGATGTTCGCCGCCGCGGATGAGGCATATGCCGTATCCAACGCCATCGATGAAGTCAAAGCGGCGGCCACGGGCATCATCGGCAGCAATGATGAGGACAGTGTGGCGCGTTTCATTGCCCGCGCGGAAGGGATCGGCGACTGAAGCAATCCGGGAAAACCGAAGCTGTCATAAAAAGATCCGGCCGACAATCCTGTCGGCCGGACCTTTTTGTCCCGGTTGGGTCATTTTCCTACATGGTAATTTCCTTTTTGCCGCTGATCTTGAAGAACAAGGCAAGGGCGATAATCGTGGAGAAGGTCAGGATAGCGGAGATTGCCGATGCCACACCGTCATTTCCGCGGATAACCTGGCTGTAGATTTCCAGCGTCATGGTTTTCGTGCTGGGATTGTACAGGATAATCGATGTGGACAGCTCGGTAATGATCATGATCCAGCTGAGGATCGCGCCGGAAATCACACCGGGCATCATCATCGGGGTGGTAATCCGGAAGAACGTCTTGGTTGGACCGGTGCCCAGGCTCACCGCAGCTTCCTCAATGCTTGGGGAGATATTCCGGAGGATGGCCGCCGAGGAGCGGATCGTATAGGGCAGGCGCCGGATGGTGTAGCTCAGGATCATGATGAACATGCCGCCGGCCAGCAGGAGCGGGCGCTTGTTGAACGCGGTCAGCAGCGCGATGCCCAGGATGGATCCGGCCACGGTTTCCGGGAACATGCTCATCACGTCCACCGTCGCGTTGAAAACGTTCCTGCGCCGTACCACCAGGTATGCGATCATGCACGCGATCACCACAATCACGACAATCGAGATGGTGGACATCAGGTAGGTCATCCAGATGGAATTGCTCACGGTGTCGAAGGCCTCCACATAGCTCTTCAGCGAGAATCCCGGGGCAAACATCCGGCCGTTGGTATTCCGGAAGGAATTGAAGATCACCAGGCACTGGGGCATGATCGCGATGCCGACCATGATGTAGCAGTACAGGTGGGCCAGCACGTTCCGGACGCCTTTGGCCTTGTGTGCTTCCACCGGATGCAGGGCGCTGATGGAGAATACCTTCCGGTTGGCAATGTATTTCTGGAGCAGGAATACGCCGGTCGTAATGACGATGGCGATAATGGAGATCGCCGCCGCCAGGTTTTCCGATCCGCCCAGCTCGCTGAAGAATTCCTTGTATACCAGCACCGGCAGGGTAATGTAATTTTCACCGATCAGCATCGGCGTGCCGTAATCGGCAAACGCCCGCATGAACACCAGCAGGGCGCCGGCCAGCAGCGTCGGCAGCATCAGCGGCAGGACCACCTTGAACACCTTGCGGATCCCCGCGCAGCCTAGGCTTTCGCTGGCTTCGATCAGGCTGTTGTCCATACTCTTGAAGGCGCCGGAAATGAACATGAACACCAGGCTGTACAGCTGGAAGCTCATGACAATGACACAGCCTTTAAATCCGTAAATATCCCCCAGCTGGATTCCAATCTGCGCCAGCAGGTTGGTCACAATTCCGTTTCTGCCGCACAGCTGGATCCAGGCGTATGCGCCGATAAACGGTGCGGACATGGACGATACGAGGATCAGGATCTGCAGGACTCCGGCTCCCCGGATCTTCATCGTCGACATGATATAGGCCATGGGGGTCGCGATGAGGACCGATACCAGCGTCACCACGGCCGAAATCAGCAGCGAATGCCAGATAGCGTTGCTGTAATAGGCCTTGCTGAATATCTTTTCATACATTTCAAATGACAGCTGCCCCTCGCTGTTCAGCAGCGCCTGGCGCAGCAGCATATACAGGGGATAGATCAGGAAAACCAGGTAGAATATGATCGCCAGGACGGTAATCATCGGCCAGACGTCATGGGAGATCAGCAGGAACGCGCCTCCCAGCACCGCCAGGACACCGATGATCATCAGGACGTACCGCAGGGGCATCACGGTTTTGTCAAAGCCGGTCACCTTCTGCAGCTGTTCCAGCACAGTATTCTTGGCCCGGCCGGAAGCCGTCAGGTTCCTGCCCCGGTAATCCTCCTCCGTCAGTTCGGGAGCCGGCGTTTTCCCGGTGGCATAATCAATCCACTCCCCGTCTGACAGGTTCGTTTTCCGGGCGTAGTAATCCGCCTGGCTCTTTCCCATCAGTCCGCAGGCCGCCATCACGATGCCGAGCACCAGCAGCAGGATGCCGACAAGCATAATGCCGGTTTTCCGCGGACGGATCGCATTACGCGTGCGCATCGTCGATGACTCCTTTCGTCAGGCTCTTTTCGCCGTCGGTGGTGTAGATGTTGATTTTTTCCTTTTCGAATCCCAGGCTGATTTCCGTCCCGTTGGGGATAATGTTCGAAATGGAGCTCTTCTCCGTGATTTCAACGGTTTCGCCGTTGAACAGCTCCACAAAATACGTGGTCATCAGTCCCAGGAAGATGCTGGATTTCACGGTGGCGGTTACGCCGGGCATGCCTTTCTCCTGGATGATAAACTCTTCGGGGCGGACCGATACCTTCACGTCCTGCGTTCCGTTAACCCCTTCAAAGTTGTCGTATTCCATCGTATAGCCATTCCCGAAGGTCAGCGTTCCCGCCGCGCCGTCCGCCGTCGCGCTGAGCGTGTTGCTGTGCCCGATGAAGTTGGCGACAAACAGGTTCGAGGGCCGCTGGTAAATGGATTTCGGCGTGGATACGTGCTGGATCACGCCGAAGTTCATTACGGCGATCCGGTCGGATACCGCCATCGCCTCTTCCTGGTCGTGCGTCACGTAAATGGTTGTAATCCCGACGTCATTCTGGATCTGCTTGATGGCGTTGCGCATCTCGATCCGCAGCTTCGCGTCCAGGTTGGAAAGCGGTTCGTCCATCAGCAGCAGGTTCGGGCGGATGACGATGGCGCGAGCCAGGGCCACGCGCTGCTGCTGGCCGCCGGACAGCCGTTCCGGCAGGCGGGAAGCATACTCGGTGATCTTGACAGTCTCCAGGATTTCATTTACACGCGCGTTGATCTCATCCTTGGGCAGCTTCCGGTTTTTCAGGCCGAATTCCACATTCTGCCGCACCGTCATATGCGGGAAAACCGCATAATTCTGGAAAACCATGCCGATGTTCCGCTTGGCCGGGGCAATATCGTTGATCACCTGGGAATCAAAGGAAATCGTTCCGCCTTCAATGGTGTTGAAGCCGGCAACCATCCGGAGAAGCGTCGTCTTCCCGCAGCCGGAAGGGCCCAGCAGCGTAAAGAATTCCCCCTCCTTCACGTCCAGGCTCAGGTCGGGAATAATCGTATTGTTCCCGTATTTTTTTACCACATGGTCAAAATGAATCCCAACGCTCATCTGTAAACAATCCTTTCCGATTTACTGGTCTCCGGTATGCTTCCTCCATAAACAGCCGGTGCGCAACCGGAAACCCCGATTGCGCACCGCCGGATACCGGGATGATTACTTGTTGATAATATCCGCCACGCGGGTCTTCAGTTCAGCGGTATGCGCGATCACATATTCGCTGTCTTCATAGGCCAGGAAGATGTCCGCCAGGGGCGTCATGTCTTCGTTGGTGTATTCCACGGGACGAATATTGCGGCTGGTGGTCTTCTCCGCCAGGAACTTCTGTGCTTCTTCGGAGAGCATGAAGTCGATGAACGCCATGGCCTCATCCACGTGCTTCGAGTTCTTCGGGATACCGATCTGGGCGGGCAGGAACACGGTGCCTTCCACCGGATATACGATATGGACGTTCTCCGCGCCGTCCTTGATCATGGTGACGCAGGGATCCTCATAGGTCAGGCCCACGGCGTATTCACCGTTGATAACTCCCTTGTATACCGCGGAGGAGCCGGAGGTCAGCTTCACATCCTGGCCCTTCAGCAGGTCTTCCGTATACTTCCAGGCAGCGTCGCTCTCATACTTCTCCGCCGCGGTCTCGCCTTCGCCCATCACCAGCAGCCAGTTGGTCAGCTGGCAGAAAGCGGAAGAGGAAGCGGAAGGATCGGCGGAAACGATCTTGCCCTTCAGTTCGGGCTGGAGCAGGTCGGCATAGCCCTTGACCTCGATGCCCAGCTCGCCCAGCAGCTTGTCGTTCACCAGCAGCACGCTGCCGTCCACAGTATAGTTGGTGCAGAAGCCCAGCTTGTTGCGGTATGCTTCCATCAGGTAATCATCTTCCGGGGAATAGTATTCCTGGAACAGGTCGGCGTTGGCAACATAGTTGGCCAGGCTGCCGCCGTACATCAGGTCGAAAGAGCAGTATTCCTGTTCCTTTTCCGCCTTGATACGGGCCATGCAGTCGCCGGTGCCCAGGGATTCGGAATTGATCTTGATCCCGGTCGCATCTTCAAACAGGGGATAGATAGAGCGCAGGCCGTCACTGTTCGGGGTGCAGATATTCAGGACGCGTTCGCCTTCCGCGAAAACAGCCGAAACGCTCAGCACCATTGCCAGAACGAGAAAAATGGAAATAAATTTCTTCATGGGGAAGCCCCTCCTTTGAATGAATATTTCGGACCTCGCTGTCCGTTTTCTTTGCTTTCATTTTACACCTTTTTTGCAAAAAAACAATCGCCGGTTTCGGCAGGGGCTGTATACAGCCGCTGCAAATCCGGACTATTTTCCGCCGGCTGTCCGGATCGGCCGGTTCCAGCCGGAATCCGCTGCCATTCCGGAAGGAATACCGCCGGTTTTGGGGGCAAAACACGAATATTATGGAACTTTTCAGAATGTTTTGCCGGTTCTCCGTGTCCCGCAGCATCACGGTTTCCGGATTTGCCGTTTGTCCCGATTGCCGCTATACTGTTGCCAAAGCAGGGGATAACAGGAGGGAATCCGGCCATGATCATTCATCCCATTCCGCCGGTATTTGACCGCAGTTCACGGGTCCTGGTGCTCGGCAGCTTTCCGTCGGTCAAATCCCGGGAAGCGAATTTCTTCTATGGTCACCCGCAGAACCGGTTCTGGAAGGTGGCCGCCGCCGTCTTCGGCGAAGTGCCTCCGGTCACCGTAGGGGAAAAGAAAGCGTTCCTGCTCCGGAACCGTATCGCCGTATGGGATGTCATCCGTTCCTGCGATATCACCGGTTCTTCGGATGCCAGCATCCGGAATGTAGTTCCGAACGACTTGTCCGTGATCCTTTCCGCGGCGGATATCCGGGCGGTATTCGTCAACGGGAAAACCGCGTACCGGTATTATCAGCGGTATACGGAGCCGCAGACCGGCCGTCCGGCGGTCTGCCTGCCGTCCACCAGCCCCGCCAACGCGGCGTGGAGCGTGGAGCGGCTGGCGGAAGCCTGGAAAGTCATCCGGGACCTGTAAACCTTTTTTGGGGGATCTTCACGGCAAACGGGAAAACCGTTTGCCGTTTTTCTGTCCGGCAGGGAATTTCCGGCACAATCGTAAAGGTTTGCATTTTTGCGCGCATATCCGAAAATGTATGGTTGTTTCCACTCAACTTATAAGCTGTTAATTGGCTGTTTTGGCCATGTTTTTCCCTGTTTTTGCCAAAAAGCGTCTTGACAATGCGCATCTGTTGCCATATCATGATATTGCAATCGTTTACACATATGCGTTCAGAGAAGGCTCATGGAGGGTCGTTCACAATGGGTTTGGTTCGCCTGAAGGATATTGCGGAAGAGTGCGGGGTTTCAATCGCGACGGTCAGCCGCGCGTTGAACGGCCTGCGGCGGGATGACAGCAAAACCGCCGCGGTGATCCGCCAGGCCGCGCGGGAAATGGGATACGTCCCGAACGCCGCCGCGCTGGCCCTCAAAACCAGCCGCTCCAATACCATCGGGGTCCTGTATGAGGACAAGCTGGATCATGAATACTTCAGCGCCCTCCTGGATGACCTCCGGCGGGAAGCCGGAAAGCTAGGCTACCACCTGGCCCTGATCGGCGGTCCCGATCCGACGCAGCCGGGCTATGTCGAGCAGGCCCGCTGCCGGAACCTGGACGGCGTCATCATTATCCAGGCGGATTTTGAGTCCCCCGAGGTCGCCCGCCTCGTCACCGGCTCCCTGCCCTCGGTCATCATTGACCACCTGTATGAGGGGAGCATTTGCATCGGCAATGACAACCAGGAAAGCATGCGGCAGATCGTCCGCTACGTGTGGGAGCGCGGCCACCGCCGGATCGGGTATATCACCGGGGAAGCCGGTGTGGTCACCCGGGAACGTCTTTCCGGGTTTTACAGGGCCTGCGCGGAGCTCGGGCTCTGCGTGCCGGAAGGTTCGGTGCGGGAGGGGCATTTCCGCGCGCCGGAAGAGTGCGCCGCCCTCATCCGGTCGCTGATGGCTGATCCCGTCGGTGCCACCTGCATCCTCTGCCCGGATGACTACAGCTGCCTCGGCGCGATGTGGGCGCTGAAGGAAGTGGGGATCAGTGTTCCGGAGCAGGTCAGCCTCGTCGGTTACGATGGAATCCGGATGGGGCAGATGATTCGTCCCCGCCTCACCACCTACCGGCAGGATACCGCCGGAATCGCCGAAGAGTGCATGCGGCTCCTGTCCGGCGCGATCGAATCCCCGGACAAGTGGTACGCCCGGCAGGCAATCATCAGCGGAAAACTGGTGGAAGGCGAAACCGTTCTCGGACTTTCCCGCTGAAAAGCGGTGGAGATAAAGAAATAAAGTCAAACCGACATTCAAAGGAGGAATCCCCATGAAGAAATCCCTGTCAACCGTCCTGGCGCTGGTGCTGGCGCTGGTACTGTCCATCGGCTGCGTTGGATTCTCCGCGGCTGAAGAAGCGGCTGCTCCGGCCGGCCCCGTCGCGTACCTGATGTATGCGGACGCTGCCTGGGCCTATCAGTACTGGAGCGGAGACGCCCCGGAAGGCGTCACCCCCACGAATGTGGAAATCACCGGTCCCGGAGAATACACCGTCGGCCTGGAATTTGCTGAAGAAGCCCAGGGCCTGGCCTTTGCGGCCATCGGCATCAACGACGGCGAAATGAACCTGCCCGGCTACACCATCGAGCTGAAGGCGATCCGGGTCAACGGCGAAGCCATCGAAATCAAAAAGGGCTACACCTCTTCCGATGACGGAGTGGTCACCCGCATGAACATCTACAATGAATGGGTCGGCGAAGTCCCCTCCGATGCCCGTTCCTTTGACGGCAGCCTGTCGGATGCAGCCCCCATCATCGTGGATAAGGAAGCCTTTGCCGCGGTGAAGAGCGTGGAAGCGGACTTTGTCCTCCACCGCGCCACCGCCTATATCATGTACGCGGATGCCGCCTGGGCAAACCAGTACTGGGGCGGCGCCGCTCCCGAAGGCATCACCGCGACGAATGTGGAAATCGCCGAACCCGGTGATTACACGGTTGCCCTGGAATTTGCCGCCCCGGCCGAAGGCCTGGCCTTCACCGCGCTGGGACTGACCAACGGCGAGCTTTCCTTCCCCGGCGCTTTCCTGAAGATCAACGCGATCCGGATCAACGGAGAGCCGATCGAATTCACCAAGGGCTATACCTCTTCCGATGACAAAGTCACCACCCGCATGAACATCTACAACGAATGGGTCGGGGAGCTGCCGGAAGATGCCCATTCCTTTGACGGCACCGTGGAAGACGCGAAGCCCGTCATTGTGGATAAGGAACTCTTCACCGGTGTTACGAAGTTCGAGGTGGACTTCACCCTGGTGCCCGTCACCGATACTGCCTACCTGATGTACGCGGACGCTGCCTGGGCCTATCAGTACTGGGGCGGGGACGCTCCAGAAGGTGTCACCGCCGCGAACGCGGAAATCACCGGCCCCGGAACCTACACCGTCGGCCTGGAATTCGCTGAAGAAGCCCAGGGCCTGGCCTTCAGCGCCGTGGGCGTCGTGAACGGCGAAAAGACCTTCAACGGATATTTCATCAACGTCACCGATATCAAGGTCAACGGTGAGTCCATCGAAGTCGGCAAGGGCTACACCTCTTCCGATGACGGTATCTGCACCCGTGAGAACCTGTACAACGAATGGGTGTCCGAGCTGCCCGCCGACGCGCGCCGCGCGGACGGCGACCTGGAAGGCGCCGCTCCCATCGTTGTGGATAAGGAAGCTTTCGCCGCCGTGAAGAGCGTGGAAGTCACCTTCGACTACATTTACGGCAAGCCCGTCGTCAAGGATGACGACGCGCCGCTGACCGCCGAGGAAGCCGCCGAGCTCCAGAAGGTCGACTACAACGCCTACATCGGTGTGCAGAGCACCAGCTACATCTTCCGCAACACCTGGGACGAAGCCAACTACGGCCGCGATTCCGAGAACGCCGAATTCTTCACCCACCTGGTGGGCTGGGATGCGGACAACAACGCGGTGGATTACGGCGGAACCTTTGAGGACGTGCTCCTGACCAAGGACGGCACCTACTCGGTCTCCCTCACCACCGGCGAGATGGGCTTCGGAACGGATGATACCTTCCGTATGCTGTTCGTCTCCACGGAAATCCCCTCCAAGCTGGTGAAGGACGGCTATGTCACCATCAGCGATGTCAAGACCAAGATCGGTGACGCAGCCACCCGGGACTACACGGATGTGGATGTCTCCGGCACCTATGCCCGCATCGTCATCATCGATGAATACAACCGCGGCGACGCGCCCTTCGGCTACACCGTTCCCGGCGCGAACACCGCCATCACCATTACCTTTACCGTCACCGGCCTGACCGAGTGACAGACTCTCCTCCTTGCGGCGGCGCGGATTCCGGCATCCCGGGAAGCGCCGCCGCTTCTTCCCTTTCCTGCGCATTTGAAAAAGGAGTGACCCACCGCGATGGGAGTTTCCGGAAATAACGTTCTTCCGGCAGGGGAAAAGCAGGGCTTCGGGCAGAAGGCCGCGCTCTGGATTTTCCGGGCCGCCGCCCTGCTTACCGGAATGGCCATGTTCTTCCCGCCGGCCAATCCCGGCCGGATCAGCGAGAAGATCAACCAGGCTTCCAGTCTCTTCACCACCGGCGTCAGCCGGGGAACCATCACCAACAGCATGGGCCGGATCCTGCGGTCCCAGTGGATCCAGGATGCGGATATCACACTGCTGATGATTGCCTGCATCGTTGTCATGGTGGGCGTCATCGCCTGCGCTGCCGGAGCCTGCATGAGCCTGGGCAACCGGAAGATGCGCCGCCGGGGCCTGCTGTTTCCGCTCTTCGGCGCGCCGGTCATGGCCGCCGGCCTGCTGCTGATCCACCGGGCGTATTCCAATATGCTCGCCCACGGGGAAGAAGTTGGAAAGCTGGATACCATCAAAATCCTCCTGCCGGACGGCTTCACCGCCTTCTGTGTATTCGCCGGCCTCCTGTTCGTCTCGGCCCTGGTTGCCTTCCTGGCCACCCCGCCGGAGAAGAACCCGGAAGTCCGGATGGAAATGGAGGAAAAGTACCGCCTGTTCCTGATGATGCTCCCGGTCATCCTGCTTTCCTTCATCTTTGCCTACCTGCCCATCTGGGGCTGGCGCTTCGCGTTCTTTGACTACAAGCCCGGCGGCGCCATCGGGGCGGACAACTTCGTCGGCCTGAAGTGGTTCGCTTCGCTCTTCACCGATCCGGCCACCGTCACCGACCTGGTGCGCGTCCTGCGGAATACGCTCATCATGTCCGGCCTGGGCATCCTCACCTCGTGGCTGCCCATCGCCTTCGCCGTGCTGCTGGCGGAAATCCGTTCCACCAAATTCCAGCGGACCGTGCAGACGCTGACCACCATCCCCAATTTCATCTCCTGGGTCCTGGTCTACGCCATCGCGATCTGTATCTTCTCCACGGACGGATTTGTCAACAGCTTCCTCACCAATGTGCTGCACCAGACCGGTGCGAACACCAACTACCTGCAGATCGCGGACCACACCTGGCTGAAGATGCTCCTCTGGGGCACCTGGAAGGGAGTCGGCTGGAGCGCGATCGTCTATATCGCGGGCATCGCCGGTATCGACCAGCAGCTCTATGAAGCCGCCCGCGTGGACGGTGCGAACCGTTTCCGCTGCATCTGGCATATCACGATTCCCGGCCTGGTCCCGACCTATATGGTCATGCTCCTCATGAGCATCGCGGGCATCCTGTCCAACGGTATGGAGCAGTACCTGGTCTTTGAAAACGCGATGAACAAGGATGTCATCGAGGTCCTGGACCTGTATGTATACCATATCGGTATCGGGCAGAACCAGATCCCGCTGTCCACGGTCGTCGGAATCTCCAAGTCCCTCATCGGTGTAACACTGCTCTTCGCCGCCAACGGAATCTCCCGGGCTATCCGCGGCGAAAGCATCATATAAGGAGGTGCGGAAGATGGGCAGGAAAGAAACTGAAGGCACCATGCACATCCGGCGCACCGCCGGCGACAGGATTTTCGAAACCTCCGTGATCATCCTGTTCGTGCTGTTTACGTTTATCTGCATATTCCCGTTCTACTATCTGCTGATCAACACGATCTCGGATAACGACCTGGTTACCAGCGGACGGGTGAACTTCTTCCCGATGCTGAAGGACGCGGCCGGGAACGGCGTGTTCGGCGCTCATTTCAACAACTACACCGCGCTCCGTAATGTGCAGGACCTGGGCTCCAGCGTGCTGGTCACCGTCGCGCGCACCATTCTCGGCACCGCGCTGATGGTGATTACTTCCGCCTGGGCCGGCTACCTGGTCACCAAGCAGAAGATGTGGAAGCGCTCCTTCTGGTACCGCTTCCTGGTCGTCACGATGTATTTCAACGCGGGCCTCATCCCGTGGTATATGAACATGCTGATGATGGGCCTCACGGACAACTTCCTGGCCTATATCATCCCCAGCATGGTGGCGCCCTACAACATCATCCTGGTCAAAACCTACATCGAATCCATCCCGTCTTCGCTGGAGGAAAGCGCGGTTATCGACGGCGCGTCCACCCTCACGGTCTGGCGGAAAATCATTGTCCCGCTGAGCATTCCGATCCTCGCGACCATCGCGATCTTCGGCGCGGTCGGCAACTGGAACTCCTTCCAGGATTCCCTGCTGCTGATGAACAACCGTCCGGACCTGTATACCCTGCAGCACCGGCTGTATATCTACCTCAATTCTTCCAGCAACCTCGGCGCGATGATGAGCCAGGGTGGAAACATCAGTGAGCAGGCTGCTGCCAGCATGCTGAACCAGCGGGTTATCCAGTACACGGTTTCCATGGTATCCATCATCCCGATCCTGCTGGTATACCCCTTCATGCAGCGGTATTTTGTCAAGGGTATCATGCTTGGGGCGGTAAAAGGATGATAAAAAAACAGGAAAGAAGGAAAAAAACTATGAAAAAATGGTTGGCACTGATCCTGGCCGCCATGATGGCGCTGGCCGTCCTGGGCGGAGCCTTCGCGGACGCAGAAGACGACGCGTATGCCCGCCTGGAGGAAGTCGGCGTCTATGACGGCGAACCGATCACTCTCAATGTCTACAGCCAGCTGGCGAACTATTCCGGACTCCAGGGTCACTGGAGCGCGGACCTCCTGCTGGACAAGTACAATGTACGCATCAATATCATCCCCGATTCCGACGGAACCTACGCCACCCGTATGGAAAGCGGCAACCTGGGCGATATCGTCGTCTGGGGCGCGGACGGGGACCAGTACCAGGCCGCCGTGGCCCAGGGCCTGCTCCTGGACTGGGAAGAGGACGGACTGGCGGAAGAATACGCTCCCTATATCTGGGAAAACTACCAGACCGCGCTGGAGGCCAACCGGGCCAAGAACAGCGACGGGAAAATCCACGGTTTCGGCCACAATGTCGCGCTGAAAGCCGGCAGCCATGAAAATTTCTTCTACACCTGGGATATCCGCTGGGATCTGTACCAGCAGCTGGGATGCCCGCCCGTAAAGAACCTGGATGAGCTGGCGGACCTCTTCGTGAAGATGAAGGAAATCTGCCCCGTTGACGAGAACGGAAATGAGACGTATGCCATCTCCATCTGGCCGGACTGGGACGGCAACATGGTCATGTACGTCAAGGCCCTGGCTACCGCCTACTATGGCTGGGATGAATTCGAACTGGGCCTGATCAATACGGAAACCGGCGAGTTCCAGGGCTGCCTGCAGCCGGACGGCATGTACATTGAGATGCTGCGCTTCTTCAACAAGCTGTTCCGCGCCGGGCTGCTGGATCCGAACTCTGCCAGCCAGACCTATACCACCATGGGTGAAAAGGTCAAGGCCGGCGGCACCTTCTGGTCCATCTTCAATTATGCGGGTTCCCTGATCTTCAACACCCCCGAGCACCTGGAAGCGGGCAAGTATATGTACACCTTTGTCCCGGAAGAGGCGACCCCCATTTCCTACGGCCTGTCCCTCTCCGGCGGCAACCGCATCTGGAGCATCGGCGCGGACGCGGAATACCCGGAAGTATGCCTGGCCGTCATCAACTGGCTGGCCACGCCGGAAGGCGCCCTCACCATGCTGTATGGTCCGAAAGGCCTGACCTGGGATTACAATGAAGAAGGCGGAACGTATTTCACTGCGCTGGGCCGCAAAACCAACAACGATCCCTCCTTTGACATGTCCGGCACCACCGTTATCGGACCGCGGACCGGAACCGCCTATCCGCAGACCGGCACCTACAATGACGGCGCGCTGCAGATCAACAACTCCACGCTGACCGCAAGCCAGCAGAACCCGGACAGCAAGCTGCAGGAAACCCTGGACAAGGCCGGCTGGGTCAGCGTCCTGACCGATGACATATACCCGATCCAGCAGGCATGGTGCGACTGGGCCGGCGCGGCCGACACCCAGCAGTACCTGGAAAACCATCCCTACAAGGTCATGCTGGATAAAGGCACCTATGCCCCGGCCACCCGGGACGGCGCGCTGGACGTAAAATGGAGCCAGATCCAGACGGCCGTCGTCACCTGGTCCTGGCGCGCGATCTATGCCGCCAACGATGGCGCGTTTGACGGTATGATCCAGCAGATGATCAATCAGGCCAACGGCTACGGCTACGCGGACTGTGTCGCCTGGTGCGAAGAGCAGGCAGCGCTGTGCTGGGCTGCCCAGCAGGCGCAGGCTGCCGCCGCGGAATAAAACGGCCCCTGCGCGGCCTGCCCCGGCGGGGCAGGCCGCATTTTTACCGGAAAGGCAGTGAAATATTAGATGAGAACCTTTTTGATGATCCTGTGCGCCGCGATGTCGCTGCTCCTGGTCCTCTGCGGCTGTGCCGCCGCGGAAGAAGCGCCGGAAAACGCCATTGAAATGAGCCGGCGGATGGGCAACGGCATCAACCTGGGAAACACGATGGAGGCCTGCAACAACGGGAAATACAGTTCCATGAACCTGCAGCCCCCGTCCTTTTATGAAATTTACTGGGGCCAGCCGATCACCACACCCGAAATGCTGCAGGGCATGAAGGCCTGCGGCTTTGATACCATCCGGATCCCCGTGGCCTGGATGACCAACGCCACCCACCTGGCCCAGGGGGACTACACCATCTCGGAAGCCTATATGGACCGGGTGGAGGAAATCGTGAACTACGCGCTGGACGCCGGCATGATCGTCATCATCAACGATCACTGGGACGGCGGCTGGTGGGGCATGTTCGGCTCCGATACCGAAGAAACCCGGAACCTGGCCATGGAAGCCTATACCGGCATGTGGAAACAGCTGTCCGAGCGCTTCGGCAAATACGACTGGCGCCTGGTTTTTGAAAGCGCAAACGAGGAGCTGGGCGCCCGGTTCGACGAGGACTCCCCGCTGTACTGCGATGACTCGATTGCCCATACCATGCCGGATGACCAGCGGTATGCGCTCACCAACAAGGTCAACCAGGTTTTCGTGGATACCGTACGCGCCTCCGGCGGAAATAATGCGGACCGCTTCCTGCTTATCGCGGGATTCGGCACGGATATCGACCGTACGTCCGACACCCGCTTTCAGATGCCGCAGGATTCCGCGGACGGCCGGCTGCTGCTCTCCGTGCATTATTACGGCCCCTGGAGCTACTGCGGCGCCACTTCGGCCAAGGGCGCGACCCTGTGGGGAAAGAAGAAGGATTTCGAAGAAATGTATTCCATCCTCAGCCGCCTGAAGAAGTTCACGTCGGCCGGCTATGGAATCGTCATCGGTGAATACGGCGCGCTGACGGGCAGCGATGGCATCATGAAGAAGAACGCCCCGGCCTATCACGAAGCGTTCCTCAACTGCTGCGATGCCCTGGACCTGGCCAGCTGCCTGTGGGACTGCAGCGGGTTCTTTGTCCGCCGGGAACTCCGGATTCCCGAGGAAGAGATGGCGGCGGTCTATGCCGGCCGGAACGCGGCATCCGAAGCCGGCCGGGATTACAGCGAAATCGCCGCGGCGGGAAAAGCCGCCTTTGACGCGATGGTCGCGGCCGCCCCGGATTCCCTCGTCGAAAACGCTCTGAACGTCACCCCGGACAGCTGTGTCGCCTGGATCATGTTCAGCGGCGGCGACTGGGCAGCCAGCTACAGCGTGGGCGATATCTATACGCCGGATTCTATCACCCCCGGTATCGTTCCAACGGACGTGGAAATCACCGGCCCCGGTGAATATACCGTCGCGCTGGATTTTACCGGCACGGACAAGGGATACGCTTCCAATACCGCCTTCTCCGCGATCGGTATCTCCAACGGGGAGCAGAAGTTCCCGGGCTACTGCATTTACTTCACGGAAGTCATCGTCAACGGGGAGCCCCTGAAGCTGAAAGGGCGCAACTATACCTGCTCCGATGACGGAAAGTGCACCCGCAGTAACCTGTACAACGAATGGGTGGACATCAAAAACGCCCGGAGCGGCGCGCGTGTCCTCTACGGGGACCTCACCGGCATCTCCGCCACGGTCCTGGACCGGGAAGCGCCGGCCATGCAGCAGATCCGAACCCTGGAGATCACCTTCCGCTACGAACCCCGGAAATAAAGCTCTGTACGGTTTGCAAACTGCAAACGTTTAACTGCAGCGCTTTCATACCGATCATCCCCCATGGAGTCCATGGGGGATATTTTTGCATATTCCGGTCAGTTTTTTTCCGGATCTGAAATCCGCTTCCTTTCTTGCTTTTCACGGTTTTATGCAGAATTTTTGTCAATATGCTTCCCTTTTCATTTTTTATACACTGTATACAACAAAAAAGGGGCCGCCCCGGATCTGGAGGAGCCGGTGCGGTCCGGGAAAACCAGATATGGAAAGGGAGAGGGAACCATGAAAAAAGCAGGGGCTGCATTGCTTCTCGCACTGGCGCTGTGTATCGTCGTCTGCGCGGCGCTGGCGGACAACGCACAAATCACTTATGTGCCGGCATCCATCGTGATTGACGGCGAAATCGACGAAGCCTGGAACCAGGCTGAAAGCATCAGTCTGGATAAGGTATTTAATGTCAAGACTTCTTATTCCAGTGGCATAACTCTAACCCCACAGGAAGAAGCTCAAACCAATGTCTCCCTGCGTACACTTTGGAACGGCAGTGTGGTATATCTTTTAATTGATGTTTCCGATGACTATATTCGAGATGAGGATAAAGTCACCATCGGCCTGGATCTGATGAATGACAAGCTTCCGCTGACCGAAGAGGACGATGCCGTCATCAATATCAACCCAAACAGCGGCGCTGCAACTGTTAGTTGGGGCGGTCTGGATACTCCAAAGTATCAGCGGCTTACTGGTACTTCTGTCAAAAAGAAAATCGACAATGAAGGAAAAACTGTCGGTTATACTGTAGAATTGGGATTCTTTATCAGTGACTTTGCATTCAAGGGCGGAGAATCATTGGGCTTTGATTTCAGTGTATTGAATTATGGCGCTCATGTTTACTCCGGAACGACCAATGAATTCCTGATCTATCATGCCGACAACGACTTCAGCAGCGGCGATAACAAATGCAACGTGTACGGCACGGTCTCTCTGGAAACCCCGACGGAGGAACAGTGGGCGCAGCGCCCCATGGACAAGAGCCTCCTGAATTCCCGCATCGGTATGGCAGAAGCCCTGCCCCATGGTATCTGGGAAGACGAAACCGCCCTGGCGGACGCCCTGGCCGCGGCAAAAGCGGTATATGCGGATGACACGGCGGACCGGGATAAGGTGGACAACGCCACCGCCGCCCTGCAGGCCGCCATCGACAATATGCGCCATGTGGATGCGGTATCCGGCCATAACCTGCCGGACCTGCAGGATACTCCCGTGCTGAACAACCTGCCCGATCCTTTTACCTTCCTGAACGGAGACGGAGTTACATCCGGTAACTGGGCTGACCGTGCCGAGGAAATCAAGGCGATGGTCCAGTACTATGAATACGGCTTTATGCCGGATGACCCCGATGAAGTAACTGCTTCCTACAATCCTGCCACAGGTATCATCACCATAAATGTAACTGTTGGCGAAGTGACAAAAAGCTTCAATACAAACTTATTCCTTCCTTCGGGTACAAAAGAGTTTTTCGAGGATGGAAAAATACCGGTCGTGGTTAATTACAGTACGTCAAACAATACCAATATCAGCAGCGCAGGCTATGCCCAGGTGGGAATTTCATACACAGATCTGGCCATGGACATCAACGACCATATAGGCTTATTTTATGACCTGTATCCATATGATGCGGAGCAGTATGCTGATCGCGGCACCATGATCGCCTGGGCCTGGGGGGCCAGCCGCGCACTGGACGCACTGGAATACCTGGATACACATGATGAAACCCTGAAAGGCAAACTGGACCTTTCCCGTATCGGCGTTACCGGTGCAAGCCGCCTGGGCAAAACCGCCCTGGTCGCCGGCCTGATGGATGAGCGCTTCGGTGTTACCGCCCCGCAGGAGAGCGGCTCCGGCGGTGCCGGCACCTACCGGTATGTCAGCTATTCCACCGAGGAATTCCCCCTGCAGTACAGTTGGGCGGACAGCCCCGCTTCCGGCTCGGAAGTACTGCCCCATCGGCCGCGCAACCAGGGCTACCAGCACAACCAGATGCTGTACTACGCACTGGATGACCGCTGGTTCGGTGATGATTACCCGGATACCTCCATGGGCGCCCGCCTGCCCTATGACAAAAACCTGATGCTCGCGGCGCTGGCGCCCCGCGGCGTATACGTCATCTGTTCCAATAACGATGACGCGAACAACCCCTATGGCGATTCTGTCAGCTATGAGGGAGCCCGGCCGGTCTTCCGGGCCCTTGGTGTGGAGGACAACCTGGCGCTGGACGTGAACATGAAAAACCGGGGGCATCATACCTCCTCTGATCAGTTCCAGCGCCTGATGGAATATATGAACTGGTATTTCTACGGCATTGAAATGTCGGAGGAAACCAAAACAAAGCTGCACACCAACCCCTTCAAGGACGAAGGCGCCTACGCCCGTTACGGCGGCCTGGAAACCATGATGGAAAACTATTCCGGCTTCCATTATGTCATCACCTTTGATCCGGGCGAAGGTTCCGGTACAATGGACAACGCCTATGTCGTTGCCGGGGAAAAATACACCCTGCCGGAAAACGGCTTCACTGCACCGGAATACAAGGAATTCGCCGGCTGGGACGCGGGCAGCCCCTTCGATGAAATTGAAGTGGACGGGGACACCGCCGTCACCGCCCTCTGGCAGGATATCCCCAACACCTACACCTTCATCACCGGCGGAGCGGGCACCTGGACCCGCGGCTGCGGAAAGAACATGGAATTCACCGTCAAGGGCAGCCCGAATGATACGATCACCTTTGACCTGTTCGGCGGAATCAGTATGGACCGCAAACCCGTTCCCGCCGGCAGCTATACCGCCACACGCGGCAGCGTGAATATCTCCGTCAGCGCGGAATACCTGGACTCCCTGGAGGACGGCAGCCACACCCTTTCCGTCAAAATCGGGGAAAGCACCGCGGAAACCACCTTCACCGTCGCGTCCCCGGCCCCCGCTACTCCCACAGACCTGGGGCCGGTCGTTACGGATCCGCCCGCAACGCCCACCGACCTGGAGCCGACCGAAACTGACAAACCCACGATGACCGACCCGCCAGCCGCGACTGACAAGCCCACCGTCACCGATCCGCCGGCCGCGACTGACAAGCCCACCGTCACCGACCCGCCGGCCACGACCGACAAGCCTACCGTCACCGATCCGCCAGCCGCGACTGACAAGCCCACCGTCACCGATCCGCCGGCCGCGACTGACAAGCCCACCGTCACCGATCCGCCGGCCGCGACCGACAAGCCCATGGTAACCGACCCGCCGGCTGCGACCGACAAGCCCACGGTGACCGATCCGCCGGCCGCAACCGACAAGCCTGCGGTAACCGACCCGCCGGCTGCGACCGACAAGCCCACAGTGACCGATCCGCCGGCCGTGACCGACAAACCCACCATTACCGACCCGCCGGCCGCGACTGATAAACCCACAGTAACCGACCCGCCGGCCGTGACCGACAAGCCCACGGTAACGGAAAAGCCCGCCGTAACCGACAAACCGGCGCCCACCTCAAAGCCGGTTTCCCCGGATTCCGGTTCCTATGATTTCCGGTTCAGCTTCACCGTGCGCTGGGATGCCGACCCGGCTGAAAGCATCGACTGGGTGCTGTACAACGCGGACGGCTCCGTCGCCCACAAGAAGTTCAACAAAAAGGTGAGCGGCAGCGAATGGCGCTATGAAGCCTGGTTCTCTACCGCCGGGGATTACTACATCGTGGAAAATGTGCCCGCCGGCTATAAGGTACGCTATGAGAACACCGGTACCCATGCTGGGGTTACAGACCGCTGTTACAACGGCGGTACCGTCATCAACTACAAGGTGCCCAAAACCGGCGACCCGGCCGATCCGCTCATCTGGGCCTGCGTGGCGGCGCTGGGCCTGGCTGCTCTGTTCCTCATGTGGCGCCTGCTGAAGGAAAGCAAGGACGACCGCTGATCACCCGATAACCCTTCACTTTTCTCCCGGCCCGGGCGGGCGGATCCGCAGGATGGCGCGGATCCGCCCGCCCGGGCACATTTTTTGTATTTTGGTTGAAAAAGCCCGCCGCCCGGCATATGATTAGTGGGCAAACATCCCGAAGGAGTTGAATGATTCATGGCTTTTGAACGTATCGGAATCCGCCCGGCGGAAATCCTGCTGCCGGCGCCCTCCGTAAATCCGGAAACCTGGGCCTGCATCGCCTGCGACCAGTACACCTCCGAACCGGAATACTGGCAGAAGGCGTATGAAACGGCAGGGGATGCCCCCTCCGCCCTGCGGCTGATCCTCCCGGAATATGACCTGAAACACGGGGAAGAACGGATCCCCGCCATCCACGCCGCCATGGCGGACTACCTGGCCAAAGGCCTTCTGGTCCCCGCAGTGGAAAACGGTTTTGTACTGTGCGAGCGCTCCGTACCCGGCGGCAGCCGCCTGGGCCTGGTCTGCACGGTAGACCTGGAGCAGTATTCCTTTGAAAAAGGCTCCCTGCCGCTCATCCGGCCGACGGAGCAGACCATCGCGTCCCGCCTGCCCCCGCGGCTGGTCATCCGCCGCGGCGCGCCGGTGGAGCTCACGCATATCATGATCCTGATCGACGATCCGGACCGTACGGTGCTGGAGCCCCTGCGCGCGCAGGAGGATTCCCTGCGGAAGCTCTACGATTTCGACCTCATGATGAACGGCGGCCATCTGCGCGGCTGGGCCGTGGAAGGCGAAGCCGGCCTCGGCCATGTGGATTCCAGCCTGAACGCCCTGCTGGATACCCTGGGCGAAAACCCGCTGCTGCTGGCAGTCGGAGACGGCAACCACAGCCTCGCCACCGCCAAGGCCTACTGGAATGAAATCCGGGAGACCCTGCCGAAAGCGGATCGGGAAAACCATCCCGCCCGGTATGCCCTGTGCGAAATCGTCAATATCCATGATACCGCCCTGCTCTTTGAGCCGATCCACCGGGTGCTCACCGGGGTCAAACCCGTGGAAGTGCTCGCCGCCTGGCGGGATTATGCCGCCGCCCGCGGCATGACGCTGACCTCCGGCGGCGAAGGCCATACGTTTACCGTGGTTTCCGCAGGCGGTGAAGCTCAGGTGGTAGTAGGGAATCCCGAAGGCGCAATCCCCTGCGAAACCGTCCAGAAGTTCCTGGATGATTTCCTGGCCGCCCATCCCGAAGCGGAAATCGACTTCATCCACGGCGAGCAGTCCCTGCGGACGCTCGCGGGTGCGGAAGGCGCCATGGGCTTCCTCCTCCCGGAAATCGACAAGAATACCTTCTTCGGCGATGTGGAGCGCCTCGGCGTCCTGCCCCGGAAAACCTTCTCCATGGGCGAAGCCGACGAAAAGCGGTATTATATGGAAGCCAAGCGGATCTGATCCAAGGCATAACAAAACTCCGCCGGAATGCTCCGGCGGAGTTTTCATATCGGTCAGGCCTGCAGCTCGAAAGTCACCTGTACGGCGCGGGAGAGGAATCCGATCTCGCTGATCGGAACGGTCTCCGCCTCGTATTCCCGGTCATAGCTCTGCAGCAGTACCTGCCGGTCATCCAGCACCTTCACCTTCCGCAGGTACCGGTGCTCCTTGTAATTCATCAGCATGATCGCGCCGTCCACCGGGCTCTGCGCCGGTACGGTCAGCACGATGTCGCCCTTGTGGATCCGGAATCCGCGCATGCTGTCATCCGGCGCCAGGTAGAAGAATACTTTGTCCGGGTTCGCGCCTTCGATGCGGCCGTTTTCCACGGGCACCAGCCGGTATGCCACCGGCTTCATCACCGCGTTCATCACCGGCACGCGCTTCAGCACGCTCTGCAGGGCGTCCAGCCATACGCTGCCGGCCACGCCCTCATCCTCCGAGGAGGCGGCCAGTTCGGCTTCCTTCTTCGGCGGCTTCTTCACCGCTTCCGCAAGCCGGGGCTGCACCTGCGCCAGGTCCACGGTCGCCGCAATATCATCCAGCGTGAATTCCGCTTCCGTCTGCTGCTTCAGCCCGATCGCCTTCAGGATCCGGCGGGCCTGATCATCCGCGATAATCCGCGTACCGGCTTCCACCGCCACCAGGTAACTTTCGCTGACGCCGCATTTGCGGGCTACCTGCTTCGGGGTCATCTTCTGGCGGATCCGCTCCGTGCGGATCAGGTCTCCCAGTCGGCTCACCCTTTCAGCCCCGCTTCCTGGCGTTCCATGTTCTCCACGACCACGTCGTAAATCTCGCCCAGCGTGGAGCAGTATTCCAGCACCTTCCACGGTTCGTTGGTGTGGTAGTGGATCTTGATCAGCTCATCATCGCCCACCGCCAGCAGGCAGTCGCCCTTGAAGTTGTTGGTGAAATAATCGTTGATCGCATCCTCGTCCAGGTTCTTGCCTTCAATCAGCAGCTGTGTGTCAAACTTAAACTCCAGCATGATCTCTGTCGCTCCTTCCGTCTTATCCGCGGTTCTGTCAAAACCGTGCATAATTTACCATCGAATGCCGGAAAAGTCAATTCTCCCGGTCACTTCGCCTCGGCCCAGTTCTTCCCCTGGTGAACCTCCGCCACCAGCGGAACCCGCAGCTCCATCGCGCCTTCCATCGCTTCCCGCAGCAGTCCGGCAGCCTGTTCCGCTTCCTCCGGCGGGCATTCCAGCAGCAGCTCATCGTGCACCTGCAGGATCAGCCGGCTCTGCATCCCGGCTTCCCGCAGCGCCTTGTCCACCCGCACCATCGCCAGCTTGATGATATCCGCCGCGGTTCCCTGCACCGGCGTGTTCATCGCCGCCCGTTTTCCGAATTCGCGCACCGGCGCCTTCGGGGACTGCAGCTCCGGCAGGTACCGCCTCCGGCCCATCAGCGTGCGGGCATACCCGTTCTTCACGCCTTCCGCCGCGAATTCATCCATGAACCGCTTCACCCCGGGGTATTTCCGGAAGTATTTCTCAATGAATTCCGCGGCTTCCCGGCGGCTCACGCCGGTATTCCGGCTCAGGCCGAAGCCGCTGATGCCGTAGATCAGGCCAAAGTTCACCGCCTTTGCGCGGCTGCGCAGCTCCGGCGTCACCCAGTCCTTCGGCACGTCGAAGATTTCCGATGCCGTGCGCGTATGGATGTCCTCGCCGTTGCGGAAGGCCTCCAGCAGCGCCGGATCGCCGGAGAAATGCGCCATCAGGCGCAGCTCAATCTGGCTGTAGTCGGCGTCCAGCAGGATCCATCCCTCCCGGGGGAGGAACGCCTCGCGGATTTCCCGCCCCTCCTCCGTGCGCACCGGAATGTTCTGCAGGTTCGGTTCCGAGGAGGAAATCCGCCCGGTAGCTGTCGCCGTCTGGTCAAATGTGGAATGCACCCGGCCTCCCGCGTCCACCAGGGGCAGCAGGCCTTCGACATAGGTGCCGTTCAGTTTCGCCAGCTGGCGATACCGCAGCAGCGGCTCAATCACGTCCGGCGCGTCCCACCGCAGGCTTTCCAGTACCTCCGCCGAAGTGGAATAGCCCTTGCTGGTCTTTTTCCCGTGGGGAAGACCCATCTTTTCAAACAGTACTTCGCCCAGCTGCTGCGGGCTGTTCAGGTTGAACGCCTCGCCGCCGGAGGCCGCAATCACTTCATTCCGCCGCCGGTCAATTTCCGCGGCGTATTTCTTTCCCAGCTCCCGCAGGAACGCGGTATCCACCGAGAAACCGGCTTTTTCCATCCGGAACAGCACAAAGCTCAGCGGCATCTCCACATCCCGCATCAGGGGCATCATGCCGTCCGCTTCCACCTGGGCGCGCTGCCACGCCTGCAGGGAGCACAGCGTGGCCGCGTCCTCCGGCAGGTCCGGGCACAGCGCCTTCATGCGGTAGCTCTTTTCCTGCGGGTTCAGCAGGTAGGCTGCCAGCATCGTATCCCAGCCAAAGGTTTCCGGCAGGGGAAGGCCCGCCCGGTCCAGCCGCCGCAGCCAGGTCTTTCCGTCGTGCACCACGGCGGTGCCTTTGCGGATTTCCTCCGCCAGCAGGCCCAGCACCTCGCCCGGATCCATGCCGGGATTCAGCAGGTCGCCGCCGAGTGTGATCACCGCCCGCGCGCCGCTTTCCTTCGCCATGGAAACCGTCAGGTCATCCATCCACAGGCACAGCGCGCCTTCTTCGCCGGCGGCCTTTTCCAGCCACGCGCGGATGGCCTCCGGGCTGTCCGGGGTGTCCGCCGCGCGGAACTGCAGCATGGCCATCGCGGGGCGGGCTTCACCCGTTCCGCCCTGGGCCGCCGCGCCGCCTTCGCCGTCCGTTTCCAGGCGCTTGATAATGCTGTTCAGTTTCAGCTTCTGCAGCGCCGGAATGCCTTTTTTCAGGTCCGGCAGCTGGCAGTCCGAAAGCCGGAATTCCACCGGCGCGTCCCGCCGGATCGTCGCCAGCTGCTTGGAAAACCGGGCCTGTTCCGCCCAGGTTGCCAGCTTTTCGCCCAACTTTCCCTTGACGTTTCCGGCGTTGTTCAGCACATTTTCCAGCGTGCCGTATTCCTGCAGCAGCTTCACCGCCGTCTTGTCGCCGACGCCCGGAACCCCGGGGATATTATCGCTGGAGTCCCCGGCCAGGCCCTTCCAGTCCGTCACCTGCGCGGGGGTAAACCCGTATTCCTCATATACCTTTTCCGGCGTAAAGCGGATCGTCTCGGAGATGCCCTTCCGGGTAAACATCAGTTCCGTTCCGCCGCCCACCAGCTGCAGCGCGTCCCGGTCGCCGGTCAGCACCAGCGGCGCCGCGCCGGCATCCGCGCCCTTCAGGCTCAGCGTACCCAGCAGGTCGTCCGCCTCCCAGCCCTGCAGGGAATACCGGCGGATGCCCATATCGTCCAGCAGGGAATGGATCGTATCAAACTGCTGCCGAAGTTCCGGCGGCGTGGCGGCCCGCCCGGCCTTGTATTCCGCGTATACCGTGTGGCGGAAGGTCGGTCCGTGCTCGTCGAAGCATACGGCGGCATACTGCACGTTCTCCTCGCGGATCACCTTCAGCAGCATGCTCAGGAAGCCGTAAACCGCGTTGGTATATACCCCGTCCGCGTCCATCAGGGGCAGTGCGTGGAATGCCCGGTGCATCAGGCTGTTTCCGTCCACCAGCAGGAATGTATCTTTCATGGTATCCTTGTCCTCACAGTGTTTTTCTTTACATATTATATGAAACGTCCGCTTTTCTGTCCATTCTTTTCAAAAAGGGGGAATCATGGTATACTTTGTTCCGGTTATATATGATAGAAACAGGCCGATGCCGCTTGCGGCAGGCGGCCGGGAAGGGGCGGATCCGGCATGGCGTATAAAGTCGGTGTGGTTTCCCTCGGCTGCAACAAAAACCGGGTGGATACCGAGATCGCGCTGGGCCTGCTGAAGGACCGGGGCTATGTCTTCACGGCGGACCCGGCCGAGGCGGATATCCTGATGGTCAATACCTGCGGGTTTATTGAGTCCGCCCGGGAAGAATCGATCAACACCATCATCGAGATGGGTGAATATAAAAAAACCGGCCGCTGCCGCGCGCTTGTGGTCACCGGCTGCCTGGCCCAGCGGTATGAAAAGGCCCTGCTGGAGGAACTGCCGGAGATCGATCTGCTCCTCGGCGTTAACCAGTATGCCTCCCTGCCGGACGCACTGGACAAGGTGCTGGGCGGAAGCCGCGTCAGCCGCTGCCAGGATGATTTCAGCTATCTTGAGCACGACCGCGTACTCACCACCCCCGGTTATTCCGCCTATGTACGGATCGGGGAGGGCTGCTCCAACCGCTGTGCCTTCTGCGCGATCCCGCTGATCCGGGGTCCCTACCGCAGCCGGAAGGAAGCGGATATTCTCGCTGAAATCCGGTCCCTGGCTTCCCGGGGCGTGCGCGAGCATATCCTGGTCGCGCAGGATACCACCCGCTACGGAACGGACGGGGGAAAGCATTCCGCCCTGCCGGACCTGATGCGTAAGGCCGCCGCGATCGACGGGGTGGACTGGCTCCGCGTGCTCTACTGCTATCCGGACGAAACCAGCGACGAGCTGCTGGACGTCCTTGCGGAGACGGATAATATCTGCCCCTATCTCGATATCCCGATCCAGCATGTCAACCGGGAAATGCTTCGGGCCATGCGCCGCCGCGGTACCCGGGAGGATATCATGCGCTGCGTCCGCGGCGCGCGGGAGCGCAGGCTGACCCTGCGTACCAGCCTCATCGTCGGCTTCCCCGGTGAAACGGAAGACCAGTTTAAGGAACTGCTGGACTTTGTGGAAGAAACGGAGTTCGACCGCATGGGCGCATTCATCTTCTCCCCGGAGGAGAACACGCCCGCCGCGGATATGCCAAACCAGGTCCCGGAGGAAATCAAGCAGGAACGCTTCGACCGCCTGATGACGCTGCAGCAGTCCGTTTCCCTGAAGCGGAATACCGCCAGGATCGGCAGCATCGAACAGGTGCTGGTCACCGATACGGGCGAAGACGGCGTATGCCTGGGCCGGAGCAGCCGGGAAGCCCCGGAAACAGACGGGGAGATCGTTGTGGACTGCGGCGAAACAATGCCCGCCGCCGGTCAGATGATTCCCGTGGAGATTACCGGCGCGGATACCTATGACCTGAGGGGGAAAATGCTGTGAACCTGCCAAATAAACTGAGCATCATCCGGGTTGCGCTGATCCCGGTGATCGTAATCCTGCTGTACCAGCCATCCGATGCCTGCCGCATCATTGCCGGCGCGCTGTTCATCATCGCGTCGCTGACGGACTTCCTGGATGGATATATTGCCCGGAAGTACAACCTGGTCACCAATTTCGGCAAGTTTATCGATCCCGTGGCGGACAAGCTGCTGGTGCTCACCACGCTGATCATGCTGCTGCACCGCGGCCAGACGGAAGCCTGGATCATCATCATCATTCTCTGCCGTGAACTGGCGGTGGACGGGCTCCGCCTCGTGGCTGTGACCCAGGGAAAGGTCATTGCGGCCAGCCCCTTCGGCAAAATCAAAACCACCTGCCAGATGATCATGATCATTGCCGCCATCCTGCTGAACCAGTCGGCTTTCTCCACCTGGTATATGATCATCCTCACGGCCGCGGCCGTTGTCATGACGCTGTTCTCCGCCGTGGATTACTTCGTGAAGAACCGCGCGGTTTTCAGCGAAAACTGACTTTATCCACAGGTTTTTTATCCACAGCCTGTGAATTATGTGAGATTTGTGGATAAAATGTTTTCCTTCCGGATCATTTTCATCCGGATACAGGTTCGGTCCCAGGGAGCCACCCGGTTTTCCGGTCCAAAAGAAGGAGTTTTTTCCGGGTAAATGGAATATACTCTGGAAGAACTGTTGATAACCGGCGGGTTTGTCCACATATTCCGCAACACGGGAATTCCTTTGTTTTCGTTATCCGGGAGGGTTTTCCACAGGATTCACACCCCCTATAACGATGACGAATATTGAATATATATATTAATAATAATTATCTCCACCGCAAACAGGGAAAGAGGTTGAACCGAATGATTTTCAGCATGAACGCGCAGGATCTCCTGGAAGGCCTGAACACCGTTACCCGGGCATTGTCCGCCCGGCCGGCCAAACAGATTCTGGAAGGTGTATTGATTTCCGCGGATGACGGGAGGGTGCAGCTGACCTGCTCGGACGGTTCGCTGGTCATTGAATATACGAATGCCGCCGCCATCCAGGAGGAAGGCCAGGCAGTGCTTCCGGGCCGCCTGTTTACGGAGCTGATCCGTAAGATGCCTGCCGGCACGGTGAATATTTCCGTTACGGATAATCGTACGGCCACCATCCGCTGCATGAAGAACCGCAGTAACCTGGCGGTGATGAACGCCGCGGAATATCCGGAAATCAATCCGCTGTCCGGCGGGTCCCAGGTCAAGATCCCCCAGAAGAAGCTGAAGGACATGATTTCCCATGTGGTCTTCGCGATTGCGACGGATGAAAGCCGCCAGATCCTGACGGGCAGCCTCCTGGAAGTCAGCCGGAACGAAGCGCGTCTGGTTGCGCTGGACGGATTCCGCCTGTCCATGCAGAAGCTGTTCCAGCCCTTTGAGCTGCCGGAAGGGAAGGACGTCGTCAAGGCGATCATTCCCGGAAAGGTGCTCAATGAGCTGTCCAGGATCCTGCCGGATGATGACGCGTTCTGCACCATGATGTTCAGCCAGAACCGCATGCAGTGCACCTTCGGGAATATCCGCCTGTCCAGCGTCCTGCTGGCCGGGGAATACATTGATTACCGCCGGATCCTGCCCACGGACTTCAAAACGGAAGCCCGGGCCAACCGGACCGCGGTGGCGGATGCAATCGAGCGCGCGAGCCTGATGGCGCGTGAAGGAAAAAACAACCTCATCAAGATGAGCTTCCGCGGGAATGTACTCCGCATTACTTCCAACGCCGAGCTGGGTGATGTGGAAGAGGAGATGGAAGCTTCCCTGATCGGCGAGCCGGTGGATATCGCGTTCAATGCCCGGTATATTACGGATGTCATCCGCAACGTATCGGACGAGAACCTCTGCATGAAGTTCAATTCCAGCGTCAGCCCCTGCGTGGTGGTCCCGCAGACCGGTGACGAGTATATTTACCTGATTCTGCCGGTGCGTGTATTTCAATGATCATCCAGAATATCACACTGCGTAATTTCCGGAATTACCGGGAGATGACACTCCTTCCGCACGAAGGAGTGAATCTCTTTTTCGGCCCAAATGGCTCGGGCAAAACGAACCTGCTCGAAGCCATCCATTACTGTGCCCTGGGAAAGAGCCACCGGATCACCGGGGACCAGAGTGCGGTGCGGATGGGTGAACCGTTCGGCGTGTGTGAAGTCACAGTGATGACCGGCGGAGTGCGCCGGAAAATTACAATTCGTTTGGTACCTAACGAATTAAACAAGAAAACAATCCTGATTGACGGCAAGCGGATCCAGCGGTTTTCGGACATGATGGGCTGCCTGCAGTGTGTTATCTTTTCCCCGGAGGACCTTGGGCTGATCAAGGAAGGTCCGTCCCTGCGCCGCAGGTATCTGGATATGATGATCAGCCAGATCAACCGGGGGTATTTTATTGCCCTGCAGCAGTACCGGTCCGGGCTGGAGCAGCGCAATGCCCTGCTGCGGAATCTGCGGGTCAATGGCGGAACCGGAAAAAACCTGCTGCCGGATTTTGAGCAGGCCATGGCCGGGCCGGCCGCCGCGATTGTGGCCGGGCGCATGAAAATCGTAGAGCTGCTCAGCGACCTGGGGGCGGAAACCTACCGCAATATTTCCGGGCTGGAGCGGGAAGAGTTCCGGGTCAGCTATCATTCCTCCCTGCGGGAAGCGGAAAACCCGGAGGAAGCGTTTCTCGCGCAGATGGCGGAAAACCGGGAAGACGATATCCGGACAGGGGTCACGTCCGTCGGCCCGCACCGGGATGATCTGAACCTGTCGCTGAACAAAAAGAACATGAAGGTATTCGCGTCACAGGGGCAGATCCGGACAGCCGCGCTGAGCCTGAAGCTGGCCCAGATGAAAGTCCTCCGGCAGGTCGGCGGGGAAACGCCGGTTCTGCTGCTGGACGATGTGATGAGCGAACTGGATAAAAACCGGCGGTGCCGGCTGGTATCGGAAATCAGTGATTACCAGACGTTTATCACCTGCACGGATGAAAGCGACCTGGAGCTGGACGGGGATTATCGGGTGTACCGCGTCAGCGCGGAAGACGGGGAAGCGAATATTGAGGAGACAAACGCCGGCGAGTCGATTCTGCTTGCGGAACTGTCGGAACCGGATTTCAGTTGAATTGTTTCACGTGAAACAATCACCGGGGTGAGAATATGACGCAGTGGACAGAACAACAGAAAATGGTGATCAGTTCGGATGAGCGGAAGCTCATCTGTTCTGCTGCGGCTGGAAGCGGAAAAACCGCGGTGATGATCGAACGGGTCCTTCGGCTGATCCGGGAGGGTGCGGATCCGGAAGCATTCCTGATTGTAACATTCACCAACGCAGCTGCTGCGGAAATGAAGGAAAAAATCAGGAAGCGTATGCGGGAGGAGCGGAAGAATCCGAATATCCGGGAAGCATACAATAAAATTGACATGATGGAGATCTCCACCATCCACAGCTTCTGCCAGCGGCTGATCCGGCAGGAATTCCAGGCGGCGGGTGTGGATCCCATGTTCCGGATCTGTGAAGCCGGAATCCGGCAGAAGCTGTTTGATAACGCATTCAGTAATGCGTGCAATATCCTTCTGAAAAACAGCGACCCGGATTTTGAAATTTTCAGGAAGCGTTTTGAAAAGGATGAAACGCAGAAGATTGTCAGTTCGGTTTATACGTTTATGCTGTCCCTGCCGGATCCGGAAGAATGGCTGGAAATGGCATGCGGCGGAGTGCCGGAACAGATTGACAGCAGTCATCCATGGTTCCGGTATGCCGGGGAGATTGTCAGGGAAAAGCTGAATACGGCTTCGATCCTCCTTCGGCAGCAGTACCGGATGTTTGATGAGGACGGACACCTGGAGCAGTACCGGGATGTATGGGCGAAGGACAGCGAACTGTTTCACGTGAAACAATTGTGGACAGAAGGACAGGAAGTCCAGCCGGAACAGCTGGATATGCCTTTCTGCCGCATGCCGGGTATCCGGGGGCTGAACCTGATGGAATCCGGCTGGAAATCCCGGTATGAGGAAATCAGGAAGAAGCTGAAGAAGCTGAATGAGGATATTGGAAAACTGATTTTCCCGGATCCGGAAAGAATCAGCGGGGAATTCAGGAACATGAAGGAATCGCTGGCGGCGCTTCGGAAGATCATCCTGCTGACGATGGAGAATTTTGAACAGGCCAAGCTGAAAATGCGGGTGCTGGATTTCCAGGACCTGGAGCATAAATCCCTGAAAATCCTGCGTTCGGCAGAATACCGGCAGTCGGTTCAGCAGCGCTGGAAGTATATCTTTGTGGATGAGTGCCAGGATGTATCCGCGGTACAGGATGCGATTATCCAGGCGCTGCTCGGGGATGAAAACAGCCTGTTCATGGTGGGCGATGTCAAACAGAGTATTTACCGGTTCCGCCTGGCGGATCCGATGATCTTTATGCGGCGCTCCCGGGAATACCTGCAGCCAGATACAGAAGGCGACTGCCTTTCCCTTCAGATGAATTTCCGCTCCCGTCCGGAAATCCTGGAAACGGCAAATACCGTTTTTCGCGATGTGATGCGGGAATCCACCGCGGAGATGGATTATACTCCGCAGGAAGAGCTGATTCCCGGCCTTGAGGCGGAAGGAAACTTCCCGGTCATGGTAGACCTGCTGGAGCCGGTGCCGGAAATGGAATATCAGGACACGCTTGCGGAATATATCGCCGGGCGTGCGCGTGAACTCAGGAATGAAGGATTCAATTACCGGGATATGGTTATCCTGATGCAGAAGGTCAGCACGGATGCACCGAAGCTGGTGGAGGCGCTGGCCGCGCGGAATATTCCGGTGTTCTTTGATGGTGGTGCAGATTTCTATACGCTGGATGAGGTACAGTCTTTCCTACGGCTGCTGGAACTGCTGCAGAATCCATATCAGGATCTGCCGCTGATTTCATCGCTCCGGAATCCGCCGTTCATGTTCAGTGAAGAGGAACTGGCGGGAGTCCGCCTGTGCGCTTCCGGCAAGGTGCCTTTCTGGCAGGCGTTTGAGATGTGCGCCGGGAAGGACAGTCCCGTCGGAAAGCGCTGCGCGGCGGCGAAGCAGAAGCTGGATGAATGGCGGGAACTGTCCAAAGTGACGCCCCTGGGAACGTTCCTGTTCCATCTGGCGGGGGATTCAATGCATTATGCGATGGCCGGCGCTTCACCGGCCGGGCATACGGCCCAGAAGAATATCCGCCTGCTGTGCATGCAGGCGGATGCGGTTCAGGATGCGGGAATCTATACGATCCGGGATTTCCTTTCCTATGCAGCGGACCAGGCGTCCGGCGGGGATACGCGCGCGGCGGCGCCGCTGGCGGAAAATGATGACGTGATCCGGATCATGACGATGCACAAGTCCAAAGGCCTGCAGTTTCCGGTGGTGTTCTGCCTCGGGCTGGACAAGGAGATGAAGGGCCGTCCGGATGCGGCGGTTCTCACGGATGCGGAGCTGGGGATTGCCCTGCGGTATAAGGATGCGGATCTGCGGATTTCCAGGAAGACTGCGGCGGATGAAATCTTCAGCTGGAAAAAGGAACGGGAAGAGCGGGCAGAACGGATCCGTCTCCTGTATGTGGCGATGACCCGCGCACAGCAGCGGATGTTCCTGGCCGGGATTACGGAAGACCGGCTGAACTGGCAGCTGCCGGCAGGTGAGCACCGGATCCAGTCGGCCCGGGATTTCCTGGACTGGATTGTGCCTGCACTGCGGGATGCGGAAAAATTGTCCACAGGTTGTGCACATCTCACAAACCACTGGAAAATAAGGGTTTGTGAGGTTAATCAACAGGAAAATGTGGAAAACGCACCGGTTATCCACAGCCTGGAAGAATGGCTTGATTCCTTGCTTTCTCAAACCCCTGTGGATGGACTGTGGAAAGAATCGCACGAGGAAGCGGTCAATCCGGACCGGATGATCAAGCGGTCGGTTACCGCAATTATCCGCAAGGCGGAGCAGGAAGCGTTCGGCCCGGAAGACCAGGAGGAAACGCCGGAAGAAAAGCGGATTCCGGAGAGGTTCTCGCGGGCGCTGAAGAAATATGAAATGAACCGGCTGCCGCCGTTTATGACGGTGCCGCCGGAAAAACAGGGCGCCTGGCGCGGAACGGTGACCCACCGCTTCCTTTCACTGGCGGACCTGGAGCGGATCCGGGCGGCCGGTCCGGTACTGGAGGCGGAAATCATCCGGATGAAGGATGAGATGCGGGCTTCCGGGATTTTCCGGGATGAGGAAGCGGATGTGATCGACGCGGCGGACGTCGCCGGGTTCTTCTCGTCTGAAATCGGGAAGCGGATGCTGGCCAGCCCGGAGATTCACCGGGAATGGGGCTTCAATCTTTTCCGGGAGGAAGAGAATCTTCTGGTGCAGGGCGTCATCGACTGTGCGTTCCTGGAAGGCGGGGACTGGATCCTGCTGGATTACAAAACGGACCGGATTGAGGATCCGGAAGCGTTCTGCGATGAATACCGGCCCCAGCTGGCCTGGTACGCGGCGGCGCTCGAAACGCTCACCGGACGAAAAGTACGTGAAAAATGTCTGTACGCGCTGTCCACCGGTCAGGTTTTTCCGGTATGATGCAAAAACGGGGTTTCGTTTATCAAAACCGGGCATGTTTCTGACCCGAAAATCACAATCCAAAGGAACTCCTCCCTCCGGGTATCCGGAAGGAGGAGTTTTCCACAGCGCGCAAACGCTTGATTTATAAGGGATCAAAGATTTCCAGATCCTGAAAGCAAGAAAATACAAGGGTTTCAGAAACCCACAGCCTTTTGTGGAAATCCGTGAACGGATGTGGATAACCTGTGGATAACGGTGGAAAACATTGAATATCAACAGGTCAAACCTCATCCTCGCTGTTTTCGGAAAGGCCGGGAATCGGCAGGTCGCTTTCGGAGAACGGATTGTCCCCGTCCAGTTCCGGATCCAGGAAATCCGAAGCCGTTTCGTTTTCCGGTTCACCGTCCTCGTTTTCGCCGTTTTCGGCCTTTGCCGGGGTGTCTGTAATCCGGATCGGTGTCACATTCAGGTAGCCTTCATCGTCCGTCTCAATGCGGAGGGTATCGCCGTACAACGGCATGGCGATTACTTCCGTATCCCGGCTGGACGCGGTCCGCGCGTATTCCAGCGCGACGTCCGCCCGGTGGAAGTAGTGCATCGGCACGAGGATCTGCGGTTTGACGCTCATGATGAAGTAGTTGGCGCCGGCTTCGTACATCGCGCCCTGCCGGGGATCCACCGGGAAAAAGGCGATATCGATGTCCTGCCCGCTGATCGTGGAGACCACTTTGCGGAATTCCGCGTCGGCTTCCTCGATATCCTGCATGGAGGATTCCTCCCGCCAGTGCCAGAAGTTGAGGTCCCCGGCGTGGAAAACGCGCAGGCCGTTGAAATCGACCAGGAAACTCACGCCCAGGTCGGTGGAGTCATAGGCGGTGACGTCCACACCCGGTACGGGAGAATAGGTATCCCCGGGGGCCATGCGCTTGCCGCGCGTGCCGACCGGCATGTCGGAAGAAACGATATAGGAGACGTTGGTCAGGTCTTTCCAGGTAAATACGATGGGATCCAGGTGATCGATGTGCTCGTGGCTGATAAACACCACAACGTTCGGAAAGGAGCGGATCTGTTCCTCGCTCAGCTGCCGGTCTTCAGTCAGCTCCATGTCCTCTCCGCGCCAGTAATCAAATACCAGCAGGGTATCGCCGCTCGCGACGGAGAAACCGCTGTGGTAATAATGCACGATCGTATATCGGGTACTCAAAAAAACTGCCACCTCCATGGCCGGAAGGCGTTGGCGGGACGACCGCAAAAACGCCTGTCATCATGAAAAACACCGGAATATCTATCATGAAGCCGCCCGGAAGAAAGGCAGCGGAAACAAATGTTTGATGTATCATATCATAAATGCAACAAATTGTCAATATTTTTGGGACGGAATTGTCACATCATCACCATTTTAGACATAAATTCCGGCCCAAAAGGACATCAAATTCCCACAAAACGGAAATAATCAGCTAAAAACAGGTTGTGATCCGCCACCTGGAACAAAAAAGCAGGCAGCCTTCCGGCTGCCTGCTGACGGGTCATGGATTATGCCCAGGGGTTCTCCGTGGGATACGGCAGGTTCGCGGGCTGGTTCCACGCGATGTCCTTCACGCCCAGGTACTTGAATACTTCGAACAGGAGCTTTCCGCAGTGCGCGAACGCGACGGCGCCGTGGTGCGGATAGCGCTTCTGGACCAGCACATGGCGGTAGAAGCGGCCCATTTCCTTGATGGCGAACACGCCGATGCCGCCGAAGGACTGGGTGGCTACGGGCAGCACTTCGCCCTCAGCCAGGTAGGCGCGGACTTCGCCTTCGCTGTCGCACTGCAGGCGGTAGAAGGTGATCGGGCCGGCCGCGATGTCGCCTTCCAGCGTGCCGCGGGTGAAGTCCGGTTCGCTTCCTTCGGGCTCCAGCAGGCGGTGCTGGATCAGCTGGTACTTGACCGCGCGGTCCGCGCACATCTTGCAGCTCGGGGTGTTGCCGCAGTGGAAGCCCATGAAGGTGTCATGCAGCTTGTAGTCGTACTTGCCCTTGATGTCGGCGTCGTAGATGTACTCCGGCACAGAGTTGTTGATGTCCAGCAGGGTGACCGCGTCGCCGGTCAGGCAGGCGCCGATGTATTCGCTCAGCGCGCCGTAGATGTCCACTTCGCAGGAGACCGGGATGCCGCGGGAAGCCAGGCGGCTGTTCACGTAGCAGGGCTCAAAACCGAACTGGGACGGGAACGCGGGCCAGCACTTGTCGGCAAAGGCCACGTATTTCCGGGCACCCTTGTGGGCTTCCGCCCAGTCGAGCAGGGTCAGTTCGAACTGCGCCATGCGCTCGCTCATGTCGGGATAGTACTTGCCTTCGCCCATTTCCTTGGCCATGTCTGCGCACACGGCGGGAATGCGGGGATCTCCGGCATGCTCTTTGTAGCTCACCAGCAGGTCGAGCTCGCTGTTTTCCTCGATTTCGATGCCCAGCTCATACAGGCCCTTGATGGGGGCGTTGCAGGCAAAGAAGTCCTGGGGCCGGGGTCCGAAGGTGATGATCTTCAGGTTCTTCAGGCCGACGATCACGCGGGCGATCGGGAAGAACTCCTCAATCTTGTCCGCCAGCTCGGCGGCGTTGCCCACGGGATATTCCGGAATGTAGCCCTTCAGGTGCCGCATGCCGAGGTTGTAGGAGCAGTTCAGCATACCGCAGTACGCGTCGCCGCGGCCGTTGATCATGTCTCCGTCGCCTTCGGCGGCAGCCACGAACATCACGGGTCCGTCAAACTTGGCGGCGATCAGGGTTTCAGGCGTTTCAGGACCGAAGTTTCCGAGGAACACGCAGGCGGCGTTGCAGCCTTCCTTGTTCAGTTCTTCCACGGCGGCCAGCATGTCCTTCTCGCTCTCAACGGTCTTCTTGATTTCAACAAAATTCAGCTTTTTCTCCGCGAGCTTGGCGGCGATGTTGGCGCGGCGCTTTTCGCTCAGGGAGATCGGGAAACAGTCGCGGGATACGGCGACCAGGCCCAGCTTAATGACAGGGATGTTTTCCATCAGGGTTACCTCCTTAAATTAAATGAATGCGTAACAAAATTGTACGAACTTGCCTCGTCTTGTTAGCATAGCATTATTAAAGAAGGAAGTCAATAATTCACAGTCCAAAAAAACAGTTGCAAAAGCGTGTAAAAAAAGGTAGAATAGCCGGTGGAACTGATTTTAATCAACCAATGTTTAAGGAGGTTTTTTCCAATGGCAGTGAAAGTTGCGATTAATGGTTTCGGCCGGATCGGTCGTCTCGCGTTCCGTCAGATGTTCGGCGCGCCCGGGTATGAAGTGGTCGCTATCAACGACCTGACCAGCCCTGCGATGCTGGCTCACCTGCTCAAGTACGATACCGCCCAGAAGGGTTACTGCGGCGTGATCGGCGAGAACAAGCACACCGTCGAAGCGACTGAGAATTCCATCATCGTGGACGGTAAAGAGATCACCATCTACGCGATCAAGGACGCGAAAGAGTGCCCCTGGGGCGAGCTGGGCGTGGACGTCGTGCTCGAGTGCACCGGCTTCTACACCTCCAAGGAAAAGAGCATGGCTCATATCGAAGCCGGCGCCAAGAAGGTTGTTATCTCCGCGCCTGCCGGAAATGACCTGCCCACCATCGTTTACAACGTCAACCACAACACCCTGAAGCCCGAAGACCAGGTCATCTCCGCTGCCAGCTGCACCACCAACTGCCTGGCGCCCATGACCAAGGCCCTGAATGATGCCTTCCCGATCCAGGCTGGTATCATGACCACCGTTCACGCCTACACCGGCGACCAGATGATCCTGGACGGCCCGCACCGCAAGGGTGACCTGCAGCGTGCCCGTGCCGGCGCCGCCAACATCGTTCCCAACAGCACCGGCGCTGCCAAGGCCATCGGCCTGGTTATCCCCGAGCTGAATGGTAAGCTGATCGGCTCCGCCCAGCGCGTTCCGGTTCCCACCGGCTCCACCACGATCCTCGTGGCCGTCGTGAAGGGCAAGGACGTGACCAAGGAAGCGATCAACGCCGCCATGAAGGCCCAGGCTTCTGAGTCCTTCGGCTACACCACCGAGAAACTGGTTTCCTCCGATATTATCGGCATGACCTACGGCTCCCTGTTCGATGCCAACCAGACCATGGTCAACAAGATCGACGACGACACCTATCAGGTGCAGGTCGTGTCCTGGTATGACAACGAGAACAGCTACACCAGCCAGATGGTCCGTACCATCAAGTACTTCGCGGAACTGAAGTAATCCTGAAGGATTACATCAGTTCCCCGTGCTACAGGAGCCCGCGACTGGCGAGCGCAAAGCGCAAAGACAGAGCGGCTGCGACGATCGCACGCGGAAGTAGCTAAGTGTACAGTGCCCGCTTTCGGAGAACCGGAAGCGGGCATTTTCTATGCCTGTTTGGGGAAATCAGTAGAAAAGGGACAGCCGTGTCCCCCGATTGATACTGAATACAGAGGAGTGAACCCCTATGCAGACGAATGAAACCCGGCCGGAGGAGAAGCGGCCGGGCCGCGGAAAGCTGATCATGCACTTCCTGAAGGGAAGCAAGGCTTTCTTTATCATGGCGATGGCCTGCGCGGCCATTTCCGCCCTGGCGGATATGGTCACCCCGCAGATCATCCGGATTACCGTGGACCAGGTCCTGGGCGGAATGAGCACGGAGACGCTCAGCCCGCTGGCCGCGGGATTCCTGGATTTCCTGGGAGGCCCGGAAAAGATCCGGACGTCCCTCTGGATCATGGCGCTGGCCGTGGTGGCAGTTGCAGTCGTCAAATGCCTTACTCAGTACGGCTTCCGCGTGACCAACACCAAGGGCAGTGAAACGCTGGCGAAAACCATGCGTGATGAACTGTTCCGCCACATTGAACGCCTGCCGTTCCAGTGGCATATGCAGAACCATACCGGGGATATCATCCAGCGGTGTACCAGTGATATTGACACCACCCGGAACTTTATCTCCGAGCAGATGACCGGCCTGATCCGGATTTTGATCCTGCTGGTGATGAGCATCGTATTCATGCTGGGCATGAATCCCCTCCTCACCCTGATTGCCATGATCCCGCTGCCGGTGATCATCTGGTATTCCCTGTATTTCCACCGCAAATTCCGAAAGGGATTTACGGAGTGCGACGAAAACGAAGGCAAGCTCTCCGCCATGGCGCAGGAGAACCTCACCGGCGTGCGTGTGGTACGCGCCTTCGGGCGGGAGCGCTATGAGAAGGACCGCTTTGAAAAGCAGAACAATTACTATGCTTCCCTGTGGGTGAAGCTGGGACGCCTCATGGCCTTCTTCTGGTCCTCAGCGGATATCCTGTCTTTCGTGCAGGTCCTGCTGGTGCTTGTGTTCGGCGTGGTGTTCTGCCTGCGCGGCAACATCACCAGCGGCGAGTATATCGCCTTCCTGAGCTATAACGGCATGCTCATCTGGCCGGTGCGCCAGCTGGGCCGGATGCTCAGCGAAATGTCCAAGGCCGGCGTCGGTGTGGACCGTATCGGCTATATCATGGACGCGGAAGAGGAAAAGGACGTGCCGGACGCGGTGGAACCGCCCATGACCGGCGATATCCGCTTCGAGCATGTCTCCTTCGCCTATGAAGGCGCGCCGGAAATGCTCCATGATATCGACCTGACCATTCCCGCCGGTACCACCCTGGGCATCCTCGGCGGCACCGGTTCCGGCAAGAGCACCATGATGTACCTGCTGGACCGCCTGTATCCGCTGCCCGAAAGCGGCGGCCGGATCACCATCGGCGGTGTGGATATCGCGAAAATCCGCCTGGACCACCTGCGCAGCCATATCGGTATCGTGCTGCAGGAGCCGTTCCTGTTCTCCCGCACCCTGCGGGAAAACCTGTCCATCACCTCGGCGGAGATGAACGAGGAAGAGCTCCACGCGGCCGCAAAGGCCGCCTGCCTGGAGGAAACCGTGGCCGGCTTTACCAAGGGCTATGAGACCTTTGTCGGCGAGCGCGGCGTTACGCTGTCCGGCGGCCAGAAGCAGCGGGCGGCGATTGCCCGCATGCTCACGCAGAAGGCGCCCATCATGATTTTCGACGACTCCCTGAGCGCGGTGGATACTGAAACCGACGCGAAGATCCGCCGTGCCCTGGAAAAGAAGTTCGGCACGGCCACCATCATCCTGATTTCCCATCGGATTACCACACTGAACAAGGCGGATATGGTCCTGGTCCTGGACCACGGCCGGATCAGCCAGCTGGGAACCCCGGAGGAACTGAAGAACCAGCCCGGCCTGTATCAGGAGATCAACAAGATCCAGGCCCTGAGCACAGAGGAGGTGCAGGCGTAATGGAAAATACGAATAAAAACGTGTCCCTGCCCTTCTTCGGCATACCGCGGATCGCTCCCTACCTGAAGCCTTTCCGCCGGCTGCTGCTGACGATGGTGGTCTGCGGCCTGCTGGGCTCCGTGATGGACGTCGGCCTGCCGATGCTGCAGCGCTACGCGCTGGACCACTTTATTGCCGGCAATACCCTGGATACCCTGCCGGGCTATATCACGCTGTTTGTCTGCCTGATCCTGTTTGCGTCCTGCATGAACTTCATTGCCTGCAATGGCGCGATGAAAACGGAGAACCAGGTTAACCGGGACCTGCGCGCGGCGGCGTTCAGCCACCTGCAGACGCTGTCCTTCAGCTATTTCAACCAGAACAGCGTCGGCTACATCCATTCCCGGGTCATGAGCGATACCGGCCGCATCGGCTCCCTGGTTTCCTGGAGCCTCATGGACTGCGTATGGCATTCCACCTACCTCATCGGCTCCCTGGTTGTCATGCTGTCCATCAATGCGCGCCTGACACTCCTGGTGATGCTGATCCTGCCCCTGATCGTGATCCTTTATTCGCTGTTCCAGGGCAAGCTGATCCGCGCCAACCGGCGCATCCGCGAACTGAACAGCAAAATCACCGGCGATTTCAACGAGGGAATCACCGGCGCGAAGACCATCAAGACACTGGTAATCGAGGACAAGATGGCCAAGGATTTCCTGGAAGACACTGCGGAAATCCGCAAAAAGAGCGTCAGTGCGGCCCGCCTGCGGGGCGCCTTCGCGATCACGATGCACCTGGCGTCCTCCCTGGCCCTGGCGATCGTCCTGTGGCAGGGCGGCTATATCGCTGCTTCCGAGGTCGGCACCTTCGCCCTGTTCATGAACTATGCCCAGGGCATGATGGAGCCGGTCCGCTGGATTGTGGACGCGATTTCGGATGTGATCACCACCCAGGTGAACATCGAGCGCCTCACCCGCCTGCTGGGCACGAAGTCCGACGTGACGGATACCCCGGAGGTGGAGGAAAAGTACGGCGACAGCTTCAACCCGAAGCGGGAGAACTGGGAGCCGATCCGCGGGGACATCGAGTTCAGGGACGTCTCCTTCCGCTATCCGGACGGCGACGAGTACGTACTGGAACACTTCAACCTCAGCATTCCCTTTGGCTCCAGCATCGCCATCGTCGGTGAAACCGGCGCCGGCAAGAGCACCCTGGTCAACCTCGTATGCCGCTTCTTTGAGCCCACGGAGGGCCAGGTGCTGATTGACGGGCGGGACGCCCGGGAACGGAGCCAGCTCTGGCTTCACAGCGCCATCGGCTATGTGCTGCAGACGCCGCACCTCTTCTCCGGCACTATCCGGGAGAACCTGCTCTACGGCAATCCCAATGCTACGGAAGAGGAAATTGAGCGCGCGCTGAAGCTCGTATCCGCGGATGAAGTCGTGGCCCGCATGGAAAAGGGCATCGACTCCGACGTCGGTGAGGGCGGCGACCTGCTGTCCACCGGTGAAAAGCAGCTGATCTCCTTTGCCCGCGCGATCCTGGCGAATCCCCGGATCCTGGTGCTGGATGAAGCCACCGCTTCCGTGGACACCCTGACCGAGCAGAAGATCCAGGCCGCGATGGATACCGTCATCAAGGGACGGACCTCCCTGGTTATCGCCCACCGGCTGAGCACGGTGCGCAATGCGGACCTGATCCTCGTCGTCCATAACGGCAAAATCGTCGAACAGGGCACCCACGGGGAACTGATCGCGGCGAAAGGATACTACTACCGCCTCTACACGCGGCAGTACGAGGACGAGGCAACAAGCAGTATACTTGCTTAATCAATCATGTTAAAAAGGGGAACGGTTTTAACACCGTTCCCTATTTCTGTGGAGAGAAGAGAGTTCTTCGTTTCGCTGCCTGCTGGTAAGCGGAAGCCCGGGATGTTTCCTTACAGGACGTTATGAAGCACGCCGGTGCTTGGCGATTGGCGAGCCGGAGGCGAAGACAGAGCTTAGCATCCGCTGCGTGCGGAATACAGGCGCGAGCCGTGTCCTGTAAGGGAATTTCCCGGGTTGGAGCGAACACAAGATTCCCCGGGCAACAAATAATAGGTAACAGTAAAAGAGAGAATGGCTTAAGAACCATTCTCTCTTTTTGATGAATTCATTTAGTTTACCCCAACGTTCTTTTCCCGGTCCAGCCGGAAGGCAACCGAGCGCTTCAGGTATTCCAGGTACTGGGGATCCCGGCACATGGTCTTCCCGTCCGAGTCGGACAGCTTGGCCACGGCGCGGCCGTTCACCGTCTGTAGCTTGATCACGATGTTCAGCGGCTCCACGAACGTGTCGTTGGAGCAGAAGGTGCCGATACCGAAGGATACTTTCGCGCGGTCTTTGAAATAGTCGTACAGCGCCTGGGCCCGGTCAAAGTCCAGGCTGTTGCTGAACAGCAGCAGCTTCGTGCGGGGATCCACGCCGTATTTCCGGTAATGGGCAATGATCTTTTCGCCCCATTCAAACGGATCGCCGCTGTCATGGCGCACGCCGGTAAAGTTGTTGACCATGGACCGGTTGAAGTCCAGCAGGAACAGGTCCGTCGTGATCGTGTCGGTCAGCGCGGTGCCGTTGTCTCCGCGGTACTCATCGTACCAGTCCTCCATGGCGTAGTGGTTGGTGTACGCCAGCGGGATGGAGTCGATGCCCTGGTACATCTGCACGAACTCGTGCGCGTAGGTGCCCACGGGCGTCAGGTTGTACTTCATGGCCAGGTACACGTTGGAGGTGCCGGCGCAGCAGCCGGTTTCCTCGGCCAGCCGGCGCACCACCACATCCAGCCATTCCCGGCTCAGGCGGCGGCGGCAGCCGAACTCCGCGAAGCGGAAGGTGTACTTCCCGGTTTTGAAATCGTGGACCTTCTCGTCCAGCCGGGCTTCCGCGCTCTTCAGCAGCTCGGCGTAGTCGTACTTCATCCGGAAGTACACCTCGTTGATGATCTCCAGCAGGAAGATCTCAAACTGCATGGCGGAGAACAGCGGCCCGGTAACCTTGACGTGGAGCCTTCCGTCGTCGGACAGGGAGGTGGTCACGTAATCCCGGATGGGATGCCACAGTCGCAGGAATTCCACGTAGTCGTTCTTGATAAACCGGATGGAGCGGAGGTAATCCAGCTCCTCCTTTGTAAAGCGCAGCGTGCACAGGTGGTCGATCTGCGCGTTGATTTCGTCAAACATCTCCGGGGTAAAGACGATGCCCTCGTTCCGGCAGCGGAAGAAGTACTCGCCGCTCAGGTCGGTGTGCTTGTGGAAAATCACCTGGTTCATATTGAACTTGTACAGGTCGGTATCCAGCAGGGAAATGATAATCGGATCAAGCTTCATGTTCGTTTCTCCCAGTTATGGTTTATTCTGCCAGGTGCCGGATTTCCGGCGGCAGTGCCCGGAACCGTTCTTCCGCGTCCTCCGCGTCCCGGATTCGGGAACGCACCGCGGTGGAGGAAATATCCCGCCATGTTCCGGGGATTTCAGGCACCTCAATATATTCGGCAAGGCTTTTCAGGACCGGATCGTTTTCGATGATCTCCCGGCAGCTGTCCTGCCCGCGGTCCAGGCACACGATTCCGAATTCCCGGGCGATCTCCGGCACGTATTTCCACCCGGAGAATGCCTTCAGGTTGTCGGAGCCGACCAGCAGGGAGGGTTCATACCCTTCCTCCTGCAGGTGGCACAGCGTCACATAGGACCGCGGCTGGGTTTCCTGCTCCAGCTCCCATGCGCACACGCGCATCCACGGGCGGGTTTTCGCGAGGGTTTCCAGCATTTCCAGCCGGACCGCGTCGCTGTATGCCCCGTCCTTCTGCTGGAAGCCGCGGATGTAGGCCGTACGGGAAGGTACAAAGATCACGCCTTCCCGCTCGGTGGCTTTCCGTGAAAAATCCGCCAGCTCCAGGTGTGCGGTGGTTGGGGGATTGAAGGCGCCGAAGAACGCCAGGACCTTTTTCATGCGTTGTCTCCCGCGCTGAACGGGTTCAGGATCACCGGCATCTGACGCTTGTGGCGGTTCGCGTTTTCCCGTTTCCGGATGGCCGCGTCCGTTTCCGCGTTTCCGCAGGAGCCTTCCCGGATGTATTTGTGGATGTCGGCGTATTTCAGGCCCATCTTCTCCTCGTCACTGCAGCCGGAGAGCCCGTCCGTGGGCGTTTTCTCCACCAGCTCGCGGGGGATTTCCGGCATGGTCCGGCCGACCTCCACCACTTCCACGCTGGTCAGCGCGCCGAGCATGGCAAAATCGCAGGAGGTATCCCCGTCCTTGGTGCAGTAGCCAACGGTCGCTTCGCTGAGGTTGCCGGTTCCGGCCAGCCGTGCGCCCAGCGCCTGGGCAATATACCGCAGCACGGTCATCCGGATCCGCGGGCCGACGTTGATGTCGCTCTCCCGGCTCTGCGGAATCGCGAATCCGGCATCCGGCGCAGCGGGGCCGGCCTGGTCGGTCGCCTCCCGCAGGGCGGTGTGGATCGCGCCGATGTTCACGGTGCGGGTCCGGATACCCAGCGCCTCACATACCCGCCGGCTGTCGGCGATGTCCTTCTGCTCCCCGTCGGGCAGCATCACGCCGTATACGTTTTCCGGGCCCAGGGCGCGGGCGGCGATCGCGGCGGTTACGGTGGAATCCTTACCGCCGGAGATGCCGACAACAACCTTGCTGAAGCCCTGCTTTGCGGCCAGGCTGCGGACCTCCGCGACCAGGCCGTCCCGGGCTTTTTCAGGATCAAACGGATAGATCATATGGTTCCTCCATGGGCTTTTATTTCAGCTTTGCGAAGACCATCCGGCCGGCGGAGGTCTGCCGCACCGCGGTTACGGTGATGTCGGCCTCTTCGCCGATACGGGCTTTCCCGTCCTCAATTACGATCATGGTCCCGTCGTTCATATACGCGACACCCTGTCCGGCTTCCCGGCCTTCCTTCGTGATGCGGACGGTCAGCTCCATACCGGCGGCAACGGCCGGGCGGAGCGCTTCGGTCAGCGCGTTCACGTTCAGCGTCCGGATGCCGCTCACCGCGGCGGCCTTCTGCAGGTTGTAGTCGGTGGTGATCACGGTGCCGCCGCAGTCGCGGGCGGCCCGCAGCAGCTTCACGTCCACGTCGGTCGTGGTTTCGTCATCGCTGTCGCTGATGTTCAGCAGGTTCTCTTCCTGCAGGGAGGCCAGCATGTCCAGTCCGCGGCGTCCCCGCTCGCGGGTGCTCTCGTCGGAAGAATCCGCCAGCTTCCGCACCTCGTCAATCACGTACTGGGGCAGCACGATCTCGCCCTCGATAAAGCCGGTTTTCAGCACCGGCAGGATCCGGCCGTCGATCACCGCGCTGGTGTCGATGAACTTCCGCGCGGCATAGCCGTGGCGGGTAATCTTCCGCTTTTCGCGCACGCCGGACAGGCGGGTGATCATCATGCCGAACTCCCGGCTGCGGCGTTTTCCGATGCTGTAGCCCAGCCAGCCGAGCACCACGTACAGGATGGCGCTCAGCGCCGTTCCGGCAACGCCGGTCCCGGCGTTCGGAATCACCTGGCGCAGCAGCGCTGCGATGATCAGGCCCAGGATCAGGCCGGTCACCGCGCTGATCAGCTGGTTCAGCGGCATCTTGTCAATCTGCCGCTGCATCTGGCTGGACAGCCGGGTAAACCGCATCAGGATCCGCGTGCTGAAAATCAGCATGATCAGGCCGCCGATCAGGCCCATGCCGGCGTAGCCGGCTACGGGAATCCAGGCCGGAATGCTCGTGTTCGGATTGGCCAGCTGGAACAGCTGGAACACCAGCTGGAATACCGCCAGGCCGATGCCGATGCCCATCAGCACCAGCAGGATACGGAGCAGCCGCTCCAGTCCCTTTGAACGCATAAACGATCACCTCAAAATTTTCATGAATTCCGAAGGTCGGGCGCTGTCGCGCGCGGTGCGCGGGAGCCATGACGATGGCTCCGCGGTGCGCGTGCGAATCCTTACGGAAAGCCCACTGTTTCTGACAATGGAATTGTCAGAATATTATACTGAGTGCCTGCGCCACGGTATCCACCCCGATCACCTTCACGCCTTCCGGCGCGTGGATCCGCTGGGCGTTGGCCCGCGGAACGATCAGTGTGGAGAAGCCCAGCCGCGCGCATTCGGAAACCCGCCGCTCGCACTGGGGTACCGTGCGGACTTCCCCGGCCAGCCCGACCTCGCCCATCACGGCGATGTCCGGCCCCACGGGTTTGTCCTTCAGGCTGGAAGCCACGGCCACGCACAGGGCGAGGTCCGCCGCGGGCTCGCTCAGCTCCAGACCGCCGGCCACGTTGATATATACATCCTGGTTGTACGTCCGCTGGGAGGCGCGCTTTTCCAGCACGGCCAGCAGCAGCGCCACGCGCCCACCGTCCGCGCCGTTCACGGCCCGCCGGGGCGTTCCGAAGAACGTCGGGCTGGTCAGCGCCTGCACGTCGCACAGCAGCGGCCGGGATCCTTCCACGCCGCAGAATACGACGCTGCCGCTGGCGCCTTTGGCGCGGTGGCTCAGCAGCTCCTCGCTCGGGTTATCTACAATCTGCATGCCCGTACCGGTCATGCGGAACACGCCCAGCTCGTTCACGGAGCCGAAGCGGTTCTTCACGGCCCGCAGCAGGCGGTAATCCTGCTGGCGGTCGCCTTCAAAGTATAGCACAACATCCACCATATGTTCCAGGATCCGCGGGCCGGCGATGGCGCCGTCCTTGGTCACATGGCCGACCAGGAACACGCTGGTGCCGGTTTCCTTGCACAGGCGCATGATCAGGCTGGTGCATTCGCGGATCTGGCTGACGCTGCCGGGGGCGGAGGTCATCTCCGGCCGGTACATGGTCTGGATGGAATCAACTACGGCGACGTCCGGCTGGATATCCCGGATCTTTTCCTCCACGGCGTCCAGTGCGTTTTCCGCCAGCACGTAGAGGTCGCTTTCCACCCCCAGCCGCCGGGCGCGCAGCTTGATCTGCCGCGCGGATTCTTCGCCGGAGATGTACATCACCCGTTTCCCGTCCCGGGCCAGGTGGTCGCAGGCCTGCAGCAGCAGGGTGCTCTTTCCGATGCCCGGGTCGCCGCCGATCAGGATCAGCCCGCCCTCGACGATGCCGCCGCCCAGTACCCGGTCCAGCTCACTGATGCCGGTGCTGCACCGCAGGGCGGTATCCTCGGGGATGTCCTTCAGGGGCATGGCTTTCGCGCCGGTGCCGGGGCGCTGGTTGGCGGCGATTTTTCCGCCGGCTTTTTCCGGCGCGGCGGCAATCACGCTTTCCTCCAGAGTGTTCCACGCCCCGCAGCCCGGGCAGCGCCCGACCCAGCGCGGCGTTTCATATCCGCACGCGCCGCAGGTGAAAATCGTCCTGGCCTTCGGCATGCTGGTTCCCCCTCTTTTCGCAAACAGGGCGGAGCGTTGCGGCTCCGCCCTGGGTATTTGTCCGGATACAGGTCCGATTACTTGTGGCCGTTCGGTGCGTGCTCCCATGCGTATTCGATGGCTGCCTGGTGGCCGCTGTCGATCCGGTTGGTATCACTTGTACGGCTGTTGGTAAAGTGCAGGCAGGCCTGGCCGTCGTATTTGTTGTCCGGGATGGTGTCGCCCTTCGGGTAGTTATGCGGCACGCCGTACAGCGAGCAGGCGAACGTCCGGGTACCGATGGTTACCAGGCAGGGCCGCCGTTCATAGAGGTCGCGGTCCGCGATTTCCTTCGCGGTGGAAGTGCCGTAGATCTTGCACAGCCGTGCAGTGTCCGCCGCGGTCAGCGGTTCGATGTCGGCGTGGTTTCCGCCGGCCCAGCGGTGTGCCCACCAGACGATACCGGTCTTCACGTCGTAGATCTTGTAGTTGCTTCCGCGCTTCCACAGCTCGTCGATGCCGCCAGTGACCCAGTCGATCTTTTCCGCCGGGTACAGCGTCATGGAGAGGTTATTGGTGTCGGCGGAGCCGATCGGCACGGTGCCGTACAGCGCGTGCTGGGTCGCCGGGCCGGCAATACCGTCAACCGTCAGTCCCTTTGCCCGCTGGAATGCCTTCACGGCGCTTTCCACGGAGGAGTTGTACTTCGCTACAATGTCGCCCTTGAAGTAACCCTGGTTCTTCAGCTCGGTCACGAGGTTCTTCACCGCATTGCCGGAAGAGCCCAGCCGCAGGGTGCTGTAGGAAGCTTCGGTCTGGCTGCTGCCGCCGGGGGTAACGGTCGGTGCCGGGGTGGCGGTGTTGGAGCCGGTCGGGGCCGGGGTGGCAGTGGCGGTGTTGCCCTTGTCATCCGTCAGGGTGACGTACTTGCCGTGCAGGTAGCCGAAGCCGTTCTTACTGTCGTACACATGGTACCAGGTGATCTTGTCGACCACAACGGTGTCATAGTACGGCACCACGGTACCGATTTTCAGCTGGGCAATCACGTCGGTATATCCGGCCTTTTTCCGCAGGTTTACACCGGTGGCTGTGGTCTTCACATAGCCCTTGATGCCGCTGGAGGGCGTGGGGCTCGGGGTTGCGGTCGGAACAGGGGTCGCGGTGACCACGCCGCCGGTCGGTGTCGCGGTCGGGTCGGGACCCTTGACGACCTTCACGCAGTCGCTGCGCAGGTAGCCGTAGCCCTGTTCGGTCTGCACAAAGTACCAGGTATAGCTGCCCTTCAGCACAGGCTGCAGCAGGTAGGGATACTGGGTTCCCTTTTTCTGGATCACGCCGATGATGGTGCCGCCGGCGTCCTTGCGCAGGTTTACCTTGGCTTTGGTGGTTTCAATATATCCCAGGATTCCTGTTGCCGCGGGCGTCGGGGAGGGAGTGACGATTCCCGGGACCGGCGTCGGGGTCATGCCTTCCGGTGTTGCGGTTGGAACCGCGGTAGCGGTCGGTGCGGGAGTCGCGGTATTGCTGTTCACTATCTTGACGCAGTCGCTGCGCAGGTAGCCGAAGCCCTGCTCCGTCTGCACGTAGTACCAGGTATAACCGCTCTTGATCACGGGAGCGGCCACGTAGGGATACGTGGTTCCCTTCTTCTCAATATTGCCGATGATGGAACCGCCGGCCGCTTTCCGCAGGTTCACCTTGCCCTTCGTGGTCTGCACATAGCCCAGTGCGGTGGCCGCGGGGGTCGGGGTGGCTGTGGGAACGGGAGTCGCGGTGGGAACCGGCGTAATCGTCGGAACGGGTGTGGGGGTCATACCTTCGGGCGTCGCAGTGGGCGCCGGAGTCGGGGTCATGCCCGCGGGAGTGGCGGTCGGGGCCGGGGCGTTCACGACCTTCACGCAGTCGCTCCGCAGCCAGCCGTTGCCGAATTCTGTCTGGGCATAGTACCAGGTGTACTTGTTTTTGATCACCGTCTGCATGTAGGGATAGGTCTTGCCCTTCGCGACAGAGGCGAAGATGGTGCCGCCGGCGTCCTTGCGCAGGTTCACGCCGCCCTTGATCGTCTCGATGTAGCCGAGGGTGGTCACAGGCGCGGCGGTCGGGGTCGCCGTGGGTGCAGGCGTCGCGGTGATGACCGCGCCGCCGGTGGGGGTGGCGGTCGGGGCCGGCGCATTGACGACCTTCACGCAGTCGCCGCGCAGGTAGCCGCGGTAGTTATCCGCCTGGACAAAGTACCAGGTATAGCCGTTCTTGGTCACCGGCTGGACCAGGTACGGGAAAGTACGGTTGCGGGACACGGTGGTGATCGTGGTGCCGGCCGGGGTCTGCCGCAGTTTCACGCCGCCCTTGGTTGTCGTCACGTATCCGACGACGTTGGAATCCGGTACGGGGATGGGCGTGGGCGTGGTCACAGGAGACGGCGTGATGTTGCCGTCACCGTTCAGCTTCAGGTAGGTGGACATAATGAAGCCTTCCGTGCTGCCGTAGCGTACCCGGTAGAAGGTCTGTTCGCTCTCAACGGCCGGAATGGTGATCACCGTCACCACTTCCCCGCGGTTCAGCTGTGTGATGGCGTCAAAGCTCTTGCCCGGGCCCTTCCGCAGGTTGGTGCCGCTGGACGTAATCGTACCGGTGGTACCGGCCGGCGCGTCCGAGCTGGCATAGATGGACTGCGGCACCGGCGTCGCCGTGGCGGTGGAGCCGACAGGCGGGATGGGCGTCGGGGTCGCGACGGTCATGGAGGCCTTGTAGACAGACGCCTCCTGGTCCGTCAGGGGGGTGAAGTAATTTCCGTTCACATACCCGATATAATAATGGTCATTATCCTTCTCGGGGCTCTGGAATTCCACCTTGTACCAGTGGATTTTCTCGTTGGTGGATTCCCCCTTGATGGTTCCGACATATCCGGCCTGCGGAATCTGGAACAGCAGCTTGGCGGATTCACTGTCGTCTACCCGGACGTTCACCTTTTCAATGGTAGTCTTGCCCAGCTTTTCTTCCGTCGCGGAAGCGGCCAGGACTCCCATGGGAACAAGGGAAATCAGGATCGACAGTACCAGTACGAAGCAGATCACCCGGCAGCGTGAAGGTGCCATAAAGGTCTCACCTCATTAGTTTTGATCGTACACACGTGTACAGAGTCATTTTATTACGAAATTATTACAGTGTCAACATAAAAGTTTTCATTTTGCACATGTGACAAAGGGACAGCCCTATTGTCACATGCCGGGATAAAAAAAATGTGACAATAGGGCTGTCCCTTTGTCACATTGTCACATATCGGATAAAAAAATGTGACAAAAGGCCTGTCCCTTTGTCACATGGTGGGTTATTTCACAACGATATTCACGATGCGGCCCTTGACGTAGATTTCCTTGACGATCGTCTTGCCGGCGATGGTCGCCTGGACGTTCTTCATCGCGTGGGCCTTCTCCAGCACGCTGGCCTGCTCCTCGTCCACGCCGATTTCCACCGTCGCGCGGACCTTGCCGTTCACCTGCACGGGGATCTGGATCGTATCCTCGCGGATCATATCCTCGCTGTATTCCGGCCAGGGTTCGTAGGCGATGGTATCCTCGTAGCCCAGCAGGCTCCACATCTCCTCGCCGATGTGCGGGCAGATGGGGCTGATCATCTTCACAAAGCCTTCGGCATACGCCTTCGGGCACTTGCCGGCCTTGTAGCAGGCGTTCACGAAGATCATCATCTGGCTGATCGCCGTGTTGAAGCCCAGGCTCTCAAAGTCGGAGGTGACCTTCTTCACGGTCTGGTGGTATACCCGGTCCAGCGTTCCGTCGTTCTCCGTGGTGATGTTGTCCTCGTTCATGAAGAACGTCCACACGCGGTTCAGGAACTTGCGGGCGCCTTCCACACCCTGGGGGCTCCAGGGCTTGCTCACTTCCAGCGGGCCCATGAACATCTCGTACAGGCGCAGGGTGTCCGCGCCGTACTGGTTCACGATGTCGCTGGGGTTCACCACGTACTTCGGGAAGCGCTTGCCCATCTTGATGCCGTTTTCACCGAGGATCATGCCCTGGTGCACCAGCTTCCTGAAAGGCTCCTTCACGGGGCTCAGGCCCTTGTCGTACAGGAAGCGGTTCCAGATCCGGCTGTACATCAGGTGGCCCACCGCGTGCTCCGGTCCGCCGATGTACAGGTCCACCGGCAGCCAGTGCTTCAGCAGCTCATAATCCGCAAACGTCTCTTCGTTGTGCGGGTCGATATAGCGCATGTAGTACCAGCTGGATCCGGCGGAGCCGGGCATCGTGCTGGTTTCCCGCACGCCCTTCACGCCGTTCCGGTCGTACTGCTTCCACTCCGTGGCGTTCTCGAGCGGGGCTTTCCCGTTCTTTCCTTTATAATCCTCCAGCTCCGGCAGGATCAGCGGCAGCTCATCGTCCGGCAGGGGGTAAATCTTTCCGTCTTCGGTGTGCACCATGGGCACGGGTTCGCCCCAATACCGCTGGCGGGCGAAGATCCACTCGCGGAAGTGGTAGTTGACGGTGCGCTTGGCAACGCCCATCTTCTCCAGCTTCGCGGTGATCGCTTCCTTGGCTTCCTCCACGGTCAGGCCGGTGAACTCCTCGCTGTTGATGAGTTTGCAGCCCTTGCCGAGGTATTCATGCTTCTCGAAGGCGTGTTCGCTTACGTCCGCCCCGTCGATCACCTGGATCATCGGGATGTTGTGGGCCACGGCGTACTCGAAGTCGCGCTGGTCATGGCTCGGAACGGCCATCACCGCGCCGGTGCCGTAGCTGGCCAGCACGAAGTCGCCGATGAACAGCTCCGCTTCGCGGCCGTTGGCGGGGTTGATGCACTTCACGCCCTCCAGGCGGCAGCCGGTCTTGCCCTTGTTCAGCTCCGTCCGGTCCATATCGTTCTTTTTCCGGGTTTCTTCGATATATGCCTGTACCTCGGCCTTGTTCCGGATCCGGGGCATCAGGTCCTGCACGAGCTGGCCGTCCGGCGCGAGCACCATGAAGGTGATGCCGTAGATGGTCTCGATACAGGTGGTGAAGATGCTGAACTCGCCGCCGCCGACGATCTGGAACTTCACCTCAACGCCCTCGCTCTTGCCGATCCAGTGGCGCTGCATGTCCTTGGTGCTTTCCGGCCAGTCGATCTCCTCCAGGCCTTCCAGCAGCTTCTCGGCGAAGGCGGGCTGGTTGATTACCCACTGCTTCATGTTCTTGCGCACCACGGGATAGCCGCCGCGTTCGCTCTTGCCGTCAATGACCTCGTCGTTGCTCAGCACGGTGCCGAGCTCTTCGCACCAGTTCACGGGCATATCGATATACTGGGCGTATCCGTCCAGATACAGCTGCTTGAAAATCCACTGGGTCCAGCGGTAGAAATCCGGGTCGCTCGTCGCGATCATCTTGTCCCAGTCGTAGTCAAAGCCCAGCTCCCGCAGCTGCTTGCTGAAGGTGGCGATATTTTCCTTGGTGAAGCCTTCCGGATGGTTGCCGGTGGTGATGGCATACTGCTCCGCCGGCAGGCCGAAGGAGTCGTACCCCATGGGATGGAGCACGTTGTATCCCTGCATCCGCTTCATCCGGCTCACGATGTCCGTGGCGGTGTACCCTTCCGGGTGCCCCGCGTGCAGGCCGACGCCGCTCGGATAGGGGAACATGTCCAGCGCGTAGAACTTGGGCTTGGAGAAGTCATGCACGTCTGTCCGGAAGGTCTTGTGGTCCTCCCAGTACTTCTGCCATTTCGGTTCGATGGTTTTCGGGTCGTATACGCGTTCCATTTGCCTCACCTGACTCGCTTTATTTCCGCTCCGGGATGGATATACAACAGGCGCGCGTCGGGACGCGCGCCCGCATGAATATGCATATTATAATGAAAAAAACGAAGTTTGCAAATAGTTAATGGTTTATCAGAAGGAATAATCTGCCTTTTTCCGGTTCAGCAGGCTGCTGTAGCACGGATCGTGGGGGTTGTTTCCCCACTTGGTGTGGAAGCGGAGCAGGTCTTCCCGGTCCCGGGAGCGCCCGCTCAGCAGCATCGGGCACTTCTCGCGGATGGCGGTCGCGTGGGGAGTGACCACAAACCGCCGCCCGGCGCGGCGCTGCCGCAGGCCCAGGTGCGCCCCCACCAGCCCGGTCCGGTATACCGGGTCCAGGTCCACCCAGGCGTCCCGGCGCACCATCATGCACACGGGGCTTACCGCGGCCACGTTGTGGGCTTTGTTCATCACATCGTACATCCCGCCAGCGCCGGCCTTCAGCCCTTCGTGGATACACGCGGCGCCGCCGTTCACGCCCACCGCGAAGCCGCCGTGGGTAATCCGCCCGTGCCTGTCCGTCAGCACCGGCGCGCATCCGGCGATATTGTCCATCTGCGCGTACATCATCAGCTCGCGGATGAAATGCCGGCTGAAGCCGTATACGCTGGAATCGATCACCAGCAGGAAGTCGGCCTGGCTTCCGGCCGCTGCCTCGTTCAGCGAGGAGATGCGGTTCGTTTCATCCGTCACAACCAGCGCGGCGGAGAGGCTCCGCCAGGAGCTGTCGTCCTCCAGCGCTGCCAGGCACTGCCGGCAGGCATCCTCGCTGGGCCCGAAGATCAGGGCTTCCACCGTCGCTTCCGGGTTCACGTCGTACCACAGGCGGATCGCCTTGTTCACCGGCAGGGCGGAAACCGTCCGTCCCATCCGGGCTTCATGCTCCTCTACCGCGCGGCATCCGGCCTGCAGGCAGGTGTCCAGGTCCACGTGGCTTCGGGAGGACTGCACCTCCCGCCAGGTGTACAGCACCTTCGGGATATGGCAGAACTTGTCGGTCTTTTCGCTCAGGCGCAGGAACAGGTCGTGGTCCTGGCTGCCGTCAAATCCGCTCCGCAGTCCGCCCACCTCGTCATACAGCGCTTTGCGGATCACTGCCAGGTGGCAGATATAGTTGTCGCCGGTCAGCGTTTCCGGATTCCAGTCCGGCTTGTAATGCGGGTCCATATGGTGCCGGTTGTTTTCCATCACCCGGTCCTCGTCGGTGTAGACCACGTCCGGGTGTTCCTTCGCAATCGCTTCCGCCGCGCGCCAGATGGCGTCCGGCGCCATCACATCGTCGTGGTCGCACAGGGCGATGTATCCGCCGCGGGCTTCCCGCACGGCGGCGTTGGTGTTGCCGCTGATGCCCAGGTTTTCCGTTCCCCGGATCACCCGGAAGCGGGGATCCTGGACCTTGTCGAGTACCCGGCGCGTTTCCTCGCGGGTGCCGGCGTTATACAGCACCACGTCGATATCCGCGTAGGTCTGCACGGTCAGGCTTCCGATCAGTTCCTCCAGCATGTCCGGGTCGGTGTTGTATACCGGCACGACGATGCTGATGGTGCCGGCCTCCGGCTGGTGCGCCCGCTGTTCCGCAAGCTCTGCGTCCGTGGCGGCTTCCTTTTCCCGCCGCCGGTCGTAGGTGCCCAGGTACCGCTGGCGGAAAACCTGCCAGAGGCGGTGCAGGGTATAGCCTGCACCGTGGCCTTTCAGATACTCCCGGATCCGCGCGAACGCGCCCATGCCATTACCTCCCTGATCCATTGAAAAATCCCGGTCAGCCGCATTGACAAACCAGGCGGCGGGTTGTATACTTCGGTTGGGTTGTCTTATCTGGTCAAAATTCGGTGAGTTTTGTCGGAGGGATTCACATGAAATCATACCTGCTTTCCAATATACCGGAAAACATGGAGGCCCTTGCGGTGGAGGGTTACCACAAGCCCGGCAGCTTAACGCTGGCCAGCGGCGCGTGGATTCACGCGGCCGGTTCCTTCTCCCTCGGGAAGGGCACCTACACCGTCAACGACCATGAGCAGTGGGTCTGGCTCGTGGTGGAAAAGGGCAGCATCCTGCTCCGGTGGGACCAGCATGACCTGGCGCTGGACGCCGGGTCCACCTGCTTCCTCCCGGGCGGGCCGAAGCCCTGCACCATTACGACGGAAGAACAGGTGCGCTGCCTGTGGATCGCGCTGGAAGGCCCGCTCAGCCCCATGGTGGTCCGGAAGATGGGCGCGCTGCTTCATATGCCCCTCAAGCAGGGAGCCCTGCCCAGCCAGATCTACCTGGCCGAGCAGATCGTGCAGGTCATCGTCCGCCATTCCGGCACCGCCGATGCCACCTACCAGCTGCAGCACCTGATGTACGGCATGATCGCGTCCCACTGGGGCCAGCCCGTCGCGATGGACGCGATGCTCTCCCACGAAATCGCCAAGGTGGTGGACACCCTCCGGTCCAACCAGTACAAGGATAATTTCTCGCTGGCCGACATGGCCGCGATTTCCCGCATGCCGATGGAAACCTTCCGCAAGCGCTTTGTGGCGGAGGTCGGTATGCCCCCGCTGTCCTACGTGCTCCACTGCAAGATGGAGCGGGCGAAGGAGCTTCTGCGGGACCAGAACTGCTCCGTGCGCCAGGCCGGCGTTGAGGTCGGGATGCAGGATCCCTACCATTTCTCCAAGCAGTTCAAGCATATCGTGGGCATCAGCCCGAGCGCCTTCATGAAGCAGGCGTCCGTGCCCGCCGCGACCATCCGCGGCGTTGCGCCCAGGAAGTCCAAAACGAAGAACGGATAAACCATGAAAGATTCCTTACGGTTCCGGCACGGCCGGAGCCGTTTTTTTCTGCCGCCATGCCCGGATCCGGTCCATCAGTTTTCCGCCCGGCTTCTCGATGAGGTACGTCACCAGGATGGCCAGCACCAGCGAAACGCCGAAGCAGGCCAGGGTGTACTGCGTCTGCCAGGGCTGCTCCCCGACCTGGTTCGGGTAATCCGAAAGCGCCTCGGGAATGTTCAGCCGCTTCAGGTGGACGGCCACAGTCTGGTGGATCAGGTAGTAGTTCATGGAGACCACGCCCAGGAACCGGGTTACCGGGTTGCCCAGTAGTTTCCGCAGCGGAAGCAGCGCGAACGGGGCGGAAATCGTCATGCCCCCGAAGCACAGCGCGAATACCGGCCGGTAGATCATCTGGTACCGCTGCAGGTCGCTTCCCGTCATGGACTGCACCTCCAGCATCCGGATGAGTCCCCACAGGCTGGCAATAAACAGCACCGTCGCGGCCGCCTGCCGGATATACTTCGGTTTTCCCTCCTGCTTTTCGCACAGGTCCCGCAGCGCGGGATACACCGTCGCCAGCAGGATGCCCAGCGCGTACACGTCCAGGAAGTTGATCAGCTGGTTGACCACCATCCGGAAATCGGTCAGCCCCCACAGGCACCAGGCCCGGAACGCGAAGGCGGTCAGCGCCAGCGCGCCCATGGTCACCACCGGCCGCTTCTGCGCGCACCGCGCGATGAACGGGAACAGCACGTAGCCCTGCACCAGGATCGCCAGTGTCCAGGCCCCGCCGCCAAGGTTCGTCATCAGGTAGGTATCGCTGAACTGTGTGAAGGTGAACGTTAGGTGGGTTACCAGGTCCTTCACCAGGAACGGCCCGTTCTGGCTGTACAGGTTCCAGGGCAGCGCCACTGCGAACAGGTGCAGCAGCACGATGAACCAGTATCCGGGAATCACCCGCCGCGCCCGGCGCCAGTAAAACTCCCGGGTATCCGGGTTGGGCGTTCCGTTTCGTTTTGCCTCTGCCCAGGGCAGGTACAGCAGGAAAACGCTCAGCAGCACGGTGCCGTCCACCCAGACATACCCGGACCGGACCAGCCAGTCCAGGGACCACTGGATGTTCAGGAAATCCACCGTGATCCACGGCTGCAGCCAGCTCTGCTGCCAGATATGGTACCAGCTGACCACGAAGATCATCAGTACCCGCAGCCCGTCCAGCTCCGGGATCCGAACCCTGCGGCCGGCCATTTACTCACCGTCCTTCACGGCGTACTCGTCATCCTGTGCGGGTTCCGATGTACCCGTTCCCGCGTTCCCGGCGTTTCCGGGTTCTGCGGGCGTCTCCGCCGCCGGGATTTCCGTCACAGCCGGCAGCGCGTCCGTTTCTCCCTGTGCGGCTTCCGTCTGGGTTGCGGCTTCGGCAGTCTCGGCCGCGGCCCTGGCTGCATCTTCGGCCTTCTGGATCTCCGCGTTCACCTGGTTCAGGATTCGCTGGGCGTTCTTGTATTTCCCCGCGGCTTCCAGCAGCTCGCGCGCGGTCTCCAGGTCCCCGTTGTCCCGGGCGGTCTTCCCGGCTTCGTAGGCGGCCTGCGCCCGCAGGTTGTCCGCGTCGAGATAGCCTTCCGGAACCTGCTTCAGCAGTCCGTAGGCCAGGGTGTATTCCATGTCCGCCATCGCGATGTTGGCCAGGGTATACAGGCAGGCGTGGCTCTTGTCGTCCGCGTCCTCATATCCCGGGATGGAGGCGTACAGCGCCTGCGCGTCCTCCAGCTTTCCCTTCTTCAGGGCGTCTTCCGCCTGCAGGTAAACCATCTCGCGGTTCTTGTCCGGCGCGTCCTCGTAGTTCCCGGCCAGCAGGAACTCCGTGGCGGCCCCGGAAAAGTTGCCGACCGCCTCCATGTCCGCGGCGATCTGGTAATGGCATTTCAGCGTCAGCTGCCGGCTGTCCTTATAATCCGGAATCCGGCTCAGCTCGCGGATCGCGTCCTCGTAGCCCCCGTCCTCCAGCAGCGCGGCGGCCGGGCGGTAGATGCACTCCATGGCCAGTTCCGTCGCGCCGGGATAGCTGCCCAGCGACAGGAAGGATTCCCGCGCCTTTTCGTATTCCCCGGCTTCCATCTGCTCATTGGCAGTATCAAACAGGCAGTCCTGCTCCAGGGAGATCCGCTCCGCGTTCTCCGGGTCCACCGCTTCCACTGCGGCCAGCGCGCCGGCCCGGTCGCCCCTGGCGTACAGCAGGTTCGCCCGCTTCAGGTCGGCCTTGTCCGCCAGGGCGGAGGAGCCTTCCCGTCCGGCGTTTTTCCGCAGCAGCCGGGCGGCGGCAGCCAGCTCGTCAATCTCTTCGGATGCTTCCGCCGATGCGGCGGCCAGCTGCCACTCGCATTCGGCGATCTTTTCTTCGGCTCCCGGGAAGAACGCCACCTGCCGCAGCGTCTCCAGGGCAGGGGCGTAATTGCCGTTTTCCATTTCCCGGCCCGCCATCCGTACGCGCAGCGCTGGAATCGCGCCCTGGATCAGCCCGCCCAGCAGCACCAGGAACAGCATCAGGAAACAGGTCAGCCGGACCCGGCGCCCGCGCCGGGCACGCTCCAGGTTGTATTCCTCTTCCCGGATGCGCTGCAGCCGCGCCGTATCTTCCCGTGCGGAACGGGAGGAAAGGTCCAGCTGCTTTTCCCGCAGGAACACCTGCTTTTCCACCGCCTCGCGGGAGAAACGGCTGAATACCGTTTCCTTGTCCTGCCGGCAGCGGGCGCAAACGGTCTCCCGGTCCGGGTTCGGCCGTCCGCATACGCAGACCCACAGGCCGTCCTCCTGTTCCGGGTATCCCGCGGCGAAGTCGCCGGCGACGTATCTCAGCCGTGTCAGCGCCGGGGAGGAAGGCAGCGTGTTCGGGGTATATTCCTTCAGGGTCCCGTCCTTCCGCTGCCAGGTATCGTTGTCCGCAAACCAGATCTTTTCAACGGTCACTTCCGCGTTGTGCGCGCCGGCGGAGAAGCCCATGGGCACGTTCATCACAAACGTGGAATGGGGCCGCCCGTTCAGGGCGCGGCCCCGGAATACCATTTTCTCCTTTTCCAGCCCGCTGGCGCTCAGCAGCCGCGCGGTGACCTCCGCGGAAACAATCACCCGGTCGCTGAGGTTGAACATCGTCACGCTCAGCGCCTGGGTGCCCGCGGTCGGCACCGCCGTCCGGAAGATCTCAACCGGACATGTCAGATCGATCTGCATGGATTCTCCTTCAGGATTTCAGAAATAGCTTACTGGATGAAGATGGTGATTTCGTCCAGCAGGTTCATCGTGTACCGAAGCAGCAGGACCGCCTGCTTTCCGTCTCCGGCGTCCGTGGTGTAGCGCAGGGTGCTTTCCCCGTCCACGCTGTACTGGGCGATGCCGAAGGCCGCGGCGTTTTCGTTGCCGTACAGGATCTCTTCGGTCCCGTCGCTGTCATTGCCTTCAAAGCGGAAGCGCTGGAGGTCTTCGTGCAGCCTGTCGCCGATGCGCACGCCGCGCGGGCCTTCCAGGCCTTCGCCCTTGATTGTGAAGGACACGATCTTCGCGTTCACGCCCGCTTCGTCTTCGCAGCGGAACACGGCGTCGTAGTCCGCCTCGTCCAGCATCAGGATATAGGAGCCGTCTTCGTCCTCCATCATATCCTCTTCCGGGCTGCCCGGCAGGTCTTCGGGGGTCATTTCCAGGAAACGCAGTCCGGAGAAGCTCAGGTCCTCCGTGCCGAACGCGGTTAGCTCGGTGCCGTCCCGGCTGGTCTTTACGGCGCTGTATTCATCCTTCCCTTCCAGGGCTTTCAGGCCGGCGATCACACCGTCCCGGTCCTCCCGGGTCAGCAGGGGAATATCCGCTTCGCTGTCGAAGCATTCCGCCCGCATTTCATACAGCAGGCTGTCGGCAAAGAAGCACTGCAGCGTCGCCAGGCGGAACCCGTCATCCTCCGGCACCAGTTCTCCGTAGGTGACGGCGGAAACCCGTTGGCCGTCCCGGTCCACCTGGCCGTAAACCGCGCCGCCGTCCGCCTGTTCGTTTAGGAACAGCACCGCGCCGGTGCGGTCGCCCGCCAGCTCCGGATTGTCGTTCGGGAACAGGGCGATCACTTCCGCGGGGGACATGGACAGGCTGATGCCCCGGGGGCCGGCCTGCTCCGCCGCTTCGCTCCCGCGGCCCTCTTCTTCTCCGCTGGCGTTCACAACAGCTGCCAGCAGTTTTGTATCGGCAGTCATCTCGGTCTGGTCGCCGTACAGCGCGGCAAACGCATACTGGAACAGGAAGCCGTCCTCCGTTTCGGAATCCTCGTCCGCCGGATCATTCAGCAGCTCTTCCGCCTGCGCCGCGGCCTTCAGGCCGTTCGCCCAGGCTTCCAGCTCTCCCGCGGTCAGCGGATCCGGGCCTTCACTTTCACCTTCAGCCGCAGCGATTCCGCACGCCGCCAGCATGCACAGCGCGATGATCATAGACAGGAATTTCTTCATCATATTGCATCACTCCCTTCGGCGATTATACCACAACCCCATCATCATGACAACTTGTGCCCTTGCGGCACAACATATGGGCGCCCGACTATGGTACCGTTCTATATCATCCGGTTGCAAAACACCCTTCCGGCCGTTACAATAGAAGGCATAGAAAACACCTGGATTATCACGGCCGACCCGGCCGTATACGGAGAAACTGCCATGAAAACACGCCGGTCCATCCTGCTCCGCCTTACAGCCATTCTCCTGCTGGCTGCCCTGCTTCCGCCGGCCCTGGCGGACCATACCCACTGGTGTGATATCTGCGATGAAAACACGGACTTTTACAGGGACGAGGAAACCGGCGATGATGTCTGCAGCGTCTGCGGCTGGCGGATCGAAGGCCGTGCCAAAGTGACCGCGTCGCCAACGCCCTCACCGACGCCGACACCTACACCTACACCTACGCCGACGCCGGCTCCGACGGAATCCCCGACGCCGTCCCCAAGCCCGACACCGACGCCCACGCCAACGCCCACACCGACATCCACGCCGACCCCGGCGGCAACAGATACTCCCACACCGACGCCCACGCCCACGCCGACTCCGGCACCGACGCAGCCCCCGGCTCCGGCTCCTGCGCAGGCAGGCCAGCCGGCGGTCACTCCGGAAGCCCCGGCAGGAGTTCCTTCTGACCATACAACGCCGCCGGGGGCCGAAAGCATCCCGGAAAATCCGCCGCCGACTCCGGTTCATTCAGCGGAAACCCCGGTTCCCGCATCGGACCCGGAAACTCCGACCCCTGTACCCGGGGAGAACACTCCGACACCCACCCCGGTGATTCAACCGGAAACGCAGGTGCCGGTATCCGACCGGGAAACACCGACTCCCGCCCCCAGCGCGGAAACGCCGGCTCCTATGCCGGACCAGACGACACCGACACCGGTTCCGAAGGCGGAAACGCCGGCTCCCATGCCGGACCAGACGACACCGACACCGGTTCCGAAGGCGGAAACGCCGGCTCCCATGCCGGACCAGGAGACGCCGACACCGATGCAGAAGGCGGAAACTCCAGCCCCCATGCCGGACCAGGAAACTCCGACCCCCATGCCGAAAGCGAAAACCCCGGTGCCGACCCCGACGATCCGGCCGGAAACTCCGGTTCTTATGCCGGATCAGGTGACGCCGACGCCGGCTCCAAAGGCATCAACTCCAACGCCGCCTCCGACACTCAGTCCGGAAACCCCAGCGCCCATGCCGGGCGGGAATACGCCGGCTCCACTGCCGGAAACTCCTGCGCCGCAGCCGGAGATACCGGATGAGACGCTTCCGCCGACCTTTGCGCCGGTAACGGCCACCCCGGATCCCACATCTACCCCGGAGCCAACCCCGGTACCGACTCCCACCGGAACCCCGGCGCCGACCTTGACACCCCGGGTGATGGAAACCCCGGAACCCCAAACCCCGGAACTGGGTTCCGGAACCCGCAACTGGATCAAATATCCGTTATATGACAAAAACCACGCGGACCGCCGGCTGAATGTCCCGGCTGACCCGGATTGCTGGGCGCCCATCGCCGGCACCCCATCCCTGCTCTCCCAGGAAGATCCGGTGAGCATATAAGGGCACAAAAAAACGGTTCTGAGAGGAAAACTCTCAGAACCGTTTTTAATTTATTAGTATACTGACCGAAGGTCCAGGGCGATCGGAAAGCCCTGGTCACATCCGCAGATGCGAAATCCTTTTATATTGAGTGGGGTGGAATATGCAATATATTATTTCGCGTATTCTGTGCTCCGGGTCTCCCGAATTACGTTCACGCGGATCTGTCCGGGATACTCCATCTGCTCCTCGATGCGCTTGGCGATTTCCTTGGCCATGACCTTGATGCCATCGTCGGTCACGTCCTCGGGCTTCACCATGATGCGCACCTCGCGGCCGCTCTGGATCGCGTAGGACTTTTCTACGCCGCTGAAGCTGTTGGCGATTTCTTCCAGCTTCTCCAGCCGCTTGATGTAGTTCTCCAGGCTCTCCCGGCGGGCACCGGGACGGGCGGCGGAAATCGCGTCCGCGGCCTGCACCAGCACCGCTTCCACGGTCTGGGGTTCCACGTCGTTGTGGTGGGCCATAATGCAGTGCACCACGTCGGCGTTTTCATGGTACTTCCGGGCCAGCTCGGCGCCCAGGGTCACGTGCGTACCTTCGCTCTCGTGGTCCACGGCTTTGCCGATGTCATGCAGCAGGCCGGCGCGCTTCGCCAGCGCGACGTCCGCGCCCAGCTCGGCAGCCATCAGGCCGGCCAGGTGGCTCACTTCGATGGAGTGCTTCAGCACGTTCTGGCCGTAGCTGGTGCGGAACCGCAGGCGGCCCAGCAGCTTGACCAGTTCATTGTGGATGCCGTGCTGGTTGGTCTCGAAGATCGCGTTCTCCCCGGCTTCGCGGATCTGGTTGTCCACTTCTTTCCGGGCCTTCTCGACCATCTCTTCGATGCGGGCGGGATGAATCCGTCCGTCCATAATCAGCTTTTCAACCGCAACCCGCGCAACCTCCCGGCGCACCGGGTCGAAGGCGGACACGATCACGGCTTCCGGCGTGTCGTCGATAATCAGGTCGACGCCCGTTGCCGTTTCCAGCGCCCGGATGTTCCGGCCTTCACGGCCGATGATCCGGCCCTTCATGTCGTCGTTCGGCAGGTTGATCACGCTGACTGTGCTCTCGGCCACGTGGTCTGCTGCGCACTTCTGGATCGCCAGGGCGATGATGTTCCGGGCTTTCTTTTCCCCGTCTTCCTTAGCCTGGCTCTCGATATCTCGCACCATGGCGGCCGCGTCGTGGTAAGCGTCCTTCTGGACCTTCTCAATGACGATCTGCTTTGCTTCATCGCGGGTCATTCCGGCCACGCGCTCCAGCTCAGCCAGCTGGCGGTTTTTCAGTTCCGTGATTTCCTCTTCCTGCTTTGCAAGGTCCGCGACCTTTTTGTTCAGGTTCTCCTCGCGGGTTTCCAGGTTATCCGCTTTCTTTTCCAGGGTTTCTTCCCGCTGAATCAGGCGGCGTTCGTTCTTCTGGATTTCGTTCCGGCGTTCCCGGATTTCGCGCTCGTTTTCGGCGCGCTCCCGGTCATTTTCAGCCTTGGCCTTCAGGATTTCTTCCTTGGCTTCCAGCACCTTTTCCTTCTTGTAGTCTTCCGCTTTCCGGACCGCGTCGTCATACAGGCGGCGGGCATATTCCTCTGTCCGGTCAATCTTCTTTTCGGTGTAACTCTTCCGGTACATATAACCGAGCAGTGCACCGAGGACACACGTTACAATGGCAATCCCGATTGCAAGAATGGGTGACATGGTTCCCTCCTTTTCTGTTCAAGAATCTCAAACTCATTTTCATTATTCTCCGGCACACAAAAACCCGTGCGAAAACAAACGCTTCGCACGGCTGTACGCTGCTTCGACCGAGGAGGTCCCGGTAAATCGGTATACGGTTCGCCCCATACGGAACGCCCCTAAACAGATCGCGGACAGTGCCCGCGTTGACAATTGGGAAACACTCTATCGATAACAGCGCGCGGTAACCGCGCAGCCGAACACAGTTAATGATATATAATTTGTATACATTTGTCAAGGTTGCGTATCCAATTCCACGGGCGGAAGAGTAACTGCTCACGGAAACGGCCGGTTTCAGTGCATGACTGAAACTGTGTTAAACAATAAAAACCGGGAAGAGCGGATGATGAATTGCACTAGGAAACACAATAAATCATGCATAAATTGCACATATCAATTGACATTAATATGCAAAATGTGCATAATGTATATTGAACGGAGGTGTAAACAGTGACAGAGCTGAAGAAACAACGGCTGAAAAGCAAAATGACTCAGCGCGAAGCAGCGGAAAAGATCGGAATCTCACTTCGTTCCTATATTTCCTATGAGAATGAGGCGGAAAAAGCCAATACTCCCAAATATCGTTTTCTGCTGGCAGAAATGCGGGAAATCAGCCGTATGGATGAAGAACACGGCATTTTATCGAAAAAAGAAATTACAGAGGCATGCAATGAAATCCTGAAGGATTATCCTGTGCAGTACTGCTATCTTTTTGGTTCCTACGCCAAAGGAAAAGCTTCCGAAACCAGCGATGTCGATCTGCTGGTTTCTTCCGGCATCACCGGCCTGCGCTTTTATGAACTTGCGGAGAAACTTCGGGAACGGCTGCATAAAAAGGTTGATCTTCTGGACCTGAAACAATTGACAGGTAACGAAGAACTCCTGAATGAAATACTGAAGGATGGGATCAGGATTTATCAATAATGCAAAAAGGAGATCTCAAAATGGATATTATTCTGAATATTCTGATATTCCTCATTACCGCGGCTTTGGTCTTTGCCCTCTTCCGCAAGGATGGGCAGTGGACGCCGGATAACGCCCGGGGTGCTTTCCGCTTCTTCACTGTGCAGAGCAATACGCTCTGTGCCGTCGTCTCCCTGATCACGGCCATCACCGCCCTGGCCGGCGGAGTACCGCAGTGGGCCTGGACACTCAAGTATATCGGCACCGCGGCGGTCACCGTCACGATGCTCACCGTCATTTTCTTCCTGGCGCCCAGCATCGGGAAGGACTGGTACGATGTGCTCCTGAAAGGCGCGAGCAACCTGTTCATGCACCTGCTCACCCCGCTCATGGCGCTCGTTTCCTTCTGCCTGCTGGAAAAGCGCGGCATGTCATTCCCCCAGTGCCTGTGGGGACTGCTCCCGGTGGTCCTGTACGGCCCGCTGTACCTGTACAAAATCGCCTTTGCCCCGGAAGAAAAGCGCTGGAAGGATTTCTACGGCTTCAACAAAAACGGAAACTGGAAGATCTCCTTTACCGCCATGGTTATTGGTACCTTCCTCATCTGCCTGGGCATCATGGCGCTGCAGAATCTGTAACAGCAGGACAACAGATAAATGGACTCCCCATACCAGGGGAGTCCGTTTACAATTGAGCGGATTATGGGAAAATAAACCGCAGGGAAAGGACCGGTTTTTATTTCCAGCACTGGGGGTCAGGCGCGTAGAAATTCCCGTTCTGTGTCCCCGAAGCGACGGCCGGGCAGCCGCGGCACCAGGGCATCAGCTCGCATGAGGCGCACTTTTCAAACCGGGTGTAATCCCTGTATTGATTCATGGGACCGGCCCACAGCTCGCTGAGATTGTCTGTCAGGGCGTTGCCGATACGGCTGCTCAGTACCCGGCGGCAGGCATATACATCTCCGTTGGGCAGGATGGTCAGATGGCTGATCCCGCAGTGGCACCCGCCGTAGATCACACCGGGTTCTGTCTCTTCCGGTATCTGGAACCTTCCCCGTTCATAATCGTAAAGGGTCCAGAGGTGGTCCTTTTTTCCGTATCGGGTCTGGCTGCCTTTTTCCAGCAGCTCGTGAATAACGGTTGCGCAGTCGGCCAGGAACTGCCGGTATTCCGAAGGTGTGATGCCCACGTCTTTGTCCGGGCCGGTAGGACAGTAACGGGAGAAAGCATAGGAGCTGACGCCGGCTGCATCCATGACTTTGATCACATCCGGAATCTCTGCCATATTGGTGCGGCTCACGGTTGTCATGATGGCGGAAGGGAGGCCGGTCCGGTTCAGAAGGGCAATTTTTTCCATTGTTTCCCGGTATGAACCCGGTTTGCGCATCCGGTCATGGGTCGCTTCCAGGCCGTCAATGGACATCTGGTATTGTCTGCATCCCAGTTTTTTCAGTTTTTTACATGCGCCGGCTGTCAGGTGAAAGGGATTACCCATGACGGTAAAGGATACGCCGGCCTGATGCAGCAGCTCCGCGAAAGACCAGAAATCGGGATGAAGGAGCGGATCCCCTCCGGTAATGCAGAAAGATGGCTGCATATTGAGCCGGTCACAGAATCCCAGGCATTTGTCCAGGATCCGGACGAAATCGGCGGCCGAAACGGTTTCAGGCTCTTTCTGCCGGTCTTCCCCGTAGATATAGCAATGGGTACACCGCTGATCACAGGCATCGGTAATATGCCACTGGAAAGTGAACCAGGGCCGGATGTCCGAGGCGGATTTTTCTTTTTTTCTCATGATGTTTTTCATATTGTCCCCTTTGCTTGATCAGAAGCTGCTGCTGCCGCCTGAACCGCAGGAGGAGCAGGAAGAACAGGACGAACAGGAAGAACCGGAAGAACAGGAGGAGCCGGAGGAAGAAGACGAACTTGGAATTGCCTTCCTTTCCGACCGGATGAGTTTCTTGTTGAGAAGTTTGGCAGTGGAGGAATGAGCCCAGTTCAGGGATAAGGTGGTATTTTCAGCCTTTGGCTGCAGGCTTCTGTTCTGGGTCAGGATGAATGAAATCAGCAGGGCGAGGCCCAGGGCGACCAGGACCGCGCAGACCATCCGCATAACAGAGAATGCATATACACCGTGGATCGCGTTATACACGTCAGTAAAAGAAGCAACTGCGCAGTCCCCGTATTTTTGCTTGGTGGCCAGGGAACTGTTCCGGTCGGTGATTGCGTTGGCTTCGGAAGAACTGACAAAATTCTGTATATCTCCCCGGGTCAGGAGGGAAATTTTCCGGCTGCCCATGTTGATGGCAAACGCGGCGCTGGGCACGTCCACGGAGCGGCTGATATGACGGTCCACATATTGCTGTACAGACAGCAGATGATCACTGACCCTTTCGTTCGATGTCCAGAAGATGACATGACAGTACTGGGACAGTTCCTGCATGACTTTCAGCACTTTTTCTTTGTCTTCGGAAGAAAGCAGCCCGGCGGAATCATCCAGGATAATCCGGTATTCGTTTTCGGCGGAACCCGGATACTCCTGTGCCGGCTTTGGCACAGGGGTCGGATCCGACCTGGATGAAGAATCGGTAGAAGGCTTTGAGAAATCAATTTCAGTATAGGAATATTGCGGAGCGCTGAACTCCAGCGGGGGAATATAGTAGGTGGGCAAAGAGCCTGCACCGGTGAGTTTTTCTTCAGACAGGGCGGAAGGCGCCGGTAACCATATAACTGCCAGCAGGAGAAGAAGCGCCGCAAAGGCTTTCAGCGTCCTGGTTTTCATAGGCATCCCTCCTTTTCATCAAAGAAGGGAACCGGACGGGTCACATATGCGTTGTGGAGCCTGAACGCGTTCAGCAGGACCAGCAGGGTAATCACAGAGCAGACCAGGCCAATGAGGTACAGGAATGTTTTGAATCTTCCAAACAGAATGGTCAGGAAGCAGATAACAATCTGCGCAATCAGGCAGTAACGGTCCGGAACGGACAGAGTCGTTCCCTTGAACAGAAAGACGAGCAGCATCACCGCAGAAAAAATACACAGGGCCGGGGGCAGCACGGAACTGTCCGAAATCAGGGAGTTCACAGCGCGGAGTGGGTTTCCGTTAAGGACCACATACAGCAGAAGAATAACGGCAACCACAATTCCTGTAATCCACAGGGGTTTCCACCGTACGAAAACCCGGTCTTTCTCCTGCCCGGCCTGTGACGTGGCAGGAAGGTACTGAACCAGGTTTTGCTTCTCCTCCGTCTTGACGTTCCGGAGCATGGTCCGGGTTGGATCGCTGTCATTTCCTTCCCGGTTTATCCTGGCCAGGAATGGGCCTGCTGCGTTCCAGCACAGCATCGCCAGCAGGCAGCTGAGGGCTGTGGTGATTCTCGGGCGCAGCAGGATATAGCGGTGAAGCCCCAGAATCAGTGCAGTGAGAATCACAGCCAGGATACAGAACAGCAGGATGAAACGCTTGGGACTGATGGGCAGTTCACAGCGTACCTTGGGATCTTCTTTCGTTCCCTTGACGGCGGTATATACCATTTTCTCTCCCTGCCGGGTGGCCAGCAGCCAGACCGGCATCAGCACCAGCTCTGCGTTTTCCCTGAAGTTGTCCGGCAGGGTGAAGGTGCCGGGGGAACCAAGGCTTTGCAGGGCATAATCCCGGACCAGGGCGGAAAAATCATCGCTTTTCATATCCGGAGCTTCCGCGTAGAAACCGGAAAGATATGCCGGATGAAAAGGAACGGATTTCCTGCTGCTGAACGCGAGCCACTGGGCGGTTTCGTCATCAAACTGCGTGCAGGCGTCATAGTAAACATCCCATACGCTGACATGGGTGGAATGCTCCACGGCATAGGTGTTGGTCGTGATATAGTTACTGTCGGTTTCCACCTCATTCTGCTCTCCGGTGCAGGTTCCGTCGCCTTTCCCGGAGAAACACCAGAACGGGATGTAAACCGGCCGGAAATGAGCGATGGTTTCCTCTTTCCGCATGTCTCCCGGAACCAGCGGGGAGTCTTTCAGACGTTCCCGGTAAAGCTGCTCGCATTTTTCCCGTGTCATGGTGAAGGGAACGATTCGGTCCGGACGGCGCATCCGGTTCATGCGTTCCTCCAGGACCACATCCGATCCGCAGAAGCTGCAGAAGGTAGTGACGCCGGAGGAAGTGGTGTAGAGTGAGGCACCGCAGGATGGGCAATGGTACTCCACAGTCTCCATGTCCGCGGGGCGGGCATTCTCTCTGGACGAGACAGGATCCGGCAGTTCGCCGACCGGAAGCAGCTGGCTGCACTGTTCGCAGCGCAGCTTTCCTTCGCGAATATCGAATTTCAATGCTCCGGCACATTTGGGGCACCTGAAATTGATACCGTTCTTTGATGTGAAAGGCGGTTTCAGTCCGTTGCTTTCTGCGGCCTGATTCTGAATCAAGGAAGTCCCTCCTTCCTTATGGATAACAGACAGTTACTGCGGTCTTTGCAAACCGCGTTCGAAGCAGCCGGGATATATGCTGACAAACAGATTCTTTTTTATGGGAGCATCGTATCACAAATCATGATAACTGTACAATTGTTTTTTGAAGATATGGGTATTTGTTGTTTTTTTATTCTTCCGGAATCAGCCGGATGATGTCCTTGAACGGCATCAGCTGCGCATCGCATTCCTCAGCCCGGTGGCTTTCCAGGATGGTTTCCGCGGCCCTTTGGATAGCCGGAACCGCCGCCCGCATCAGCTGGTTGGCGTAAATGATGATGTTCGCCCCGCGGGCTTTCCACTCTTCCTCTTTCACGCTGTTGAAGGAGGTCGGCACCAGCACCACCGGGGTGGTCAGGTCCTTTTCCCGGAATTTTTCGAGGAACTCAAAGATCTCCGCCGGATCCTTCTTCCGGCTGTGGATCATGATGGCATCTGCCCCGGCCTCGACAAACGCGAACGCGCGGGTGAGCGCATCCTCCATGCCCTGTTCCAGGATCAGGCTCTCAATCCGGGCGCAGATCATGAATTCGCCGGTCCGCTGCGCCTTCTTGCCTGCCCGGATTTTTGCGGAGAAGTTTTCAATGGTGTCCTGGGTCTGTACTACTTCGGTACCGAACAGACTGTTCTTCTTCAGTCCCGTCTTGTCCTCAATGATGACCATGCTCACACCCATTCGCTCCAGGGAGCGGACGGTATACACAAAGTGCTCAGTCAGTCCGCCGGTATCCCCGTCGAAGATGATGGGCTTTGTCGTCACTTCCATGATATCGTCAATCGTCCGGAATCGGCTGGTCATGTCCACCAGCTCAATGTCCGGTTTGCCCTTGGCGGTGGAATCGCACAGGGAAGACAGCCACATGGCGTCAAACTGGCGGGCGCCGCCGTTCTCATGCACCACGGTATTCTCCACCACCAGGCCGGTCAGCCCGTCATGGGCTTCCATCACGGTTACCAGGCCTTTGGCTTCCAGCATCCGCTTCAGCCGCCCGCGCCGGATATCCGGCATGGCCAGGTCTGCCCGCTGGCGTTTGTCGATTTCCTTGTACTTCGGGTCGCTGGCATACGGATACTCCACCAGCTTTCCGCCGTAGCCCGCGAGAATCTCCACAACCTCGTCCCGGATGGGCTTCTGGAAACCGGTCACCCAGTCATCCCCGTGCACCACGATGTCCGGTTTTTCCCGTTCCAGCACATCCCGGTAGGAAAGCGTATCCTGGATAATGACCCGGTCCACCCCGGCGATGTTCTCGAACATCACTTTCCGCTCAGAAGCGGGCACCAGCGGAAAGCGCTTGTAGGAAGCAACCGCTTCGTCCGAGAGGACCCCGATAGTCAGCTTTCCCAGTTTCTGCGCTTTCCGGATAATGGCGATATGCCCTCCGTGGATGATGTCCGCGGAGAAACACATATACACGGTCCGGGATTCAATTTCCTTCAGCTTGTCTGTTACCATTGCCAGGTCCTCCGGGTTGTCAATCTCGGCACACAGCAGGTTCTTTACGTCCAGCGCGGAAATATTCGCCGCGCCGTCCAGTTCATTCAGTGCGTTCTCGGCATACACTTTTCGGTTGCCGCTTTCGCAGAATTCAATAATCTTGCCCAGCCATACCTTCCAGTCATCCCGCAGCAGTTTGTACAGCGCCTGCGCTTCCAGGGCATCATCCCACACGTCCACGCCGACGCGGATGACCTTCCCGTCCCGCACCTGGGCCTTGAAATCCTTCTCCGGCAGCGGGAGGGTGGAAGATACGGTCATGCAGGAGGAAGCAGAAGCAAGCACCTGTTCCAGCACTTCATCCTCAAACACCAGGTCCCCGTGCATCAGTACAATATCGTCATCCAGGTATTCCCTTGCGCAGTAAATGGAATAAATATAGTTGGTCCGGTCATACTCCGGATTTTTCACAAAGGTAAACTGCAGCGGAAGCCCCAGCGACCGGCAGTAGGAAACCAGCACCTCGTCATAATACCCGGTGGTGATCACCACTTCCGCAATCCCGGCATCCGCAATCTGCCGCAGCTGCCGCGAAAGGATCGTCTCCCGGGCAGAAATCTCCGTCATGCACTTGGGGTGCTCAGAAGTCAGCATCCCCATGCGGGACCCGAGACCGGAATTCAGAATCAGCGCTTTCATGCCAGATCCCCTTTATCACATTCTTGCAGAAATGATTATATCACCGGGAAGAAAATACTTTCAATGCTTTTTGACAGACGGGACATGGATTGTCCCGTCTGCCAATGCAATAATTCTTTTTTTATCAGAAAACAACAGCAGGGCGTTTACTGCGGTTTCGCCGCGCCGCATTCGGAACAGAACTTTCCGGTGTTTCCGGAATGTCCGTTTTCACAGGTCCATGTCCCGTCGGGTTCCTCAGCAGGTTGTGCAGTCGCTTCCGGTTCAGGTTCTTCGGGTTCTTCTTCGGTGACGGTAACGGTATAGATATGGTTTACCCCCTGGAGATCCTGAACGAGAATCAGGGATCCGTCCTTGGAATAGGTCACATCGTAAAGGCTCCGGATTTCCGGGTTGTCTGCCAGGGCGTCCTTCCCCTCGGCATCAATCACATGAATCCGGCCGTCCATATCCTGGACCGTGGCAAACAGGGAAGCGGATGAATACGGGATGTTCACATCCTTGTACCGTTCGGGAAGTTCACCGGCAACCGCGCTGACGAGGATGGTTCCTTCGCGCGGATCGTTGACAATGATAAATGCGGACCGTTGCTTGCAGGCGCTTTCAATGAAATCAAAGCCGGTTTCTTTTTGGGTTTTCAGGTTCACAAAACCACTTTTCCCGTCTTTTACGGCGTAAACATAGCCCATCCTGTAGGCGGAATCCAGGTTGTATTCCAGATCGTCATACGCACATGGAACGAGCACATTGCCGGCGGAATCCAGCAGCCCGGTCTTTTTCTTGTTGTTTTTCACCTTGATCAGGTTGGTCTCCTGGTCGATGCTGTTGTAAAAGAGGTAATCGGACAGATCCGCCAGGACATTTCCCTGCAGGTCCACCAGCATGGTCTCATTGTTCACCCAGATCCGCTGCCGGACTTCTTCCGGCGTCAGGGTGCAGCCGGGAACAAACGCTTCCTGTCCGCTTCCGACGTGGGTGATCCGGTTGCTGCGGTAATCCTCCTCATATTCGGAAGAGTATTCCGGAACATATTCGGATTTTTCAAAAGCCTTGTTGTATGCGGTGCGTTTCTTTTCCCGGTCCTGGATAATGATGTAATCGCCGTATGCGGTGGCGTAATACCAGTCGGCCCTGGACAGGGTGGCCAGCTTGTTCTCATGGAAATACAGATCGGCAGTGTCAATCAGGTAGTATTTCTTGTCGGATGAGAACCACGATTCATAATCATAATTGTCCGCGGTGGCTTCCTTCAGGGTGATTCCCATGTACCAGTCATCATTGATGACCTGGATATCATCATACACGGGAGCAATGAGCTCTTGTCCCTTACCGTCCAGGAGGCCTTCCTTGTTGTCTTCTCCCCGCGTGACATACAGGCTGCCTGTTGCTGTAATATCCGGATATTCCTTGCTTAAGGGATTCATTTCCGGATCCACCACCTGGTAGTATCCTGAACTGGTCCTGACGGCAAATGTATCAGCATACTCATTCATCGAGATACCGGAGACCTCAACTGTTTTTCCGGTGACAGATATTTCTGCCGCTGCAGCGGAACAGCAAAGGCATAATGCAAGGAAAACCAATACAAACCGTTTCACAATGGCTACCCCCTTGACTATTCGCGTATAAAGAAAAAATAATGTGTGATTAGTATACTACAAATTATATCAACAATACAATTGTTTTTCAAAGAATCTCTCGTTATCCCCGGATCAAACCCAGGATTCGCCGGAAAAACTCCTCGACTGGCAGGTGAACAGTCTGCGAAATCAACACAAACAGTCCGATCAGAACCAGGTCCAGCGCCACATTCTGCAGCAGCACCTTATCCGGCCGTTTCAGCAGGACCCGCGTATCATACATTGCCATATAAACCGCCTGGTATGCCATTGCAGCCAGCGTGCCAAGAGCAACGCCCTCCAGTCCCCAGAACTGGACAGCGACAACGGAGATACCAAAGTTTAATACGGCTGCGATAATATAGTTTTTCTGTGTCTGTTTGAAATGCCCGGAAGCCAGGATCAGTTTGTCATACGGATCACGGATGCTCTGGAAACCATATGCCAGTGTCAGCAGCAATGCAAACAGCGGACGGGTATAATTCGCATCGGTTATTCCATCGGTATACACCTGCACAAACGGAACCAGGAACAGCGCAACGCAGCCGAAAGCCAGGATGGTTACAACATGGATCCAGCGCTCAAAGGAAGCAAAGAACCGACGAAGCTCACCCTTGTCTTCACGTACTTGCAGTTCGCCCAGTTTGGGCTGAACACTATAGGTCACAGAAAAGAAAATTTGCCGGATACCGGATATGACCATGAAATAAACTGAATAAACAGAGATTTCCTGGAAGGTGGAAAACAGCGTCAGCAGAATAATATCTGTATTTTCTAACACGAAATAAGCTACATGCTGGGCGATCCCGTTCCATTTTTGCGGGATCGGTTCCTCTACATACTGAACCTTCCGGTCAATATCATAATGCCGTTTGACATACAGGAGAATCAGGCCGATCTGGATGAATCCGATCAGTGTTCCTGCCAGCTTCACAACATACAATGGATTCCCTGAGCGGATCAGGAGCACCTGGACAACTGTATTCACAATTTGGGAAACTGTAGCCAGGACGTAAATGATATACCCCTTCTGGTCAGAAATGACCAGAAACTGTTCCGGCTGGCCAATCATATATGAGGCAATTCGGCCGATTCCCAGGACAATGACTAGCGGAAGTGTGGCAGAAACACCAGATAGCATTGGAAAAAGAGCGGCCAGCGTAATGACATATGCGATACAGATTAAACCAATTCGCCGATAAACTTTATACCCGGATGACAGGATTGCGCTGATTCGGTAATGATCTCCTGAAGCAAGTGGAGCATACAGAGAAGCAGGAATCACAGCTCCAATGCCCATTTCCAGTAACACAGTATACGAAAGGAACTGGGAGATGGAATGCACCACTCCGTTCATTTCTGATCCGTAATATACTAAGACTTCCCGGGGCAGGATAAGTCCGCATACTATAACAACTACGTGTTGGATTACAGACCAAATGGTATTTTTCATTTGTTTCTTCATATGGTTGCTTTCCCCAGGATTCTTTTCCCCAACTGCCAACAGGAACGGATTGGATAAACTAAACTGGGGGTGTACAAGAACAGTGAACGTGTTATTTTTGATTTGATGCTCAAAGGTTCAAATTCAAGATGTTTCCACTGGAGTAAAATTTCTTTATGGATATTTGTCAGAATAGTTGGATTATAGTCATGTAAAAGCAAATGGGAGTATTTCATACTTAAGGTGCGGGCATATCTTTCCAGAAACAAGGATAATGTTTCTTTAGGGAAAACTGATGGGGTATGGGATATAACATATTCTTCGATTGTCTTCACCGCTACCAGACAATCAAGTATATTTTTTTCTGAATTTGAAGATGTAATACTATCGGGTCGGTTACGGTATTGTAAAAATGAACCTGGCAGCGTTGCAATCCGGGAACACTTCTCGAACAAGACACAATCAATTTGCATATCTTCGTAATTATATCCTTCTGGAAAACGAAGGTCATTCCATAACCAATGACAGTATATTTTGTTCCAGACAGCCCATTCTGCTGTACCAGACAGTAGCATATTCAGAAATTCTGAGGAAGATAATACCGATTCTTTGCTGAAGTAGGAGCGCTTGATTCTTTGTTTTTTTTCACTGCTTAGATTATGCTGTGTATAACATTCATCATATCCGCATATAACGACATCTGCTTTATTTTGGTCAACTGATGTGATCATACATGCGATCATATTTGGTTGAAACGCATCATCTGAATCCAGAAACGCAACATATTCCCCTGTCATCCGATCGAGTCCAGTATTCCGTGCTCCACTGAGTCCCCTATTTTCCTGGTGAATCACAATTACACGTGGGTCGGAGAGATACTCATCACAAACCGCTCCGGATCCATCGGTAGATCCATCATCCACAACTATAATTTCCAGGTTTGTATAGGTCTGATTAATCACACTGTCCAAGGCTTCCCGCAAATATGGCAACACATTATATACAGGTATAATGACACTTACCAACGGTTCCATGCAGTTATCCTCCTTAACTACATTTCATCGTTTTTTACTTTTGTATATGAACAGCAGAAGGAACGCATTCTCCAAAGCGCTTCATCTTGCTGGAATACTTGCTTTATCTGTATTCAAGAAGTGGGATTATCCGTTCTCCATCAACCAGACATCCCATTAAACTGGAAGAAAAATGCCAAAGGATAAGCAAGATAATCCTTTGGCACAAAAAACAAAATCATATGAGCCGAAGGGGTTATGGGGGACGATCAGAAAGCCCCCATTGCTCAATTAGAACTCGCAATTCTGCGGCGTTCTCGCATACGGAATCACATCCCGGATGTTATCCACACCCGTGAGGTAAATCAGCAGCCGTTCAAAGCCCATGCCGAATCCGGAATGGGTGCATCCGCCAAAGCGGCGGAGGTTCACATACCAGTACATCTCTTCCTTGGAGATGCCCAGCTCATCCATGCGGCCTTCCAGCTTCTCCAGCCGGGTTTCACGCTGGCTGCCGCCCATCAGTTCGCCGGCACCGGGAACGAGCAGGTCCACCGCGCTCACAGTCTTTCCGTCATCGTTCTGGTACATGTAGAACGCCTTGATGTCCTTCGGCCAGTCATACACAAACACGGGAGAATGGAAATATTCTTCCGTCAGGTACTTCTCATGCTCCTTCGCGGTATCTTCACCGAATTTCGGCTCAAACTTGAATTCGGTGCCGTTCTCCATGGCCTTGCGCAGGATGGAGATCGCTTCGTCATGGGTGACCCGTGCGCAGGTGCTGCTGAGCAGGCCTTCCAGTTTCGCGATCAGTCCGCCGCCGGTGAACTGGTCCAGGAACTTCAGCTCGTCCGGGCACTTTTCCATTACGGTCTTCACAATGGCCTTCAGGAAGTCTTCCTCGATGTCCATCAGCTGGTTCAGGTCGCAGAAAGCGATTTCCGGCTCGATCATCCAGAATTCAGCCGCATGTGTTTTTGTGTTGCTGTTCTCTGCTCGGAAGGTTGGTCCGAAGGTATAAATCTTCGAGAAGGCCATCGCGAAGGTTTCGCCTTCGAGCTGGCCGGTTACGGCCAGGCTCGTGGGCTTTCCGAAGAAATCTTCGGAAGGATCCGCTTTGCTGCCGGCGGGCAGGGTGGTCACGGTAAAGGTGTTGCCGGCGCCTTCCGCGTCATTTCCGGTAATCAGGGGCGTATGCACATACACATATCCCCGGTCCTGGAAATACGTATGGATGGCCATGGCAGCTACGCTGCGGACGCGGAATACCGCCTGGAACAGGCGCGTCCGCGGACGCAGGTAAGCGATCTCCCGCAGGAATTCTACGGTGTGCCGCTTCGGCTGCAGCGGATAGTCTTCCGGGCAGTCCCCTTCCAGCACGATGGATTCTGCCTGGATTTCCGGGGTTTCCGGATCCTTGTAGCTGGGAACAACCTTGCCGGTCACGGTGACGGCGCTGCCGACATGCAGCGCCTGGATATCGTCAAACCCGGGCACGTTATTGTCATACACCACCTGCGGATTGCGGAAACAGGTTCCGTCGAAGAAATCGATGAACCCCATATTCTTCTGTTTCCGATGATTCCGGATCCATCCCTGCAGCGTAACACTCTGTCCCTGCAGTGATGCCAGCTGTTCCTTCAGCTCCCTGGTGGTAATCACGTCCATGGTTTGTTCCTCCCTCTGTTTCAAGCACAAAGAGGCGAAGCCCCTTCCCGCTATTGCACAGTATGATATCACAAAACCCCTTGAAACACAACGCTTTCCTGTTCGTCAACTTGACGAAGGTTGTCAATCTGTATAGAATATGGATACGTTTCCTTTTTTTCTGACTCCTTTTACTGACCGACCCAACCCCGAAGGAAGATTATTGAAACCATGAAACGGAATGGATTGCTCTTGCTGGTGCTGCTCCTGCTGCTGACCGCGGCTGCGGCCGCGGAAGGCATGTCCGGAAATCCGGACCTGGCTACGCCGACGGACCTGGACTGCGCCCATGAGAACACCAAGGAATATGTATTTTATGAAAACCCGGAGTATATCCGCCTGGACAATCAGTCCCACAAGGTAGTCGGATATGATGCGGTAGTACGTACGGCCTGTCTGGACTGCGGTGAAATTCTTTCCGAGGAAACCCGGGACAAGGTAGAGGAAATCCGGAACCATGTATTCCGCAACGGCGTATGTGCCATGTGCGGAGCCCAGCAGCCGATCATTTTCCTGATTTATACGCAGGAAGATATTCAAAAGCAGATGGAAAAACAGGAGGAAACGCTCCTCCTGCGTCCGGAAGGAAGCAGCATGGCTGTCGCAATCCCGACAGCCGTAGTGCTGGATATCCTGGAAAAGAATCCCGGGAAGTCTTTCCGGGCAGAGTTGCAGCCGAAGTCGGACGGGTCCTTCTACGCGGTACTGGTTCTGATTGACGGCAATACAGAACCGAAGCCTTTCCAGCCGGAAGGAGCTGAAATCCGCTGTTATACCCGGATGGATACCCCGACAATCGCTTATACGCCGAAGGATGGAAAACCCACTGAATCTGAAACCGAATTTGTGGACAACAAAACTCCATCCCAGCGGTACTGGGTGGTACCGTTCATCGGAAATGGAGTATACAAACCGGAATAACTCTGATTAATTGAAGAATGGCAGGAGCAAGTGCTCCTGCCATTTTTGTTTGGAAAATATTACCGGTTTCCGTACATTCTTTCGTAGTAATTCTGGTATTCGCCGGATACAATTTCTTCCCACCAGTCCCGGTTCTCCAGATACCAGGTAACGGTTTTTCTAATTCCTTCTGCGAACATTGTTTCCGGAAGCCATCCCAGTTCCCGATGAATCTTGGCCGGATCAATGGCATACCGCCTGTCGTGGCCTTTCCGGTCACCCACGTAAGTAATCAGGCTTTCCGGTTTTCCGATTTCCTGCAGGATCAGTTTTACAATGTCAATGTTGGCCATTTCATTGTGTCCGCCGATGTTGTACACTTCCCCGACCTTGCCCTCATGGATGATCAGGTCAATGGCCTTGCAGTGGTCTTCCACATACAGCCAGTCCCGGACATTCTTCCCGTCGCCGTATACCGGCATGGATTGGTCGTTTAGTGCCCGGGAGATCATCAGCGGAATCAGCTTTTCCGGGAACTGATAAGGGCCGTAGTTGTTGGAGCACCGGGAGATCGTGCACGGAAGCCCGTACGTCCGGTGATAGGCCATTACCAGCAGGTCGGCGGAGGCTTTCGAGGAAGAATACGGCGAAGAGGTATGAATCGGCGTTTCCTCGGTAAACAGGAGCTCCGGCCGGTCCAGGGGCAGGTCCCCGTATACTTCATCCGTGGATACCTGGTGATACCGCCCAATCCCGTATTTCCGGCAGGCGTCCATCAGCACGGCAGTGCCCATGATGTTGGTCTGCAGGAAAACACCAGGATCTTCAATACTGCGGTCCACATGGCTTTCTGCGGCGAAGTTGACCACGATATCCGGCTTTTCTTCCTCAAACAGCCGGTATACCGCTTCCCGATCGCAGATGTCTCCCTTTACAAACCGGAACTGGGGATGATCCATTACACTTTTCAGGGTGGACAGATTTCCGGCATATGTTAGTTTATCCAGGCATACGATTCGGTATTCCGGGTGCTTTTCTAGCATGTAAAAGATGAAATTGCTTCCGATAAACCCGGCGCCGCCGGTAACAATAATGGTCATGCTTTTTCCTCTTTTCTGCGGCTGTTGATCAGCAGGATCATGCATACGATGAACCCGGCCACGCAGAACATGCCGGCAATCTTGATGGTCTGCTTGATGAATGCGCCACTCAGCAGGGAAGGTGCTTTATACTGATAATCAAATACCGACACAGTCATGTCATTGACATACTTGTCATTATATTTCTGAATTAGGTTGGCAAAGTCCGTCATAACGGCTTCCCTTTTAGTTACCATGGAAGAAATGTTTGCTTCCAGTGTAGCAATCTGTTTCCGGGCGGCTTCCTCAGCTGCTTTTGCCAGCTCTTCCAGTTCTTCCTGGGTCCGCTCGGAAACAACGATCTCCTCAGTGGTTCCAGAGCCCTCGGCACTGTCAGATGCAGGGATTACAGATGTTTGTTCGATTGCTGTTGCAGGTGCTTTTTCGGTTTCTTCTGTCTTTTTCTCACCGATCAGGTCAGCCAGCAGCAGGCGATAATTGGAGATCTCATTGTTGATGGTTGTGATTTCATCTGCGACTTCCCTCCGGTTAGCAACCAACGCATCGTAGGTCTCGGAAGAATTCCCGTCAATCTTGGTCAGGCTGTCCGCGGTGGACAGGTAGATGATTTCGTTCTTGTCGTAGGAAGCAATCAATGCATCAAGCCGACCAAGCTGATCATTCTTTTTGTTTAGTTCATTTGTCAGACTCCTGATCTCGTAGTCATACTGGGTTATCAGACGGGATGTATTCTTGGTCAGTGCGTTCATTGTGATATCTGCGCTGAGCTTGGAAATATCAGTATCGATCAGGTTGTGCAGTCGCACGGAGATGTCATTGAAACCTTGGCCGTTCAACCGAAGTGCCGGCTCTTTTTCGTACAATTCGTCAGCGTAGGAAATGGCGTCTTCCATAGTACGGGTCAGAATTGTCAGCTGCTGCGGATAATCATAATCATCAAGATTGTAGGAGACGCTAACAGCATTCTTGCCGGCGGTATACACTTCGCTGAAATATTCCTTATAGCTGTCCATTATGGCGTGCATCAGTTTTTCCAGATCGCCCTTGGATATTTTTGAATCAAATCCATTATACAGAACAACGGTATACAGTGTCGGATGATAGTCGGAAAGCGTCAGTGTACGATTGGCACTGAAATCCAGCAGGGATTCATAGTTCATCATTTGCCGGACAATATCTTCCGGATATACACCGGAGGTTTCAATCTGGCCGCGAACTTCTTCCACGGTATACCGATCGGTCATGCCGGCGTTTGCCAGGGCTTTTTCCAGAACTTCGTCCGAAGTGACCGCGGAAATACCAAATGAGTATCCATTTGGAGCAATGCCTTCTGCTGCTCCGTCAAAGGAAAATTGCACATTAGCTGCCGCATAGGTTTTTTCAGGATTGGTCAGGAAGAGGATAGCGGAAAGGATCGTGCCAAGAATACCACATACGATCAGCACGCACAGAGTGTTCCGCAGCCAGTGGCTTTTTTGATTGTTCATCTGCTTCTTCATACTGCGGCCGCCTCCTTTCTTTCATCCTCATCTTTTCTGCCTTTTTGGAATTCCGGCGCAAGGGCTGCCAGGAACCAGATTCCGCAGGCGATCACCGCTCCTGCAACCGCGCCAATGATCATTTTTTTCAGGTTGGCAGAAATGAAGTTTTGCAGCCTGTCCTGCGGTTCAGTATGCTCTGCATAGGTCGTGTAGAATGGGGAAGAAATCAATTCTTCCATATGAGCTTTAATCCCCTCATAAACCGCTCGGCAAGAAGCGATGGTCTGTTGTAGGCTTTCTTCAGCAATCGCCAGGTCAGTTTCTGCTGCTATGACTTTATTGCTGTCAGCTGTCAGGTTAGCAATCTTGTCGTTTAGATCCGCGATAGTGGTTTCCAGCTTGGCAGCACTGGCATAATTATTTGCTTGCTGCAGGATCAGTTCGTTATAGTAATCGGTGGTTGTCCGTGTGGACTTGGCAGTATCACTTTCCTGCATGGAGACGAAGATCTCATCATTTTTATAGTTTTCCAGGATGGACTGTATTGTCGCGACGTTGCTGTTTACCACGTCCAGCTGGCTCTGCGCATTCCGCAGCTGGTACCGATAATTGGTGATCATGCTGTTTTTGTCCCGGACGATGGAGTTGTTGTACACGTATGAGTACAGGTAGTCAATTGCGATTTCTCGTCCTGTCTCGATGGTCTTCATCCAATCTTCCAGGTTTCGACCATCTTTATGGGAGCGGTAAGCCTTTACTGCATTTGATTTCTGGTCGCAGTAATTGTACAGGTTATCACTTGCTGTTTGTAGAAGTTCGAGGCTTTCCAACAGATCCAGGTTTTCTGTATCGATAACAAACAGTTCATCATCCGGCAGCTTTACGTTTGCGTAGGTCAGTACGAGGTAATCATTGTATGCACTCAGAATCCGGTCCAACAGGAGTTTTACTTCAGCGTCCTTCAGCACCAGCTTTTTTGCATCGTCTTGTGCACCAACAGGAGTAAACCCATTGGTTAACCGTACGACAAACTTGTTGTTGTATATCATTCTTACGTTTTGCATCTGGGCATAAGCGCCAGTGTTTTTGTCTTCTACCATTTGAGATGCCAGTTCTTGAGCTCGACGGCTTTCATCTGTTAGAACTCGCTCGATAGAGATATTCTTTCGCAACATGGCAAGCGTAATCGGCTGGCTGAGATCCATTCCTTCCAATGCCTGCTGCAGTACGTAAGCTGAGGTTATTTGACTGAGGTCCAGTTCACTGCTTCCGTCTGGCGCTGTTAAATCTTTTGCGGGCGAATAGGTAATAATCTTCCGGCCGTTTAATACTTGCTCTCGGGCAACATCATATTTTAGAGTTACTACTGATGTAGCTGTTAGCATAGGTGGATTGATTTGGTATAATAGCAAAGGAGCGACTATACCAACAACCATGCACAGTACCAGAACCCAAGCAAAAACACGGCTCTTCAGCTTAGCATTATGGAACACATTACTCAGGTTAATGACATCTTCTTCGCTTTCTGGAGCGTTGACTACCACGTTGATCTGTGCATCTTTGTCAATGGCCAGTCGACTTTCTTGATGCTCGTTCTGATCCATCTGATTCCCTCCCATCATCCCTGGTAAAAGGGACATACTTTAACAATTCATATTATCATGCAACCAATGAAAAAGCAATCTCTACAGATCGTTTACATGTTCGCTATGTAAGAGTTTCTACCTATGTTTTATGTTTGACGGAAATAGAGGGGATATTGTATAATTTAATCTGTATGATTACGTCTTTTAATAATTCGACGGAGTCATATCTGCTACAAAGCAGACCGGGAGAATCACAGGCAGGCGCAGATGGGCTCGCAGTGGTTTGCTGGAGCCGGAAACGCTGAAAAGAGACTGGTGTTTTATGACACGCTTCAGCGGGCCATATGGCGGAGCCTAACTCTTTTGAAGCTAGTTTATTTGACAGGAAAGCAGAAGGTGAAGAGCCATTAAGAATAAATTGTTTTGGCCGGTTCTGGATGCTCTGTTTGTAGTAATTGGCCTTTTCATATCGGTTGAGTTTTACTTTTCCCTCAGTGTATCAGCGGTTCGGATAACCCAGATGTGCCGGACACTGCCCATTCTTCTTGCCGCGACTTTGATGGGATTGTACATCAGCAGGATATATAAAAGTCTCCTTCGCTATGCCGGGGCAGATACTTTCTTTCAGGCAGCAATTGCCACTCTCGCCGGAACCGGTATCACTTATCTGATCAGCCTGGTGGTTTCGCTCTTTTGCGGGAAATACGAAGATCAGATTGGTGCCCGGCTGATCCTGATGCCGAGACCGATTTATTTTATACAGTGGGTAATCACCTTAGCACTGATTGCTGGCTCTCGTTTCCTGATTCGTTACCGGACTGCTGGGGCAATCCGGAAGACTGGAGAGAGACAGAAGCGGTTCCTGATTATTGGAGCTGGGTATGTTGGCGCAACGGTAATCCGGGATATTCAAAACGGCCGGTATGGAAATGCCGCAGCTGTGGTGGCGCTGGATGATGATCCGGCTAAAACCAACGCAGCAATCTCCCGTGTTCCGGTTGTGAAAATGGATGTGAAAGAAGCCGCGGAAGAATACCGGGCAGATGAAATTATCATTACGGTCCATTCGCCCAAACAGGAACTGATTGAATCATGTATGGCTACCGGCAAAAAGGTCCGGGTGTTTTCGGAAGCCCAGGGTGTTGTCCGGGAACTGAACATTGCTGATTTGCTGAATCGGTCGGAAGAACACCTGGATATGAGCGAGGCGAAGGAATACTTTGGTGGTCGCCGAGTACTGGTTACCGGTGGTGGAGGATCCATCGGATCAGAACTTTGCCGTCAAATTCTGGCTTTCACACCAGCACAGCTGGTGATTTATGATATTTCTGAAAATTATATGTATGATCTCCTGTTTGAACTGAAGGAAAAGTATGGAGATCTTGTAGCGAATACCGTACGTCTGGAGGTTGGCTCTGTCCGGGATGAGGAATCCCTCTGGCGGGTAATGGGCAGGTATAAGCCCCATGTGGTGATCCATGCGGCGGCTCATAAACATGTTCCTCTGATGGAAGACAGCCCAGAACAGGCGGTTCTGAATAACGTGTTTGGTACTTATAAAACCGCGAAGATTGCGGCAGAGTGCGGCGTAGAGCGTTTTGTCCTGATATCCACGGACAAAGCTGTGAACCCGACCAATGTGATGGGGGCTACAAAACGCCTGGCAGAGATGATCATTTCTTCTATGAATGGCAGTAAGACCCAGTTTGTGGCGGTTCGCTTTGGAAATGTACTCGGTTCCCATGGGTCTGTAGTACCGATTTTTGAAAAGCAGATCAAACAGGGTGGGCCAGTAACGATTACGCATCCGGATATCATCCGCTACTTCATGACGATTCCGGAAGCGGCTTCTCTGGTACTGCAGGCAGCATCCATGGCCAAGGGCGGGGAACTGTATGTCCTGGATATGGGAAAGCCGGTAAAGATCAAAGATCTGGCAGAGCGCATGATCCAGCTTTACGGTACTGGAGAAGAGAAGATCGAGTATGTCGGACTTCGACCGGGAGAGAAACTTTACGAAGAACTCCTTCGGGATACGGAGAATGACCAGGCAACAGAAAAGGACCGGATCTTCATTGCAAAGCAGGAGAAGACCAGTCCGGAAGAAATTGCGGCCGCACTGGAGAAACTGGAGACATGTCTGGATACGCATGGAGATGTCAAAAAGACTTTGGCAGAGATTGTAACGACATATCATGAATCTGGACAGGTTGGATAATCGGTTACTAATGGTTTTTATTTCAAAAACGCATGAGGTGACGATCAATGCAGATTAAATCAAAGTACTCCTGGATGAAACATGTGGATTTTATGGTCGTAGACCTGATTGCGCTTTTTCTTTCTTATCTAATTTCGTATTATTTGAAATTTGACAATCTCAATTTCGCCCAGAATGATGAATGGACCAGATATCTGTTTATTGTATTGATTCTGAGCATTGTAATTAATTTCTTTGTAAATCCATATAGCGGGATTTTGAAAAGATCCTACTATATGGAGATTATTCGGGCTTTCCAATTGGCAGTATATAATCTACTTTTAGCCAGTGCAATTTTTTATGCATTTAAAATCGGTGCAACCTATTCTCGTGAGATGTCGTTCGTTATGTATGGCATCTATTTTGTCTTGTCTCTTCTTTTGAAGTTCTTGTGGAAAAAACTGATTGTCAGCGGAAAGGTGGTAATCAACACAACAAAGCAGATCCCGCTGTTTGTGATTGGCAGCAAAGAGGGGATTGAAACCACCATCCGTAATGTGACGGCTGGGGACTTTCAGCTCTATGATGTAAAAGGAATTCATCTGGTCGATGATAAAGAAACTAGCCGTGTGGATATTGAAGGGATGGACAGCATTCCGGTTTTTATTGATGATTATGAAAAGTATGTGCTGGATAACAATATTGGAGAAGTGTTGGTGGCGGTTCGGCCGGGCTTGGTGGAAGAAGGTGTATTGGAGCGCCTGAACGCCAATGCGGTAGGGTTGAATATTGTGGTGGAATCCGCTGTAGGATTTCAGCCGGAAGATCAGTATATTCAGAACTTTGGCGTGTATAAATCCCTCAGCATTGGAGCGTTTTCTTTCAAACCGGGGCAAATGTTGTACCTTGCATTGAAGCGACTGGTTGACTTTGTGTGTGGTTTAATTGGCGTTATCATTTTGATTCCGGTAACCGTTATTGTGAAGTTGATTTACTTGCTGACAGGTGACAAGGCAAAGATCTTCTACAGGCAGAAACGGATTGGACAAAATGGCAAAGAAATAAGAATTTGGAAATTCCGTTCTATGGTTCCGAACGCGGATGAGATTCTGAAAGAATTACTGAAAGACGAAATCTATCGGAAGGAATGGGAAGAAAACCAGAAATTCTCCAATGATCCTCGGATTACGAAAGTCGGAAAGATCCTGCGGAAAACCAGCATTGATGAACTTCCGCAAATGATTAATATTCTGAAGGGCGATATGAGCCTTGTTGGTCCCCGGCCGTTGGTGGCAGGAGAACTGGAGCAACATGGTGGATTGAAACTTTATCAGAAAGTGAAACCTGGAATTACCGGATGGTGGGGCTGTAACGGAAGAAGCAATATAGATTACAGGGAACGCCTTGAACTGGAGTACTATTATGTACGAAACTGCAGCTTCTATCTGGATATTCTTTGTATCTTCAGAACGGCGTTAGCGGTTATAAAGAAAGATGGGGCCCAGTAAAACAGAGAGCGAGGAAGATAAACAGATGGATATCAAGATTATTGTCGCAACGCATAAGAAGTATTGGATGCCAGATGATCCCATGTATCTTCCTGTTCATGTGGGCGCGGCAGGAAAGGAAAGCATTGGCTATCAGCGGGACGATGAGGGTGAAAACATCAGCAAAAAGAATCCGAATTACTGTGAGCTGACAGGTCTTTACTGGGCTTGGAAGAATCTGAATGCGGATTATATAGGCTTGGCACATTATCGCAGGCATTTTTCAAATGGAAAGATGTTTGGCGATAAGAAACAGAAAGTAATTGACGCCACACAAATGGAGCAGAAGCTGAAGGATATAGACATCCTTCTGCCGACACCTCGGAACTATTGGATTGAGACGAACTACAGCCAATATGCCCATGCGCACCATGCGATCGACCTGGATACAACAAGGGATATTCTGAAGGAAAAATATCCGCAGTATATTGCTGCCTGGGATTCCAGCATGAAGAAGACAACAGGACATCGCTTCAACATGTTTGTGATGAAAAAGGAACTGTTTGACCAATACTGCGAATGGATGTTTGATGTACTTTTCGAACTGGAGAACAGGCTGGACATTAGTACTTATAATCAATATGACCGTCGTGTATTTGGTTTCGTCAGCGAACGGCTTCTGGATGTATGGATTGAAACGAATGAGCTCTCGTACAAGAACACAGGATATGTTTTCATGGAAAGTCAAAATTGGTTTATTAAGGGGGGACGTTTCATAAAGCGAAAAATGTTAAAAAGAAATATCTAAATGATATTATTGCGATAAATATTCACTAAAGCAATTTTCTTTACAGCATGTTGCATATCAAGGAAAAGGAATATTTGCCTATGAGCATGGGAAAAAAATCGATTCATTCAATTTATTATGAATTTGGCTATCAAAAATTCGGCCCTTTTTTATTTGGGTTTTCGAAGTGGTTAAAAAAACATATTGATAATAAGAATTATAATAAAGTGTTTTTCTTTTCACGGGATGGTTATATGATGAAAAAAGCATATGACTTGATAGATGAAAAGAAAAATGCAACGGAATATGTATACTTTTCAAGAAAAAGCCTACGCCAGGCATTACTTTGGAAAACAAATTCATTTGAAGAATCACTAAAGTATTTATCTTGGGAAAGATTTGTTAGTGTGGGAAAACTTTTGGAATACTTTGGTTTTAACGAGGAAGAAAGGCACGGAATAGCAGAAAGCAACAACTTGGATCTTAATCGAGACTTGGCATTTGATGATATTGCAACTGATTCGGAGATATCACAGTTGTATTTTCAATACAAAGACATAATTTTTCAAAAATCGGAAATCCAATCCAATCTATTGCTGAAGTATATCAATCAAATTGGTATGAACGATCATTTTGCCATCGTTGATATTGGTTGGCATGGAAGCATGCAGTACTATTTGGAATTGTTTTTATATGAAAATGGCCTTGAAGCGACTATTGATGGTTATTATGTTGGCATATTGCCCAATGTTCCGATAAAAAACAATGCATATGGATATATATATGACAAAAGCAGACCTCAAAAAAGAAAAGACACTTTATGTTTTTTTGGATGCTTAGAACGATTGTTCCAAGGGTTTGAAGGATCAACAAGTGGATATAAATTGAATATAAACGGGGAAGTTGATCCTGTTTTAGATCAATATGAATATATAAATAATGAAGACATAGTTCTTGTTGATCATATCAAAGAATGGCAGCAAGCAGCTCTTGATTATATACAAGCGAGTCTTTCTATTGAGAAAACAACGGAGAATTACAATGAACTTGTGCAGCCTCTTATGAAATTTGGCAAAACTCCAACACTGATGGAAACTAAGATTTTTGAAGGATTTTATATATATGATGGAGCAAAAAGATACTTTATTAGTGAAAAAAAGATATTTCAATACAAACCAAAGGAATTAATTCATGCTTTAAGTAATAGTCCTTGGAAAACTGGTTTTATGAAGTCTGCATTCAAAATCCCATTTCCGTATTATAGAATATATGAGGTAATTAGAAAATGAATTGGCTTCAAAAGAGAATAATTAATCAAAAAAAAATTAAAATAGTGAGCTTTGATGTGTTTGATACTTTAGTTGAGAGAAAAGTCATAATACCGTCGGATGTTTTTGCGATTGTTGGAGAAAAAATATTAGGGAAACAAACGGCTGAAACATTCAGAAAGGATAGAATAATAGCTGAAAGAGAAGCAAGAAAAGGCCAAATATCAAAAGAAGTGACAATCCAACAAATATATGATTTTCTACCAAAAGAATATGAATCATTCAGGCTTGAGCTGATGGAAGAGGAAATGGCAGAAGAAATAAACACCTGTTACCCAAAGAATCCCATTCAAAAAGCATATCAATATTGTGTTTTGTTATCAAAAGAAGTGATTATAACAACAGACATGTATCTGCCGAGAGAAGTTATCGAAAAAATACTCAACAAATGTGGATACAAGGATTATTCATCTCTGTATTTATCGAATGAATATAATGCAAGCAAAAGAAATGGAGACCTATTTGATATTATACTAAAAGAAAAGAAAATTACAGGAAAAGAAATATTGCATATTGGGGACAGTCCAAAGGCAGATTTCATATCGGCAAAAAAGAGAGGAATTAATGCTATATTTGTTCCCAAAAAGAAATGGATAAGAGGGAAATTATATGAAAAAAGTCTTAGAAATAAACGTTGATGACTTAAATTCGGGAGGTGTATTTTCTCTTGTAAAAAATGTAATTGTAAATAATAATAATACTGAAACGAAAATTGATATTGCGGCCATTGAAAGATTTGAAAATCAAAGCAACATAATATTTTTAAATAGATATAATTGCATGGTTCATTATATTGGGCATGATGGAAACAAGTTTGGAAAGCAAATTCATGTATATCACAATTTGAAAAAGCTGTTGTCTGAACAAAAATATGATTATGTTCATATACACGCTGATACAGCGAATAAGCTATTTGTTTCCGGATTGGCAGCGAAACATGCAAAAGTGCCTCATATTATTTTGCATTCACATTCTTCAGGAGTAGAAGGGAATAGCAAACTAAAAATATTAATCCATAAGATATGTAGTTATAGATTGAAGCATATTGGAACAAAATTGGTTGCTTGTTCAGAGGTTGCTGCAAACTGGATGTTTCCAAATGCAATAAAAGATGTGGAAATTGTTAAGAATGGTATACCGCTAGAAAAGTTTCAGTTCAATAATCAAATCAGAAAAGAAGTTAGAAAACAGCTGGGCATTGAAGATAATGAGGTGTTAGTTGGTCACGTGGGGAGGTTAATGGCTCCCAAAAACCATGAATTTTTAATATTGTTGGTAAAGAAAATGATAGAAGCTCATATTCCTGCCAAATTATTAATTGTTGGAGAGGGATACAAAGAGCAAGATCTGCGAAAATATGTAGATAGTCTGAAGATCTCAGACAGAGTTATCTTCTTTGGCACTTCAAACAAAGTAAATGAACTTCTGATGGCTATGGATGTGTTTTGTCTTCCTTCCCTTTTTGAAGGATTTCCAATAGTAGGAGTAGAGGCGCAAGCAAGTGGTCTACCGGTGATCTTTTCCATAAATATTACAAGGGAAGCGAAGCTTGTCGATTCAGTGAAATACTTACCAATAGAAGAAGGTGATGCAGAGAAATGGATTGAAGCAATTAATGAATTAGCTAAACGACATGAAAGAAATAACGGTGTTACAATTGTTCGTGCACTAGGTTATGATATTTCTGATACAGTAAATGAATTTATGAATCTGTATGAATAAGAAGGATATTATCATGAATAAAGTTGGATTATTAACTATCCATGACACTCTAAATTTCGGGTCGCTTTTCCAGACATATGGTTTGTATAAAGCTATAGAAGAGTTGGGATATGATATTACACTGATCGATTATAAAAATACTGCTATAACCGAAAGAGAAAAAACATATCGATTGAATGAGGTTCATACTGTAAAGGAACTATACAAAGCTTTTTTTCATCATCATTTTTTGGAAGCGAAGCATATCAATTTTTGGGGATTCATAAATGACAACATGAAAGTTTCGGAACCATATTATTCTTCCAGTATCAAAAAAGCGAACGATCTTTTTGATACTTTTGTTGTGGGTAGCGATATTGTATGGGGCATGGAGATTACGGGATATGACCTGAATTATATGCTAGAATTTGCTGAAGAAAGCAAAAAGAAAGTATCCTTTTCCTCATCGGTCGGTACAAGATGGCCGAAGGAGTATGATGAAAGAGTAAAGAAACTTTTATCTCGGTTTGATAGTATCTGCGTAAGAGAACAATTAGCTCAGAAATGGATTAATGAATTATTGCCAGGGAAACAAGTAATTGAGACCTGTGATCCAACAATGCTATGGAATAAAGAGACATTATGGGGACAGTTCAACAATACAGAACTTGTTCCACAGAAGAAGTATATATTGATATATCTAAAAACAGATGATAACCGAACGGTGATGGATGCAATTGCGTATGGTAAGAAACACGGATTGCCTGTATATAATATAAATTATTTTCATTCGATTCCGGGAGTTAAAAACATTCGCCCTACCAATGTGCCGCAATGGATTAGTTGGTTTGCAAATGCTGAAGTGATCTTCACTGCATCATATCATGGTATTATGTTCTCTTTATACTTTGAAAAGCAATTCTTTTGGTATAGTAGAGCCAATTCTGCAAGGACTGAATCATTGAGTAAAGAACTACATATACAAAATCGTGAAGGCAATAAAGAAAATATTGAAAAGGATATTAAGATAGATTACAATGTAACAAACAAAGCAATTGAATCAAAACGGGAATTGTCCTGGAGTGCATTAAAAGCAATATTATGATGATATAATTGGAGTAAGAACATGGATGAAAAGAAAAGGATAGCTTGGATTACGCCAGAATATTTTATTGAAACAGATATATACGTTATAGATAATTTGGCGCCATATTATGAAATAGATTGGTATATTATCTGTAGTGGAAAAATCACAAAGGATTTTTCTGAAAAAATAAACACGATTAAAGAAAATGGAACAAAAGTGACCTATTGGTTAGTTGAAAAGAAAGGGATGCATCCTAAAAATATAAATCATTTTATTCAATTATTCAAATCGATAAAAAAGAAGAAACCCAATATAGTATATACATGTTTATGTTATCCGTTCTACTATTTGCTAATCTTACTGCTAATGATTAATCGGGAAAAGATAATACTAACAATCCATAATGTCCATGTTCCTAAAGGAGGCTCTCAATATTATAAGAATACAATCTACAATAAATTTGCAATAAAGACCTTCTTGAATTTTCAAACATTTTCACAAAGTCAATTTCAGGAGTTACAAAAATTAACAAAGAATAAGCCAATCTTGCTGGTTCCATTTTTCTTGAAGAATTATGGTCCGGCAGAAGGAAAAAAGAGAGAAAGCAATGGAATAGTATTTTTAAGTTATGGCTTTATCAGGGAATACAAAAGAATTGATGTTTTAATTTCAGCAGCACAAGAAGTATTCGATGAATATAAAATACCATTTAAAGTAATTATTGCTGGATCATGTGACAATTGGGAGGATTATCAAAGACAAATATACAACAATGATCTGTTTGACTTAAGAATTAGACGAATTGACAATGAAGAAGTCCCATCATTATTCGCAGAATCAGATTACTTTGTTGCCCCTTATCAAGATATAGCACAAAGCGGGTCTGCAATAGTCGCAATAAACTATTCAAAACCAGTCATTGCATCAAGATTACCAGCGTTTGAAGAATATGTAGAAAACAATAAAACGGGTTTTTTGATCAATCCTGCAGACAAAGAGGATCTAAAACGAGTAATTAAATGGATCTTAGACAATCATGCGAACATCTATCCCGAATTGATTCAAAATATACATTTGTATAAAGACAGAGTCTTTTCAGCTGAAAACATTACTAAAAAATACAGGGATTTTATTGAGGGAATAATTACGAATGAATCGTTATCCTGAATTAGCCAAAGAAAAAGAATGTACAGCATGCTTTGCATGTGTAGATTCTTGTCCACAAAAAGCCTTATTAACATATATAAACAATGAAGGGCATTATGCGGTTAAAGTGGACACCGCAAAATGCATAATGTGTGGTCATTGTGAGAAAGTGTGCAACAATGCACGTGTTGAGTATGGCAACAACAATCTGAATTTATCTACGGTATATGCAGGATATACAACAAATGAAGAATTGAGGGAAAATGCCACTTCTGGAGGTGTTTTTGCAGCAATTGCCAAGATGGTGATTGATAAGGGCGGAGTAGTTGTAGGTGTACATTTCGATGGTACCTATGCCAAACATATTCTAATAGATAATGCTTCAGAAATATATAAGCTTCAGGGGTCAAAATACACACCGAGTTCAATGGAAGGAATTTATAGAACAATACAAGAAGAGTTAAAGAAACGTATTGTTCTTTTTTCAGGAACAGGGTGCCAAGTTGGGGGTGTTCTTTCGTTTTTTAGCAATAGTCCGTATAAAGACAATTTATATACCATGGATTTGGTTTGTGGTGGTATTCCCAGTACGGCACTAGTAAAAATGTTCAATGATCATTATCAAAACCAATATTCTATTCGTACATTTAGGAATAAAGACAAATATGAACTGACAGTAAGAGATCAAAATAACAAGATTAAAGCCATGCCTCTTAAAGCATTACCACTCGGTGGCTTTTCATGTGAAATGACTAACAGATACGCATGTTATGATTGTAAATTTGCATTCTGCCATAGAAAAAGCGACTTAACTATTGGAGATTTATGGAATTATAAGATTTTGCCGCAAGAACATTCTAAAGGATTATCTTTGATCATTAGTAATACACAAAAAGGGGAACAGTTACTTAAGCAGGCGGAAATAGTAAAAAATAGAATTAACTGGGCAGATGTGTTAAAGACCAATTATAGAATTGCCTATGGCAAAGGAAGAATATATAGCCCAAGGAAAAAGCTACAACATAATCTGTCGCGATTGTCATATGATAAATTTGAGCAAATATACTGTTTATCTGTAAAACCGTATAATATTAAATTATTTGGCTTTAAAGTTTATAGGCATATAATGTGTAAAATCGAACAAAAGAAAAGACAAAAATTCATAGATGAATTGTTGAACAAAGAGTTATAAGATTCTTTTGTTACCGAATATAAGATAAAGGAAGAATGCCCATGATTGTTGCATGTACTGTATCATTTAACAGCAGTGTAATCATTGAAAAAACAATTGATAGCTTACTTTCACAATCCTTTCTAGTAGACAAAATTGTAATTGCGGACAATTGCAGTAATGAAGAAAATAAAGCAAGATTGAAATCATATTTGGACAAATCACCTACAATAGATATCATATGGCTAAATAAAAACTCCGGTGGTGCTGGTGGATTTTATGAGGCAATGAAATATGCGAAGGAGCAATATGATCCGGATTGGTATTGGCTTATGGACGATGATGCATACCCCAATCCCAATTGCTTGGAAATCCTTCTGGAGCAGCAAAAGCAATTAGACAATGTTGGATTTGTTGCGCCTGTTATTTGGGGTATTGATAATCAAAAATATCAATTGTACCATCCTCGAAAGGAACAGGGGAAAGCAAATAAGTTTTCTGCAATAGCAGAAACAATAGGAGAGTTAAATCCTGTAGAAATAATTGATATCGATGCCTTTGTTGGTCCCCTTATCTCCAAAGAAGCGGTGAATAGTTGCGGCCTTCCGAGGCCTGGGTATTTTTTAGAAGGAGATGATATGGACTATACGTTTAGGATCACAAGACAGTTTAAAGGTTATTTGATTAAAACTGCTCAGATTAATCATAAAGATCTCATTATTGCAAACGGTATCAATCCAGGGATGTGGTGGAAACAGTATTATTCGTATAGAAATCCTATCATTTTTGCAAAATACAATTATCATGGTACTAAAAAGAGAAGATATATTTTTAATCATTTATTATTTGCATCCAAACAAATCATTAAGATGTATCTTGATAACCGATATAAAGGATATAGATTATTTCGAAGCAAGTTGTTGATTAAAGGAATTCTTGATGGCTTGAAACGAAAGGAAGGGATAGTGGTTGTTCCTTCTGAATATAAACAATCTCTAACAGATATGGAAATGAAAATGAAAAGTCATATTAAAAGATGAATATTAAGAAGATAGTGAAAAGATGCGATTAACTAAGAGGATACATAAACAATTTACGCAATTTGTAGCAAGAGAAAAGCTGGAAACCAATGTAAGTATACTGGTCAGTTTTATAGATTGATCTTCCGGAGAAGATGTCTTATGTATTTTCCTAGTTAAGTATAAAGACTATAGTTTTTTTCATGTCGGATATGGATACATGCGTTTATGTCATTTGTTGAAGCATGTTATACTTGAAAGAGGAAATAACTATTTGATCAACTGTTTTGGTGGATATAAAAATGAGAAATAGGATAAAGAATATCATTTCAAAAGAGAACAGAGAACATTTAGACATATTATATTATTGTGCTCTTGGATTATTTCTGATTTATATGATTTCCACGCATTTGCTATTAAAGGTTGATCTTGATTTTTTATGGAAACCATTGTTTTTATTATGTATAGCATTATTATCTATAAGGGAGTGCATGAATCCAGAACTTAGATTAAAAGAATTAATTGCACTTCTATTTATGATGATAATTGTATCTCTGATTTTTCGGATTGCAATAGGGCCATCAGCAAATTCTCTTATTATGGTTTTTGTCTTTGCCTTTACGGCAAGAAAAATGAAATTCTCCAACATTGCAAGATTTGCAGTTATAATTTCTGGTGTAATGCTATTTATTATCATTCTTTGTTCTGAGTTGGGAATAATAGAGAATTATGTAATGCATGATGAAAGAGAAAGGGAGTTTTTAGGATTCAGATATGCGCTAAAAGCACCAGCGCTGTTCTTTAATATTATTGGATTATTTGTCTATATCAAAAAGCAGAAGATATCATTGATTCAAATTGCATTGCTCACAATAATCAACATTTTCCTATATCAAAAAACAGATTCAAGACTAAGCTTTTTTTTAGGGGAACTGATATTGCTTTTTGCCTTTATAATGAAGAAATGGCCCAAATTATTAACAAGAAGAAAAGTATTATGCATTCTAGTTGTTTTTTCATTTCTCCTTGGCTCTTTAGGCATATGCTATTTAACAAAAAATTACAATCCTTCCATAGGATGGCAATCTAAACTTAATTCTGTTTTGGCTGGAAGATTATACTATAGCCAAAAATCCTTGGAAAAATATGGATTTAGCATTTTAGGAAATAAAGAAATTGAATGGACAGGAAATGGCTTAGATAAAGAAGGGAAACCAAGCAATCAGGAATATTCATATGTGGATAGTTATTATATACAAGTATTACAAAGATATGGACTATTGGTATTATTATCTATATTATTGATTTGCACAATATCAATGATAAAAATATATAAGGAAAAAGATTATTATCTTTTGTTTTTGCTAGGATTTAAAGCAGCACATTGTATTATTGACGATTCATCTATGCTTCTAGAGTTTAATACATTTTGGATTGCAATTGGCACTATGGTATTTCGCCATGTGTTTACAGATGGATATATTTTTTCGTATTATAGTAAAAAGAAAACAGTGCATATCGGAATGCGATAATATGAATCCTTGATAAAATAAGACATATTTAAATGGATATTAAATGTGGTTGCTTAAGATATTAGTTTTGATGCGAAAGGCGATCTGATGAAAGCTACTTCTCTTAAAAAAAACTTCCTGATGAATACCATCTTAACGGTATCGTCTTTTATTTTTCCAATTATTACTTTTCCTTATGTATCACGCGTGCTTTTGCCGACTGGCACTGGGAGGGTTAATTTTGCAACATCTGTGATTTCATATTTCTTGATGTTTGCTCAAATGGGGATACCATCTTATGGTATTCGTGCATGTGCAAAAATCCGAGACAATAAAGAAAAATTAACCAGGACGGCACATGAACTACTCATACTCAATCTGATTATGAGTTTAGCGGCATATATTCTGCTTGCAATAGCATTAATTGTGATTCCCAAATTCCGGGAAGAGAGAACGTTGCTTATTGTTATCAGCCTAACAATTGGATTGAACGCTATTGGAATGGAGTGGCTGTATAAAGCACTTGAACAATATGCCTATATTACAGTTCGATCAGTCATCTTTAAATTCATAGCATTAGTCGCTATGTTTTTATTGGTACATGCAGAATCAGATTATATTATTTACGGGGCCATAACAATTTTGGCAGCATCTGCCTCAAATGTGTTGAATTTGATCAATGCGCATAAGTTCATTGGTTTCAAGCCAGTTGGGGATTATGATTTACGAAAGCATCTGAAACCAATACTCGTGTTTTTTGCGATGGCGTGTGCTACGACTATATATACGAATTTAGACAATGTTATGTTAGGGTTTATGACCACAGATGCTGACGTGGGGTATTATGGTGCTGCTGTAAAGATTAAAGTGATATTAGTTAGCATTGTCACATCATTAGGAGGTGTATTACTTCCCCGTGCTTCATACTATGTTGAACATGGGAATATGGAGGAGTTTAAGAGAATTACTTCAAAGGCAATGAGTTTTGTCTTTTTATTCGCAACGCCTTTGACAATATATTTTATTATGTTTGCTCATAACGGAGTACTGCTGCTATCTGGAGAAGCGTTTGAAGGTGCAATCATTCCTATGCAGGTGATTATGCCGACATTACTCTTGGTGGGAATAACAAACATAATGGGTATTCAGATACTCGTACCAACGGGAAGGGAAAAGGTTGTGCTGCATTCAGAAATCGCAGGAGCAATCGTCGATATTGTAATCAATGCAGCATTAATTCCTTCTATGAAAGCAACCGGAGCAGCCATTGGCACGGTTGTTGCAGAATTAGTTGTACTTGTTGTTCAGTATCATGCATTACATGAAGAAATCAAGGGCATGATGCAAGATATCCACTTTGGAAGAATTATAGTAGCGGTTTGTCTTGGAGTAGTTTTATCTTTTTGGGTTAAGTACATTCATCTTGGAGATTTCTTCACCCTGGCGATATCAGCGTGTTTCTTTTTTGCCGGATATGGAGTATATATGCTTATCCGAAAAGAATCGCTGATCATAGAATTATATTCGCAAGTGGTGGGCATAATCAAACGCAGAGAAAAGGTATGATGCAACTGTTTGTTTTTTGTTTGAATTAGATGGTGGATTATGTTGAATCGAAAAGAGCGTATCATATGGATTGATTATCTACGGGTTATAGCTATTATTCTTGTTGTTTTATGCCATTCAACTGAAGAGGGCGTCTATGATTTGACATTAAATTCCGTGATGGAAATGTCATATGCCAGAAGAATCTTTCCATTTACATGTTTTACTGTGGGACGTTTAGGCGTGCCGATTTTTCTTCTAATTTCGGGTTATCTGTTACTGGACAGAGAGTATGATACAGAAGCGATGAAGCGATTTTTGAAGAATAAATGGCTTCATTTAATCCTGTGTACAATAATATGGTTTTTAATATATGATCTATTTTTGGTGTTTATTCAAGGGGAAAAACTATCAGTAAATGACATAATTCAGGATCTCCTTTTTTTGAATAAAGTACAAATGTCTCATGTATGGTATATGCCGATGATAATCGGTTTATATGCATTGATTCCTTTTGCTGCGAATTGCTTGCGAAAAGTGGATCATGAAAAAATTATATGGATACCATTGGGCTTTTTCCTGATAAGCATATTTCTTTACCCGACAATCTCTGCTTTGTTCCGAGTCATTAATCCTGCACTTCGTTCGATGTCTAACCAAATTAATGCCGGATTTAGCGGAGGAACATATGGTATTTATCTGGTATTTGGTTGGCTGTTAAAAAAGGAAACATTTAAAAAAGTAAAAAAGATTTGGATTGTTCTGCTTGTTATGTTATCGATTGGAACCGTTTTATGGCTTCAATTATGGTCATATGAAAACAATGTACGATATAGTCTCTGGTACGACAGCCCGTTCCTTCTTGTTGCAGCAGTATGTTTTTTTGAACTGTTTTCAAGATGCAAATTCCATAAAGGATACAGGTTTCTGCATTGGTTATCAAGTTATGCTTTTGCAGTGTATTTAATCCATTTTCCTTTTAAACTGCTTTTGCTTGATTTTGTGATGAATATGTCGTATCCGAAGACTATAAAGGTCTTGATTATGTGGGGGTTGCTATTGATAATCAGTTTGCCTATTGCATTTATAATCAGCCTGATTCCAAAGTGTGGGAATTATCTGTTGTATAGAAAATACAATAAACAATAAGAAAAGCGAAATAAGATGGAAAAGAAGCATAATCACAGATTATTATTAGTTTTGAATGCTGTTCTTGTGATAGTTGTAATTATATTATTATTGAACAAATATGGCATCTTAAAGAAACCACAGAAAGAATACAGTTATCTTGATAATGATCAGTATTTACCATATGTGGCAATGTTTAGATTGAATGAGAAAGATACAGATATCATATTTGCCGGAGATAGCATTACCAATCGTGGGCGTTTTAATGAATTTTTCGCTGAAAGTGATTTGCTGAATCGAGGAATTGATGGCGATACTACAGAAGGATTGCTTAACCGTTTGGACGAAATATTGTCTCATAATCCGAGGAAGATCTTTTTGATGATAGGCATTAATGATTTGATAAGAGATATCCCATATGAAAGAACAATTCAGAACTATCGAATGATAATAGAACAAATATTACTCGAACTTCCCGAATGTCGGATTTATATTCAATCAATTCTGCCTTCGACCATTGTAAGTGATGAGAAAATTGAAAGAATAAATGCAGATATGCGGACTATCTCAGAAGAATATGGAACCAAATATCTGGATGTATATAAGTTGTTTTTTAACGATAATGGAGAGCGAAAGGATGAATTGCTTGCATCAGATGGCTTGCATCTAAGTGAAAAAGGGTATTCGGTTTGGATCAAGATGATTCAAGATTATGTATTAAAGTAACGGATAGGAGCAGGCTTTCGGTAAAGAATTCCTAGAGAATCTTTAAGTAATAATGAGAAGCATACGTTCGATTGTGATTCGAATTCCAGTAATGGGTAGCTATATTGATACATGTAAAAAAGGACTATTGTTAAGAAATTGCTGAGGAAATACAGAAATCGAGCTCTCAAGATTGAACTAAAAAAACATTTATTTCGGAAAGGTTAAATATCATTCTTTGAACATGAAAATGGATTACCATGTCGTAAGTGATGAACTGATAGAGCTGTCCAAGACAAAACATATAGATCTTGGTATTCCTGTTGAAACGTACAAGATTTGAAAATGGGAAATGATGTTTGATTATTCAAATGTTGGTGGATTATTAAGCACGGTGTGCGCTAAAGGATGGATGGTTTTGAATATAAATGCTCAAAATAAGTAAACGAGGACTATAAGCATAGAGTGTATATATTGGAGCGGGAGAGAGAGGCGTTCATGGTTGTTGCTAATATTTTCACAGCACCCCCCAATTGAATCCAGAAGGACAAGTATTTATCAAGAACAATACCAAACAATCTAAACAATTGGTGGTAAAGGTAGTATTAGTTAAATCCGTAAAGCATGAAGAAGTTTATGACCAATAATTAAGCAAGGAAAGCAGGCACATAAACAAATGGAAACAAAAGAGGAATTTAATCCACAGAGATTTGGGAACACTAATGTTAATAGCTTGACAGGTATTAAAGCAATTGCCATGATTATGCTTTTCTGGTGGCATAGTCCAATAAAACCCCAAGGGCCAGATATTGGGGCGAGAATGTGTGAAATTTTCTTTGTTTTGTCAGGATTTTTAGTTGGGATAAATCATTGGAATATAGACACAAATGATGTTTTTAGCGTATCTAGGCAATACTGGTGGAAAAAAGTGTTGAAAGTATGGCCGTTACATTGTATTGCTTTTTTGATTGATTGTTCATCATCAATTATTCGATATGGAAGCGACTTCATTACACGAGATAATGCAATTAGTGCTGTATTAAACCTTAGTCTTGTTCAAGCTTGGAGTAATGATTCAAAGTTATACTTTTCTTTTAATGGGGCAACATGGTTCCTAAGTTGCTTATTGTTTTGCTATCTGATGTCTTTTTTTGTAATTAATATTTTGAGAGAATATAAAAAACCGTTTCTGGTTTTTCTCTTTATAGTTTTTATCAGGGTCTTGTGTGAATTACTTAATATAAAGTGGGGATGGAGTGGCATTACTTTCAATTATCACGTCTCTCCAATAATCAGGTTACTTGAGTTTACTGCTGGATTAGCATTAGTACCCCTATTCTTTTCTCTTGATCGAAAAGTAAAAGGAATGGGTCATGATTTCCTATTATTTACCATATTGGAAATTATAACTATAGTACTTTATGTTCTCTGTATTATTTTGGAAAACACATCATGGATTAGAGGATATTTCATACTAGCTGCTTGTGTATTAATTTTTGTGTTTGCATTCAATAGAGGAGGGGTATGCAAACTATTATCAACTAAGCCATTCGCATGGTTTTCATCTATACAATTGAGTTTTTTTATTCTTCACCAAGCTGTAATTCACTTTTATGAAAGGTGTTTTCCTAACGCAATCAATTCACCACTACTGTTAACAATTATACTGTTTCTTGTTATTGTTAGAATGAGTATTTTTTACCAAAAAAATATTGTGAAAATAGCTTCAAAAGGATTGGAAACCTTTTTTGCACGAATTAGGACGCTTGTAAAAAAACGTACGGAGGATAATAGCAAATGGTAGACTACATAATTGTTGGAGCAGGTCTTTATGGAGTAACAGTTGCTCGGGAATTGGCGGATGCTGGGTATAAGATTCTCGTGATTGACAAGCGGGATCACATTGCTGGTAATGTATATACGAAACTGGTAGAGGGCATTAATGTCCATATCTACGGTGCACATATCTTCCATACAAACAATAAGACAGTGTGGGATTATGTTCAGCGATTTGCAACATTCAATCGTTTTACAAATTCTCCTGTGGCGAACTATCACGGGGAACTGTATTCTCTTCCTTTCAACATGTATACGTTCAATAAGATGTGGGGAGTTGTAACCCCGGAAGAGGCGGAGGCGAAAATCGCTGAGCAGAAGGCAGCTGCCGGGATTACTGAGCCGAAGAATCTGGAGGAACAGGCAATTTCCCTGGTTGGTGTGGATATCTATGAAAAACTGATTAAAGGCTATACCCAGAAACAGTGGGGAAGACCGTGTGATCAGTTGCCGGCGTTTATTATTAAGCGGCTGCCGGTTCGGTTGACATTTGACAACAACTATTTCAATGCGCTGTACCAGGGAATCCCGGTGGGCGGTTATACAAAGATGGTGGAGAATATGCTGGAAGGCATAGAAGTAAAACTCTCCACGGATTATTTTGCAGATCGGGATTATTGGAATAGCGTGGCGGAAAAGATCATTTATACCGGTCCTATTGATGCTTACTTTGATTACTGCCTGGGCAATCTGGAATATCGCTCTGTACGGTTTGAGACAGAGGTGCTGGATAAGCCGAATTTCCAGGGGAATGCGGCAGTCAACTATACGGACGCGGAAACACCCTGGACTCGGATTATCGAACATAAGTGGTTTGAATTCGGAAAGGACGAAAACGGGAATGATCTGCCAAAGACCGTGATTTCCAGGGAATACAGTTCTGAATGGAAACCCGGGGATGAACCGTATTATCCGGTGAATGACGAAAAGAATTCTTCTCTGTATGCACAGTATAAAGAGCTGGCGGATAAGGAGAAGAATGTAATTTTTGGCGGAAGACTGGGCGAATATAAGTATTATGATATGGATCAGGTGATCGCTGTAGCGCTGGAAAAGGCGAAAGAACTGATTAAGTGACGATCTTTGATATGGATTGAGTGAAAGGGGAATCGTTTCATGAAATTCTATAAGCATAATGATCAGATCATCATTGGCGGCTCTGATGGAGAAGAGATCACTCCGAACACTACAGACGGCGCCTATGAAAAGCATGTTCCTGTGATTGAACATCACGGGGATTCTGTTCTGGTAAAGGTGGGCAGTGTGGCGCATCCCATGCTGGATGTGCATTACATCGAGTGGATTGTGCTGGAGACGGAGACTGGATACCAGAAAAAGGATTTAAAGCCCGGGGAAAAACCGGAAGCTGCATTTGCAGTAACGGAGCCTGTGATTGCCGCATATGAATACTGCAACCTACACGGGCTGTGGATGGCGAAAGCATAAACAGAACAGAAATGAAACAGGATACTGCCGGGCTGTTTGCAGGAGCAGGGGATGCCTCTGTAGAATCCCAACAGTATTCTGTTTATGGAGGAATTGAAAATGAAGATCGGATGCGTGAAGGAAATTAAGAACAATGAATTCCGTGTCGGGCTGACGCCGGATAATGTCAAGGCCTATGTGGCTGCCGGACACCATGTATATATGGAAAAGGGCGCCGGTGTAGGTTCGGGCTTTTCGGATAACGAATATGTGGATGCCGGTGCGTCTCTGATCGATAACGCAGCGGATGTATGGCACCTGGTGGATATGATGGTCAAGGTCAAGGAACCGCTGGAAGAGGAATATCCGCTGTTCCATGACGGGCTGATCCTGTATACCTACCTGCACCTGGCGGCGGACAAGGAACAGATGGACGCGCTGCTGAAGGGCAAGGTCAAGGCCGTTGCGTATGAAACCATCCAGGAAAAGGATGGCTCCCTGCCCTGCCTGGCGCCTATGAGCCAGATTGCCGGACGGCTTTCCATCCAGGAAGGCGCGAAATACCTGGAAAAACGGTTTGGCGGGGAAGGCATCCTGCTGGCCGGCGTTCCCGGAACGCCGAAGGCGAATGTCGTCATCCTGGGCGGCGGTACAGTCGGCATGAACGCCTGCAAGATTGCGGTCGGTATGGGCGCGAATGTCACCATCCTGGACGTGAACCTGAAGCGGCTGGAGGAACTGGACAACCGGTTCGGCGCACATATCCAGACGCTGGTTTCCACGGATTCCAATATTGAACGGGTCATCAAGGACGCGGACCTGGTCATCGGTTCCGTGCTGATCCCCGGCGGTTCCACGCCGAAGCTGTTCAAAAAGAAATACCTGCCCGAGATGAAGAACGGTGCGGTGTTTGTCGACGTGGCCATCGATCAGGGTGGATGCGGCGAAAGCAGCCATGTGACCACCCATGATGATCCGGTGTATGTGGAAGACGGCGTGGTGCACTACTGTGTCGGCAATATGCCGGGCGCGGTTCCGCGGACGAGCACGATTGCGCTGACCAATGCGACCCTGCGGTACGGCCTGCAGATTGCGGAAGCCGGCCTGGAGGAAGCGGCGAAGAAGAGCGCCGTGATTACCAGCGGCGTGAACTGCTACCTGGGCAAGCTGACAAATAAGAACGTCGCGCTGGCGCATGGGTACGAGTATACGGAGCTGGCGGAACTGATCTGATGGTTTCTGCTTTGCCTGGTTGGTTTTGATTCTGGTTTGTTCCACACCGGGAGATATCTCCCGGTGTGTTTTCGTTTTGGCAGCTCGTGCAGGGAGCGTTTGCCACAAGAAAAACTTGATTAGTACAGCATATCATTGTTAAATGAATATAAACGTTATCGTTCTATATTTTTCTGGGGGAGGCGTTACCGTGAGGAACGGAAAAGCCCGCATCGGGCGGGTAGTGGTTTGTTTGCTGTTGCTGCTGGGGATGGTGTTTGCTGCGCTGCCGGTGATGGCGGAGGGCGGTGATGAAGCTGCCGCGGCGGAGGTGGTGACGGAGGCCGCGGAGACGGCGGAGGTCGCTGCGGAGGAAGCGGAAGAGGCAGTGGTTGCCAGTCCGTATGTGAATACCTTCTGGGCGCTGGTTCCGGCGCTGATTGCGATTATCCTGGCGTTGATCTCCAAGGAGGTTTATTCCTCCCTGTTCTTCGGGATTGTGGCCGGCGGCTTGCTGCTGAACAACTTCCACCTGGAGAATACGATGAACCGGGTGTTTTCCGGCGGTTTTGTCGGCTCGGTGACGGATACATATAACCTGGGCATCCTGGTATTCCTGGTCCTGCTGGGCATGATGGTCGCCATGATGAACAAAGCCGGCGGAAGCGCTGCCTTCGGCCGGTGGGCGCAGGCACATATCAGGACCCGGGTGGGGGCGCAGCTGGCGACGATTGCCCTGGGCGTATTCATTTTCATCGATGACTATTTCAACTGCCTGACGGTCGGCAGCGTAATGCGGCCGGTGACGGACAAGCATAAGGTTTCCCGGGCGAAGCTGGCTTACCTGATCGACGCTACCGCCGCCCCGATCTGCATTATCGCGCCGATCAGCTCCTGGGCGGCGGCGGTGTCCGGTTTCGCGGAGGATGGAGTCGGTTTTTCCCTGTTTACGGATGCGATTCCGTATAACTTCTACGCGCTGCTGACCATCGCGATGATGTTCGCCATGGTGCTGCTCAAGGTGGATTACGGTCCGATGGCCCGGTATGAGCGGAATGCGAAGGCCGGGGACCTCTTCTCCGGGAAGAACCCCTATGCTTCCGCGGAAGCCGGGGAACAGGCGGAAGAAGTGAAGGGAAAGATCTCCTTCCTGCTGCTGCCGGTGATCCTGCTGATCGTGTTCTGCGCGGCGGGTATGCTGTATACCGGCGGATTCTTCAGTGGAGTGCCGCTCCGGAACGCGTTTGCGGATGCGGACGCGTCCATCGGCCTGATGCTGGGCTCCTTCTTCGCAATTGTCTGCACGATGATCTATTACCTGATCCGGAAGGCGATGTCGTTCAAGGACATCATGGAATGCCTGCCCAACGGCTTCAAGGCCATGGTGCCGGCCATCCTGATCCTGATCTTTGCCTGGACGCTGAAGAACATCACCATGGACCTGGGCGCCAAGGAATATGTGGATGCCCTGGTGAGAAGCAGCGCGGGTTCTTTCCAGAACTTCCTGCCGGCGATTATCTTCCTGATTGCGGTGGGCCTGAGCTTCTCGACAGGTACCAGCTGGGGAACCTTCGGGATGCTGATTCCGATTGTGCAGAGCGTATTCACGATGGACAATCCCCTGGCGATCATCTGCGTTTCCGCTTGTATGGCCGGCGCGGTGTGCGGCGATCACTGCTCCCCGATTTCCGATACGACGATTATGTCCTCGGCCGGTGCGCAGTGTGACCATGTGAACCATGTAAACACCCAGCTGCCCTATGCCATGACTTGCGCGGGAGTTTCCTTTGTGACGTATATCCTCGCGGGATTTGCGCCTACATGGTTCCCGGGCATCATCCCGTGGTGCATTGCCCTGCCGGTGGGTGTGACCCTGATGGTCCTGACGGTGGTGTTGATCAAACTGCTGGGGAGAAAAGAAACAGCGGAATAAGTCCCAAATTGCATATGAAACACCCCGGGAAGTGCTGGATCGCGGGACGATCTGCTCCCGGGGTGTTTTTGTATGCGGTTTTGCCGGAACAGGTTTTGTTGTTTACAGTTCGGTGTTCCGGGATACTGTGGAAAAACTGTGGATAATTCCGACAAAAACGAACAGGAAGGGCAGGACGGGGGAGGTTCCGGAACGGAGCCAGGTGAAACATTCGATTAATTCACCGGCCAGAATTGAAATCACCAGGGCGGGAAAGATTTTCTGGGCAGTGGGGCGGTTTCCGTTGACAAGCTGGAAACTGCGGACCGCGGTGAGAACCAGGAAGGCAATCACAATCAGCAGGCCGGGGATTCCGTTTTCGAGGATGATCATCAGGGGCATGCAGTGGCAGTGTGCGGCCATGAAAGTCAGGGAAGGAACCGCGTTTACACCGGCCATGGGGTTCAGGATGGATGCGCCGGTCAGCAGCAGGAGCGGGTTTTCGGAAATATAGGTAAGGGCGGCTTTCCAGATCATTGGACGGCTGGTGAACAGGTCTGAACCGGTATATCCCCGGTTGGACATGACGGTTTTGGCGGCTTCACCGGTTTCTTCAGCCAGGGCCCGGGGAAGAAGTCCGCCGGCGGTTTTCAGCGAATTGAAAACGGAGATGGTCTTCATAACGCCCAGGACAATCGCGACAAATACCAGTCCGGTAACGGCGATGGAAACCGGCCACGCGTACCAGGGACGGCGTCCGGGAAGCTGTGAACCGGGAATGGCTTTACGCCGGAAAGCGTTGAGGAGCAGGATGCCCACGAGGGTGGCGGTTCCGGTGGCAACCGTTACCTGTGCGCAGCGGGAATCCGTCAGAGACAGGGCAACCAGCATGGGAATAACGGAGAGGATATACAGCACTTTGGTCCATACATGCCGGGATGTGGCAGCTGAACAGAGCGCAATGACGACAGCCAGGCTCAGGACGGAGCCGGATACGGTGACGTAGTAAACCAGGAACAGACGGTCGACGTTAATTCCCCAGAGACCGCCTTTGCTGAGGTTGTAGACGGTCTGGTCGGTCCAGGCGGCATAGACGCCGAGGGAGGCGTATATCACCATGCCGATGGTCCAGATGGCGGCGCAGACGCGCAGGAACTGTCTGAGCTGGGTTTCGGAGAGGACGTGGCCCAGGCCGTAGCAGGCACAGAAGACCCAGAGGCCGGTGAGGAGAATATCCGATACGGCGCTGTCCAGCAGGTTGTCCGGATTGGGAATGGCGACCCGGATGATTTTCAGCAGCAGGTATGCGATGAGGATCCAGAAGCCTTTATCCTTCCAGAGCTTGCCGAGGACGATGCCCATAACGGCGGTAATTACCCGGAGGATCCAGAACGGCGCGCTGAACTGGAACGTCTGGCCGGTGGATGTCGGGTCTTTGTAGATGGCGATGACATACAGGTATCCCAGCAGGAGGAATCCCATCAGGGAAGTATATATGATCTTCGGAACAGTCCATCTGGTTTCTTGCATTCAAGATGCCCCTTCCTGTTGTGCGGATGCCTCCCCGGCAGGGGAGAGCCTGAATGGTCTGCGGAAACGGGAGCTGGAACCGGCGGTCAGCCGCCGGGTGTTTGCGGAACGATAACGAGTTCCCGGAAGGCGGCCGACAGGAGACGCGGATCGCCGTTGCCCGGTGGCACCGCATACGGGAAACGGAAGGTGAGCTCCAGGACCCCGTCCTGCACACAGTCGGCGGGAACGGTGAAGGTATAATCGCCTGCCGGAGGAAGCTCATCGCTGAAAAGGACGGACTGGGTTCCGGCATATATCTCGCAGGACTGGTAACCGATCAGGGCGGACCAGGTCCAGCGGACTTCCAGGTCTCCGGAAATATCCGGAGGAAGCTTCAGCTGAAGGATGGATTCCCCGTCGGTCGCCCAGGTGTAGCCGGATTCGGGGGAAGAAAAACCGGCTACCAGGTACGGCTTTGCGTTGCTGTCCTCGCCGTAGAAGCGGAGGACTTCCCCGGGAGTGTATTCCGGCACGGCTTTGGTATCGATGCGGATACTGCTGAAGGCCACCGCAAGGATGCGCGGGTCGCCGGTTCCCGGGGTGGTTGCGTTCGGATACTCAAAACGGAGGATGATCCGCCCGTTGTGGAAGGATTCCGCCGGGATGGCAACCTGCAGGGAGTTCCGGTCTGTCGGAAGGACATCGTCATACACCAGGACATCGCCGGCATGGATCCGGCAGGCCTGCGGGCCGAATGTGGCGGCCCAGGTGAGTTCCATGGTGAGGTCAGCCGGGCGGTTGACCAGCGGATGCACCACGAGGATGGACTCGGATCCCCGGGACCAGGAGTAGGAGGATTCCGGGCCGTAGAAACCGGAAACGATATAGCCGGATGCGGAAAGGTCCGCCTGGCTGAAGAGGAGTGTTTCCCCGGGGGTATAGTCCCGCGGGGAATCCGCTGCGATAACCTGCGGGTCCACGGAACGGTACAGGTGGAACGGAACAGCCGGGGCATTGGCCGGACTGATTTCTTCGTGACAGTCCGGATCCAGGAAAACGGAATCGTCAAACGAAAGGATATAGTGAAGCTGCTCTGCGCGGAGGGCTCCGGAGGAAGGCAGGTCCGCCAGGGCGGCACGGAACGGTTCGGAAGAGGAAGAGACAGCCGTCAGCAGATCCTCGGAGGAGACTGCGTACAGGTCCAGGTCGGACCAGGCTTCCAGTATTTCCGCGTTCCGGCTTTCTCCGGAATCCCGGATGAGCAGGATCTGTGCGGGGGATCCGTCTTCCGTTTCCAGGGAATGAAGCAGCCGGTCCAGGGAGGCGATATCCCCCTGCTGCTGCGGGGAAACGGATTCGTTTCGGGTCATATCCCGGACAAAAACCACGCTGCTGACTGCGCAGGACAGAACGATGACAGCTGTGGAGAAAAGAACCAACCACCGGCGCTTTCCGATGAAGAGGAAGACAGCCGGAATTACCAGGATGGCGGCAAACAGGAGCCGGACCCATGGGAACGCGGAGGCTTCATGACCCAGGAGGCCCAGGTAATGAAGCGTCGGGGAATCCATTGCGCCCTTCGCGGTGGGATTGTTTGCAAAAAGGAGGATAAGGGCCAGCAGGCTGATAAGCCAGCCGGCGGCCGCCTTTTTCCCGGTCGGCCGGTCTTCATCACTGGCGGACAGGTAAAGGAGGAAAAGGGGATAGAACGAGGCGGAGAAAAGCATCTGGCGGGCCGGAATGTCCAGGGTTGCCGTTTCGCCGGAAAGGCAGAAGGAGAAGCCGGAAATCATGGCGGTGAACAGCAGGAAGCAGCCTGAGAAGGACGCCAGCTTTTTCCCTGCGGACGGGGATGCGCCGCAGAGGGACAGGGGTTCAATCACCGGCCAGAAAGACCAGGACGCGCTGTAGTACAGCAGGAGCAGGATCGTACCTGCCAGGAAGAACAGGAGGTTCTCCGGCGCGGTAAAGCCGGCGAGTGTTTCCGGGAAACGTGGATGGAGGATGGCCCCGGTCAGGAAATACCGGAGCAGGAGGAACGGCAAAAGGGAAGAGCCGAGGAATATAAGGCCGTTCCGGAAGGAATCCGGGTTCCGGTCCCGGCTGCCGGAAAAGGAACAAAGATACAGCACGAAGACAGCGGCCGGGAACGCGGGGCCTGTTTGATGCGTGAGGCACAGCAGCAGGGACCAGATCCCGAGCAGCAGGGGATATCCGGAAACGGCCGGATCATGGTCAAAGGATTTGACAAGGAACCAGACGCCCCAGAGGAAAAGCGGAATCATCAGGTTTTCAGCGGTAAACGCGGCGGAAAGCCCCAGGTTGGGGGAAATGGCCAGGACCGCCAGGGCCAGGATGTGATGCCGGGGCTCCTGGCAGAAACGCTTCGCGAGGAAGTGGGCGGGAATCAGCGCGGATGATACCAGCAGCGCGTTGAAGACCGAGATGGCGCAGAGGCGGGGAATACTGGCGCTGATTGCGTAAAAGGGGGATATGAGCAGCGGGTAAAGGATACAGGCGCTGTTCAGGGGGGCGTGATGAACCAGGAAAGAATTGCGGAGCCAGATGTTCTGCGCCAGTTCCAGGTTGATCAGTTCATCTTCATATACAAGCCCTGATTTGGCATACGCGGACAGAACCGCGCGAATGACAGCGCTGAGGATAAACAGGACCAGAAAAGCAGTTCTGCGGATGTTCCGGCCTTTTTCCGGCTGTGCGATATTAATCATCCGTCACCTGTCCCTTCCAATATTGATAAAATTATGATACCATAACAATGGTGTAATGTCGACACCGTGCCGCAGGCTGTCCGGCCGCCGCACGGGTTTCGGCATCCGCAGAAAGGAGCCAGGATGAGGAAAAAGCTCTTTCCGGGCATAACGGAAAAACACTTTTTCATCGCGGTGCTGCTGGTCAGCGCGGCGGTACGGTGTTTCCTGTCCGTTTTTCCCAAATGGCCCCGGATCTATTTTGATGAGCTGGTCTATATGGAGCTGGGGCAGAATATCTGGCTGAACGGCCGCCTGTCCATCTACCATACAGGAGTCAGCTTTTCCAAGATCCTGTATCCGGTTTTCCTTTCTCCGTTCTACGCGATTTCGGATCCGGAACTGCGGATCAACGTGATTTCTGTTTTCAATGCGCTGCTGGTATCATCCGCGCTGATTCCGGCGTACCTGCTGGCCGGAAGGATCCTGCATAAACGTTGGCAGGTGAACGCCGCGGTGATTGTTGCGGCGCTTTCTCCCAATATGGGATTTGCGTATACCTACATGGCGGAAAACCTGTATATTCCAATGTCCATGTGGGCTTATTACTGCGGATTCCTTGCCTTTGAGAAGGCGGGAGACAGCAAGCCGTACCGGGCCTGCTTCCTGGGAATCTGCTGCTGGCTGCTGTATTTGACCAAGGAGGCGGGAAGCGCGTTCCTCGGCGCGGTGATCCTCCTGTATATATACCGGATCATCGGGGAGAAGGGGAACAGGGGAAAAGCGGCCCGGTCGTTCGGCCTGTTTCTCGCTTCGTTCCTGCTTCCGTTCCTGGCGGTGCGGCTGACGGTTCTTGGCGGGACAGGGTATACATATGCCGGGCAGGTGTCATTCAGCCGCCTGCTGGATCCGGAAAAGCTTTTGTACGGGCTGAAAGCCGCTCTGATCATGATGGTTTATTTTGCGGCCTCCTGGCTTTCGGTTCCGGTGGTTTTCTCCGTTTCCCGGTTCGGGAAGCTGGACGGGGACCGGAAAAAACTGCTGATCCTGGGAATCGGCCATGCCGTATGCCTCTCGCTGGGAATCGCTTTCGGTGTTTCCGTGGCGGAGGATATGGAAGCGGCGGCGCCCCGGATCCATATGCGGTATTTCATCTCGGCAGTCTGGCCGTTCCTGCTGGTGCTGCTGGCCGGTGCGGATGACGGGGAGCGGAAGCCTTTCTGGAAACAGCCGGTGCTTTACCTGTCAGCGGCGTTTGCCGTGCTGATCGGGGTGTTTGCGAACCTCCCCCGTTTCGGAAGCACGGCGGATTCACCGGTTCTGTTTGCGACGCTGCACCTCTACGCGCCGATTCCCCATACGGAATTCTGGTTTAAAACAGCGCTGTGCCTGGTGCTTGCGGTTTCGGCGGTCCTGTGGCTTGCGGGAAAGAAACGGCTTTGCCTGGCGGTTTTTATCCCGGTGCTGGCGGTGACTGAACTGCTGAACGGGATTCCATATGCGGTGCAGTGCATTGAAGAACGCCAGGTGCCGGACAGGGAAATGATCCGGGAGGTATCGGTGCTGGACCGGTATATCGATACCCTGGACGGAAATGTCCTGGTGGTGGCGGATAACCTGAACAATGATTTCCAGCGCCTGATGAACGCCTACACGAATGATGATTACTATACCGCGGAAAGCACCAACCTGATCTCCCTGTTCCGGGAAGGAAAAAACGGCGGCGCCATCGACCTGGGAACAACGGAGCTGGATGATCCGATTTATGCGTTTTCGGACCATTATCCCATTGAGCATATTGAGTATATTATCTGTGGGGATCCGGAGCTGCGGTTTGACAGGAAGTATCATGAAGAAATTACACCGGAAGGACTGAACATGGTTCGGGTGTTCCGGTCCGCGGATCCGGAGCGCATTGCGGTGACAGATGAGTATGTGCCCGGTGAGGTGATATACTTCGGAAGCCGGGACGTAATCCCGAGGGCCTATATTGTATCCGGCCTGTCTTCCCCGGAAAGCGGATTCACGTGGAGCAGCGGAAAAGAAACGGTGATTTCCCTGACGCCGGATGCGGAGGAAGGGACGGAATTTGAGGGAACGCTCACATGGGCGATGCTGCTGGGGAACCAGAGCTGCCTGGTTACCGCCGGGGACAACCTGGTGTACTGTGATGCGTTACCGGCGGATACGCAGGAAATTCATTTTCCGATCCCGGCGGACAGCCTGGACGAAAACGGCCGGCTGGTTCTCCGTTTTTCCTTCCCGGATGCCTGGAGCCCCGGAAACGGGGACAGCCGGATTCTTGCGGTGGCGTTCCGGGAACTGCGGATTGACAGGGCGGGCGAATGACCGCTGAGGTTGCAAAGGATTTGCAACGGCGATATAATAAAAAGAATACTTTTGGGCGTAAAAAGTGCGGCCCGGAAGGGATGGATGAAGGATGGACTACGTCTGGCTGGCAGCAGGATCGCTTCTTCTTTTCGCGGGGCTGGCTTTCCTGTGGAATTTCCATGACCGGAAAGGGAAACCCGGAATCGCGGTCCGGGTGGCGGTCATTGCCGCGGCCGGCTGTCTGTGCGCGGTGATCCTGAAGCTGACCGGACTGAAGCCGGAATGGACCGCAATGGAATACCTGTTCGGCGGGGCGCTGCTGGTGAACGGCTGTGCCTTCCTCTGGAGGCTGATCCGGGAGGGGAAAACCGGGATTACCGGGAATGTATTCCGGCTTATCTGCGCCGTGTGCGTATCCTGTGCGGTATATTCCGCCCTGACCTACGGGCAGACGATTATCAATTCGGATACGGCAACCTCCATCCTGCTGCCGCAAAGCCAGATCAGAAACGGGTCTCCGTTCCCGGCCAGCTGGAATTATGCCAACGGGGACGTGTGGACGATCTGTATCGGTACGTTTACCTTCCCGTTTACCGCGCTTCTCCGCGACCAGGCGCTGGCCCGGGTGCTGGGGTCTGCGCTGTGTGTGCTTGTTACGGTGGCGGGGATTGCATATCTAAGTAAAAAAGTATTCCGGAATGAATCATGGACGATCGCGGTTTCGCTTTTCCTGCTTTTCCTCGGCGCGAGCGAAGTCCGCAGCCAGATTCTCTATGAATCCGGATATACCACCCCGATGCTCCTGATCGCGTTCGGCCCGGCACTGTTTTATCAGTGGACGGCGTTCCGGAAGAAAAGATACGCGGTCATTTTCTGCGTTTATACATTCCTTCTGGCGATGAGCGGTATCCGGTTTACGGCGGAGCAGACCGTGCCGCTGGCATGCGGTTACCTGGCGGTGCTTCTCCTGCAGAGCGGGGGCGAAAAGCTCACGTCTCCCGACAGGAACTTCAAAAATGTGCTGGCGGACCTGGCGATCCTGGTTGTACCCGCAGCGCTGGGACTGGCCGGATACAAGTGGGTGTGCAGCTGGCACAATATGAATGATACGGTAAACAACGCCATGGTGTTTGCCGGTTCCCTGGAAGGGTGCTGGGAGAATTTCATTGCCTACCTGCTGAACTATGTCCGCTGCTTCGGCTACTCTCCGAGCTACTCTTTCATGTCCATTTACGGAATCCAGAACCTGGTTTCAATCAGCATCTGCGCGCTGACCTGCGTGATTGTTCCGATCCTGCAGGGACGCCGGATCCGGCAGGAATCAAAGGGAACGCAGATGTTCTATATTTTCGGTGTGGTCCACAACGCGATCATGATGGTCATGATTGTGTTCTGCGGGCTGACCTATGTCCGGTATACCATGACGACGCTCTTTGTGTGGATGATTATTTCCGCCCGGTATATCTGGGCCTGGTGGATTGAACCCGGCAAACTGACCGGAAAAGGCCTGGCGGCCCTGTTTGCGGTTGCTGCGCTGGTGGAATGCATAGTTCTGGTACCGGCGAGCGCAGGCTGGAACAAAACGGTCGCCGACCGGAAGGAATTCAACCAGACGCTGGCGGACCAGGGACTGTCAAAAGGTTATGCCAGCTACTGGAATGCGTACAGCAATGAAGTATATTCCGACCTGCAGATTGAATTCGGCGCGGTGGATGTCGGCTCATCCGGCGTAACACCCTTTAAATGGCTGGTGGATGACCGGGCATATGAACCGGTAGGCGGCTCATCCTTCCTGATGCTGGGAACGCAGGAGAATGAAATTATCCGGAACAATATGGATGCCGTATTCGGGAAATGCGAAGATCATTTCATCCTGAACGGATTTCATATTTACCTGTTCAGCCATGATATCTGCGCCGATTTTGAAACGGGCCTGCAGGACGGGGCAGTCCGGCCGATTGAGATGATGGCTTTCGGGGATGCGTTCCTGTCGGACGGGGTATGGGAGATCGGGTATGACAGCTCTGTGGCCGGCCCGTACACAGCGATTGGCGCAGGGGAATACCGGGTGACCTTCCGGGGATCTTCCCTGGAAAACTGCGAGGTCGATATTGCATCTGATGAAAAACCGGAAGCGGTATCGTTCGAGGTGGAGGACCGGAACGAAGAATGGATCTCCGTCCGTGTGAAGGTTGCGGAAGACCTGGAGGATATCGGGTTTATGGCGGACAACCGGGCGGAAGAGCCCGCGTGGCTGTTCGGGATCGACGTTGAGCCTGTTGAATGAAAGGAGAAAGCAATGATCAATTTCAATATCCCTCCGTTTACCGGGAAAGAACTGGAGTACATCCGGCAGGCTGTGAATAACCACAAGATCTGCGGGGACGGCGAATTTACCAAAAAGTGCAACAGATGGCTGGAAGAACGGTTCCATGCCCATAAAGTGCTGCTGACCACCAGCGGATCCACCGCACTGGATATGGCGGCCCTGCTCTGCGGAATTCAGCCGGGGGATGAAGTGATCCTTCCCAGCTTTACATTTTCCAGCACGGCCAACTCGTTTGTCCTGGCCGGCGCGAAACTGGTTTTTGTGGATATCCGCCCGGATACCATGAACATTGATGAAACGAAGATTGAAGCAGCGATGACTCCCCGGACCAGGGTGATCGTTCCGGTTCACTATGCCGGCGTGGCCTGTGAGATGGACACCATTATGGATATCGCGAAACGGCATGGCCTGAAAGTGGTGGAGGATGCCGCGCAGGGCGTGATGAGCACCTACAAGGGGAAAGCCCTGGGCACCATCGGCGACCTGGGCTGCTATTCCTTCCATGAAACCAAGAACTATTCCATGGGAGAAGGCGGCGCCCTGCTGATTAACGATCCGGCCTACGATGAGGCGGCGGAAATCCTGCGGGAAAAAGGTACAAACCGGGCTCGGTTTTTCCGGGGCCAGGTGGACAAATATACCTGGGTGGATTTCGGCGACAGCTACCTGCCCAGTGACATGAACGCGGCATATCTCTGGGCCCAGCTGGAGCTGGCCGATGAAATGAACCGGGACCGGATGGATACCTGGAACGCGTATCATGACGCGTTCATCTGCCTGGAAAAAGAAGGACACGCCGGCCTGCCGGTGATTCCGGAGGGATGTGTGCACAATGCGCATATGTTCTACCTGAAATGCCGGGACCTGGAGGAGCGGACGGAACTGATCTCTTTCCTGAAGGCAAGGGGAGTCCAGGCAGTATTCCATTATGTGCCGCTGCATTCAGCTCCGGCCGGGCTGAAATTCGGCCGGTTTGACGGAACGGATGAGTACACGACCAAGGAAAGTGAACGGCTGGTCCGCCTGCCGATGTATTACGGCCTGTCGGCGGAAGACCGGCAGCAGGTGATTGACGCGGTGCTGGCTTATTATCATTCCTGAACAGGGAACCGGGAGGTAGAAAAAATATGGTGATTGTAATCGGTGCTTCGGGTTTTATCGGCCGCTATACGGTGGATCAGCTGCTTGCGGACGGGAAAAAGGTCCTTGCGACCAGTACGCGGGAAAGCCAGCGGGCGGTTTTTGAGGCAATCGGCGTGGAATTCACGACGCTGGACATTACGAACGCGGCGGATTTTGAGAAACTGCCGGTCCGGGATGTGGAAGGAGTGCTGCTGCTGGGCGGGCTGCTGCCGGCGAACGCACAGGCGGACCTGGATAAAAACGAAAACGCGGCGGACTATTTCCGCGTGAACGTGATCGGAACGATCAATGTGCTGGAATACTGCCGGAAAAACGGAATCCGGAAGGTGATTGGCTGCAGCTCCTATTCCGATGTGGCCGGGGCCTGGAAAAAGGGATATGCCATCAAGGAAACGGAACCCAGGGACTTCCACTATACGGGAGACCATGCGGTGTATGTGATTTCCAAGAACGCCGCCAATGACGTGATGGAATACTACAACCAGCAGCATGGAATGCAGTGCGCGTGGTTCCGCTTCCCGCCGGTATATGGTGTCGGCCCGCACGGAACGATTTATGTCAACGGGAAACCGTACAAATCCGGCATCCAGACGTTTATCGAAAAAGCGCAGGCCGGGGAGGACATTGAACTGTGGGGAGACCCGCATATTACCCGGGATATCGTGTATGTAAAGGATGTCGCGAAGGCGTTTTCCATGGCGCTGGACAGCGATAAAACCTACGGCCTGTACAATATGACTTCCGGAACTGAGCTGGACCTGGAAGACCAGGCGAAAGCTGTGATTGAGGTCTTTGGTGATCCGGAGAAGAGCCATATTGTTTACCGGCCGGACAAGCCGAACAACACCCCCTCCTTCCTGTTTGACATGAGCAAGGCGAAGGAAGATTTCGGCTTTGTTCCGCAGTATACATCCTATCTGGATATGATGCGCGATTACAAGGCGGAACTGGAAAGCGGAAAATGGGACGGAATGATCCGGGGACGGGCAAAATGAGATCAATCACGGGAGGAACCGCCGAAAAATGACCGAGAAGAAGAAAATGGACTGGAAGAGCCTGGCGCTTCTGCAGGGTATTGTGATCATCTACACCCTGTCAGGTGTTGCGGGGAAGCTGGCTTCCGGGCATGGATTCCTTTCGACCGGGTTTATCCTGTGGTACGGAGCGGAGATCCTGGTCCTGGGCATCTATGCGATCCTGTGGCAGCAGATTATCAAACGGTTCGACCTGTCCGTCGCGTATGCAAACCGGTCCATCGCGCTGCTCTGGTCCATGCTGTGGGCAGTGATCCTGTTCGGTGAAAAGATTACCGTGCAGAACATGATCGGGGTTGCGGTTGTGATTGCGGGAACAATGATTGTGAATGGAGAAAGCCGTGAATAAATATTATCTTTTCATGTTTGGTTCGGTGATCCTTTCTTCCCTGTCCCAGATCCTGCTGAAGCTGAGCGCCCGGAAAAGCCACGGATCGTTCCTGAAGGAATACCTGAACCCCCTGGTGATTGCCGGATACGGGCTGATGGTCGCCGCGACCCTGACCACCATTGCGGCCTACCAGGGAATGGACTACAAAAACGGGCCGATCATTGAGTCGCTGGGATATATCCTGGTAATGGTGCTGAGCTATTTCCTGCTGAAGGAGAAGGTAACCCGAAAGAAAATCCTGGGTTACTGCATGATCCTGGCAGGGGTGATCATATTCTATCTGTGACAAAGGCGGAGGAGAACTGGACATGGATATCTCAGTGGTAATTCCCGTATATGGCTGCCGGGCGGCGCTCCCGGAGCTCCACAGAAGGCTGACGGAGTCCGTCGGAGCAATTACACAGGATTATGAAATCATCCTGGTCAATGATGCGTGCCCCCAGAATTCCTGGGAAGTGATCCAGGAGATCTGTGCGAAGGATCCCCATGTGGTGGGGCTGGAAATGTCCCGGAATTTCGGCCAGCTGAAAGCGACCCTGGCCGGCCTGGATTATTCCACCGGGGACTGGGTGGTTGTGATGGACTGCGACCTGCAGGACCGGCCGGAAGAGATTATCAATTTGTACAATAAGGTGCAGGAAGGCTATGACTTTGTGATTGCCAGCCGGGAATCCCGGCAGGATTCAAAGATGAAGGTCTTCGTTTCCAACTGCTTTTACTCGCTTTACTCCTATATGACGGATGTGAAGTACGATCCGACGCTGTGCAATTTCAGTATTTCCAGCCGGGCGGTCATTGACAATTACTGCCGGATGCGGGAGATGCACCGGGCTTTTACCATGTACCTGCTCTGGATGGGATACCGCTGGACCAAGCTGGGCGTGGAACATAATGAGCGGTATGAGGGAAAATCCGGCTATAATTTCAAAAAGCGGATGAAGATGGCCACGGAACTGATCACCTCGCAGTCAGACAAGCTGCTGCGGCTGATGACGCGGATCGGCCTGGTGATATCCCTGCTGTCTTTCCTGTTTATCATTGTCACAGTGATCCGGCATTTCGCGGCCAATATCGCGGTGGGGTACTCCAGCACGATTGCGGCGATTATGCTGATGGGCGGGCTGACGATCATGTCCATCGGGATTGTCGGGCTGTATGTCGGCAATATCTTTATGGAAGTCAAGCACCGGCCGTTGTATATTGTCAGGACCAGGCTGAACGGAAAGGATCGGACGGATGAATAAGCGGATTGCGATCATCGGCGCCAGCGATCTCCAGCTGCCGCTGATTGAAAAAGCGAAGCAGATGGGTTATGAGACACACGTTTTTGCGTGGGCTGCGGGCGACGTGGGAGAGAAGGCGGCGGATCATTTCTACCCGATCAGCATCATTGAGATCGGGCAGATCCTGGATGTGTGCCGGGAGATCCGGCCGGCGGCGGTTGCGTCCATCGCTTCAGACCTGGCAGCAATCACGGTTAACCGGGTGGCCAATGCGCTGGGGCTTCCGGCCAATCCCGTGGAAACGGCAACAATCGCGACCAACAAATATGAAATGCGGAAAACGTTCCTGCAGGCCGGCCTGCCGACACCGCGCTTTCTCCTTGCGGGCCCGGAAGATGACCTGGGTGAAGCCCGCAGACTGCGGCTTCCGATTATTGTGAAACCGACGGACCGGAGCGGAAGCCGGGGAATATTCAAGCTGGAATCCTTTGACAGGCTGGAGGAATGTGTGGCGGCGTCCAGCCGGGAATCCTTTGAGAAAAAGGCGATTATTGAGGAATATATCGAAGGGGAAGAATACAGCTGCGAATGCGTTTCCCAGGACGGAGTCCATCATTTCCTGGCGATTACCAAAAAGTTTACGACCGGCGCACCCCACTTTATCGAAACCGGCCATATGGAACCTTCGGGACTGAGCGATTCCGTATGTGAACAGGTAAAACGCCATGTGTTCAAGGCGCTGGATGCGCTGCATGTCCGGTGCGGGGCAAGCCACAGCGAGTTTAAGATTACTCCGGATACCGGCGAGGTCCGGCTGATTGAAATCGGAGCCCGGATGGGCGGAGACTGTATTGGCAGCGACCTGGTAAAGCTTTCCACGGGAAATGATTTCCTGCAGATGGTGATCGAGGCCGCGGCCGGGGAAAAGATCAGCCTGAGCACCGGGGAGCCCCGGGGATACGCGGCGGTGCGGTACATCATGAATGAAGAAGACTATGAAGGATACATGGCGTTGCGGAAAGCGGAGCCCGGACGGATTGTGAGGGAACATGTCCATTTTGAAAAGGGCGGGGAGGTCCTGGACAGTTCCACCCGATATGGATTTTATATTGTAACCGGAGCCAGTGAGCAGGAAGCAAGGCGGCTGGCAATGCTCCAGCCCTGACAGGAAAGGGAGGATGAAACAGGATGAAAGGGATTATTCTGGCCGGCGGCGCGGGGACCCGGCTGTACCCGCTGACGATGGTAACTTCCAAACAGCTGCTGCCTGTATACGATAAGCCGATGATCTTTTATCCGCTCAGCACACTGATGCTGGCGGGAATCCGGGATATCCTGATCATTTCCACACCGGGAGACACTCCCCGGTTCGAAGCTCTGCTGCGGGATGGAAGCGAATTTGGCGTGCACCTGCAGTACAAGGTGCAGCCGAGCCCGGACGGACTGGCGCAGGCCTTTATTCTCGGTGAAGAATTCCTGAGCGGAGAAGCCGGGGCAATGGTGCTTGGCGATAATATTTTCTATGGCAACGGATTCCGGACCATGCTGAAGAATGCGGTTGCGAACGCGGAAAGCGGAAGGGCGACGGTATTCGGGTACAATGTGTCCGATCCCGAACGGTTTGGCGTGGTGGAGTTTGACGAAAAGGGCAAGGTGCTCAGCATTGAGGAAAAACCGGCGGCGCCGAAGAGCAACTACGCGGTGACAGGACTGTATTTCTATCCGGCCGGGGTATCGGAACGGGCGAAGGAGATAAAACCTTCCGCGCGGGGCGAGCTGGAGATTACCACGCTGAACGAGATGTACCTGAAGGATCAGCTGCTGGATGTGCAGCTGCTGGGACGCGGGTTTGCATGGCTGGATACGGGAACGATGGACAGCCTGGTGGAAGCCGCGGATTTTGTACAGATGATCCAGAAGCGGCAGAGCGTTGTGATTTCAGCCCCGGAAGAAATTGCGTTTATTAACGGATGGATTGACCGCAGCGAACTGATGAAGAGCGCGGAAAGATACGGGAAAAGCCCGTACGGGGCGCACCTGAAGGCTGCGGCGGAAGGGAAGATTTTGTACTGATGAACAGGATTGACACAAAGCTCGAAGGGGTATGCATTATTGAACCGCGGGTGATCGGCGACCAGAGGGGATACTTTATGGAAACCTGGAGCACCCGGGATTTTGAAGAGCTCGGCCTGCAGTATACATTCGTGCAGGATAACCAAAGCTTTTCGGCGAGGAAAGGGACCCTGCGGGGAATCCATTTCCAGAATGAGCCGATGGCCCAGGCCAAAATGCTCCGGGTGATCCGCGGCGCAATCCTGGACGTGACGGTTGACCTGCGGAAAGGCAGCCCGACATACAAACAGTGGATTTCGGTTGAACTTTCGGCGGAAAACAAGCGAATGATCATGATCCCGAAGGGATTCGGGCATGGATTTGTCACCCTGGAGGATAATACCGAGATCTGCTATAAGGTGGACAATCTGTACAGTGCGGAGCACGACCGGGGGATCCGGTTTGATGATCCTGAAATCGGGGTCGACTGGGGCGAAGTTGTGGAAGAGGCGCTCAGCCAAAAGGATCGGACAGCCCCCCTGCTGAAGGACAGTGACTGCAATTTCGTGTACGGGGAGATCCGGTAAGGAAGTACGATGATCCCTGTTTGGTTTGCCCCCGCACAAGTGCCCGGAGGGCCTTGCATTTCTTGAGTTTCATATTGTTATATGATATACTTTCATTATTATTACAAGGAGAAGAAGCATTATGAGAACGACAGCGCTGATCATGGCCGGAGGCCGTGGCGAACGGTTCTGGCCCAAAAGCAGGAAAAACACGCCCAAGCAATTCCTCTGCCTGACCAACTCTGACCGTACCATGATCCAAAGTACTGTGGACCGCATTCTCCCGATGGTTCAGATTGAGGATATCTATATTGTGACCAACCGGGCGTACAAGGGCCTGGTTCAGGAGCAGCTTCCGGAACTGCCGGAAGAGAACATCCTCTGCGAGCCGGTGGCGAAAAATACGGCGCCGTGCATCGGCTGGGGCGCAGCAGCGATCCGGAAGAAATATGGGGACGCCATGATGCTGGTTCTCCCCAGCGACCATCTGATCCTGCAGCCGCATATTTTCCGCAATGTGCTGAAAAGCGCGATCAGCGTGGCGGAAGAGACCAGCGCGCTGGTAACCCTGGGAATCGCGCCGACGGTTCCGGATACCGGATACGGCTATATCCAGTATGACACGGAAGGTTCCGGCGTATTCCACGGCGTGTTCCGGGTGAAGTGCTTTGTTGAGAAGCCGGACATGGAAACGGCCAAGAAGTACCTGGCAAGCGGCGAATACCTGTGGAACAGCGGAATGTTCATCTGGAAGGCATCGACCGTGCTGCGGGAGATGGAAACATTCCTTCCGGACAACTATGCCCTGCTGACAAAAATCGAAGAGGCCATCGGTACGGAGCAGGAGGAAGCGGTGCTTGAGGATTGCTTCAGCCGGATGGAGCCGATTTCCATTGACTACGGCGTGATGGAACGGGCAAAGGAAGTCTACGTCCTGCCCGCGAGCTTCGGCTGGGACGATGTGGGCAGCTGGCTGGCGGTGGGCCGGATTAATCCCAGCAACGATATGGGAAACGTGATCAAGGGCGACGTGGTGACGGTGGATTCCACCCGCTGCATTGTGCAGGGAGGCGACAAGACCATTGCCATGGTCGGCCTGGAGGATACCATCATTGTGGATACCAAGGATGCGCTGCTGGTCTGCGCGAAGGACAGCGCCGGCGAAATCCGGAAAGTGCTGGAAATCCTCCGGGCGGTTAACCGCACGGAGCTGCTGTAAAGGAATAACCATATCATTCGGATGACATAAGGAAAAGAGGGTATTTGAAATGAAAAAGGCGCTGATTACGGGAATTACCGGACAGGACGGAAGCTATCTGGCGGAGCTGCTGCTGGACAAGGGATATGAGGTGCATGGCATCATCCGCCGCTCCTCGGTGCCGACAACCAGCCGGATTGACCATATTATCGACCGGCTGGTGATCCACGAAGGAGACCTTTCCGATTCATCCAGCATCAGCAAGATCGTGCTGAAAGTGAAGCCGGATGAAATTTACAACCTGGCGGCCCAGAGCCATGTACAGGTTTCGTTTGAAGCGGCGGAATACACAGGCGACGTTGACGCGCTGGGTGTGCTGCGGATCCTGGAAGCGGTGCACAATGCCGGGCTGGACAAAACCTGCCGGGTTTACCAGGCGTCCACTTCCGAACTGTACGGAAAGGTGGAGGAAGTGCCGCAGAACGAAAAAACCCCCTTCCATCCGTACTCCCCGTATGCGGTAGCCAAGCAGTACGGCTTCTGGATGATCCGTCAGTACCGGGACGCGTACGGAATCTTTGCCTGCAACGGCATCCTGTTCAACCATGAGAGCGAGCGCCGGGGAGAAACCTTCGTAACCCGGAAGATTACCCGCGCGGCCGGCCGGATTGCCTGCGGGCTGCAGGACCACCTGGAGCTGGGCAACCTGGATTCCCTGCGTGACTGGGGCTACGCGAAGGATTACGTGGAGTGCATGTGGCTGATCCTGCAGCAGGACGAGCCGGATGACTACGTAATCGCGACCGGTGTGCAGCATACGGTGCGGGAATTTACCACGCTGGCCTTTGCCCATGACGGAATCGAGATCGAGTGGAAGGGCGAAGGAATCAACGAAAAGGGATATGACAAAAAGACCGGGAAGATGGTCGTCTGCGTCAACGAAAAATGGTACCGGCCGACCGACGTGGTCAACCTCTGGGGCGACCCGACCAAAGCCCGGACCAAGCTTGGATGGAATCCGCAGAAGACGAGCTATGAAGAGCTGTGCGCCATCATGGCGGAGCATGACCTGAAACTGGCAAAAGCGGAGAAGGCACAGGCGGAGGCCGGAAAATGAGCGGGAAAGCGCTGATCACCGGCAGCGAAGGCTTTGTGGGGAAATACCTGCAGGCGGAGCTGGCCAGTAACGGATATGAGATCATCCGGGCAGATATTGTTTCCGGGCCGGGGGTGCATTCCATCAATCTTCTGGATGAAGGGAATGTACGGGAACTGGTCAGCGCGGAACAGCCGGATGTGATCTTCCACCTGGCTGCCCAGGCGGATGTCGGGAAGTCATGGAAACAGCCGCAGGCAACGATGCAGATGAACGTAACAGCCGCCATCAACGTGATGGAGGCTGTTCGTGCTGTGAAAGGGAAACAGGCGGCGATCCTGATGGTGGGCTCTTCGGACCAGTACGGAAACCTGGGGGAGGCCGGAGCCAGCGTTTCGGAAGAAACCGGGATGCGGCCCCAGTCTCCGTACGCGGTATCCAAGCGTGCCCAGGAGGAAATGGCAAAGCTGTACGCAAAGGCCTACGGGCTGCGGATCTGCATGACGCGGTCTTTCAACCACGGCGGAGCGGGACAGCGCACCGGGTTTATGATTCCCGATTTCGCGTCCGGAATTGTCCGGATTGAGCGCGGGGAAAGCGACTGCCTGCTGGTGGGAAACCTGACGGCAAGGCGCGACTTTACCCATGTGCGGGACGTGGTCCGGGCTTACCGGCTGATTGCCGAGAAAGGGCAGCCCGGGGAGATTTACAACGTGGGATCCGGGAAAACATACAGCGCGCAGGAAGTGCTGGACAGCCTGATCTCAATGGCAAAATGCGAGGTGCCGGTGCGGCAGGATCCCTCCCGGCTGCGGCCGAGCGATACACCGGTAATCTGCTGTGACCACAGCAAGCTGACCCGGGATACAGGCTGGGAACCGGAACTCCCGATGGAGCGGATCCTGACGGATACGCTGGAATACTACCGCGGATTGAACGCGTGAGAAAACAGGAAACGGAGCACAGGAAAACAGTATGATTCAGACACTGAAAGAGATCTGGGAATACCGGACGATGATTCAGTCGCTGGTGCACAAAGACCTTCGGGGACGGTACCAGGCAAGCGTCCTGGGCTTCCTGTGGACGTTTATTGTTCCGCTTTGCCAGCTGCTGGTATATACGGTGGTTTTTTCCGTGATTCTCCGGTCCGGGATTGAGAAATTCTACCTGTACCTGTTTGTGGCGCTGATTCCCTGGAATTTCTTCTCCTCCTGCCTTACGGGGGGATCCAACTGCATCATCCTCCAGCAGTCATTGGTGAACAAGATCTATTTCCCCAGGGAGGTTGTGCCGATTTCCTATGTCACCAGCTCATTTGTGAACATGCTGTACTGTGAAATCGTCGTTTTTGCCGTGTGCATTATTTCCGGTGTGCAGTTCAGCATTCCCGGGCTGCTGTGCCTGCCGCTGGTGATGATTATCGAGTACGTTTTTGCGCTGGGCATCACGATGATCATGTGCTCGATCAATGTCTACTTCCGCGACCTGGAGCATATCCTCGGGATTGTATCCATGGCCTGGATGTTCCTGACGCCGATCATGTATGACATTTCCAATGTTCCGGAGCGGCTTCGTCCGATATTCATGCTGAATCCCATGACCGGGATCATCACCGCATACCGGGATATTATGTACAGCGGAACGGTGCCCCGGCTGGGGACGTTGGGGATGATCTTCCTGATGGGGATGGTTTTCCTGGCTGCCGGGTTCCTGATCTTCGGCAGGATGAAACGCCGCTTTTCGGAGGTGATGTAAAAGTGGTGGAGCAGAAACCGGATCAGATTGTGATTGACGTACGGAACATCCGGAAGAAATATAAAATCTACTACGACAAGGGGAATACGCTGAAGGACCGGATCCTGTTCCGGAACCGGCGGAGGCATGAGGATCACTGGGTGCTGAAGGGCGTTTCCTTCCAGGTCCGGAAGGGAGAAGCAGTCGGTCTGATCGGGGAAAACGGATGCGGAAAGAGCACCACCCTGAAGATGCTGACAAAGATCCTGTATCCCGACGAAGGGGAAATCACCATGGTCGGCCGGGTCTCCAGCCTGATTGAGCTGGGCGCCGGATTCCATCCGGACCTGAGCGGGCGGGAAAACATCTACACAAACGCGTCCATTTTCGGCCTGAAACGGAAAGAAATTGACAACCGGCTGGAGGAGATTATTTCCTTCTCGGAGCTGGGAGAGTTTATTGACAATCCGGTACGGACCTATTCCTCGGGTATGTATATGCGGCTGGCGTTTGCCGTCGCGATCAATGTGGACGCGGATATCCTGCTGATCGACGAGATCCTGGCGGTGGGAGACGCAGCCTTCCAGGCAAAGTGCTTCAAGAAACTCCAGGAAATCAAGGCCAGGGGAACCACGATTGTGATCGTATCCCATTCCCTGGGACAGATTGAACAGATCTGCGAGCGGAGCATCTGGATCAATGACGGGGTGATCCGGATGGAAGGCGCCCCGCGGGACGTTCATCCACATTACATGGAGTATATGGCCCGGAAGAATATGCCCCCGGAACCGGAAGGCGCCAAAGAGGAACCGGCTGCGGAAGCCGGCCCGGAGGCTGCCGCCCCGCAGAAGCCGGAAGAAACCGAACCGGCGGAGAAAAAACGCTGGGGAAGCGGCGAAGCCCGCATGACCAATGTGGAAGTATTGGGCAGGGACGGAAAACCCCACCGGCATTTTTCACCCAGTGAACCGATTACGGTCCGGATTGACTATACAGCCGATAAGGTTTTTGAAAACGCGGTGGCAGGCCTTGCAATCTACCGGAGCGACCAGACATATATCTACGGGACCAATACGCTGATCGACACGTCCAGGACGGTTACGCTCCGGGAGGCCGGGACGATCCGGCTGGAAATGGACTGCCTGCCGGTAGCAAACGGGGAGTATACCATTGACCTGGCCCTGCACCGGCCGGATGGGTTTGACTATGATTTCTGGCGGGAGATCTGTACAATCTACATTTCGGACAAGATCCAGACCCCGGGCGTGATCTATCTCCCGCACCACTGGGACGTTCAGTAACGGAAAGGAGCGGCGGACGGCATATGGCGGGAAAACTGCGCAGGATCATCAGCACAATCAGAAATGCCCCGGATATCCTGGAACGGCTGTCCGCGCGGATGGACCATGCCGCACAGCAGCTGGAGGATATGAACCGGACGCTGCAGGAGCAGGGGGACCGGCTGAATGAGGCGAATGACCGGCTGAACCTGGCCAATGACCGGCAGAACGGGGCTGACAAGCGGCTGGACGAAGCGGAGCACGCCCTGCGGGCGGACAACGACCGCCTGAACCTGGCCAATGACCGGCAGAACGGGACGGACAAACGGCTGGACGAAGCAGAGCATGCCCTGCGGGCGGACAACGACCGCCTGAACCTGGCCAGTGACCGGCAGAACGGAACGGATAAGCGCCTGGACCAGGCGGAAAATGAACTCCGGAGCATCCGGACCGGTGACTGGATGATCCGGAATCCGGAACTGCTGCGGGTGCTGAACCGGGAGATGAGCATCCAGCCGACCGTATGGGGAAATCCGGACCGGATCCGGGCGGCCAAAACCGCGGCGGTGGATTCCTGCCTTTTCAATACCAATTCGGGTACCATTACGATCGGCGAATATTCATTTGCCGGATCGCGGGTGAGCCTCCTGGCCGGGAGCCATGATCCCGAACTGACGGGTTTCCTGCGGCGGGACGCGGAGGAGACCGAGGGATACGACATTGTCATCGGGAACGGCGTATGGATGGCCTCCGGCTGTACGATCCTCGGGCCGTGCACCATCGGGGATAACGCGGTGATTGCGGCCGGGGCGGTTGTCGTTCCGGGGACGGAAGTACCGGCCAATACGATTTTCGGCGGGGTTCCGGCAAAGCAGATCGGAACACTGGCCGGGCAGGAGGCCGGGGAAGGTCCCGGCGCGGCGGTGATCCGGGCACTGGCCCGGAACCGGGGTGTGCTGTTCACGGACGGCTGGTCAGAAAAAGCGATGTTTCCCGGAATTGTGCAGCCGGGTTACTGGCTGGAAAAAGAGACCGGAACGATCCTCCTGGGCTGTGCCGAATGGAGGTTCCTGTACGGGGTGGAAGGCGGAGAAAGCGCGGCGGTGCATATTTCCGACGGGAAAGGATTTGAAAAGGACATCCCATTTACCGGTACAGGGGAAATGGCGGTTACCTTCCCGTATGAAAGCGGATATGAATCCATCCGGGTAACACAGGCTCCGGGTTCGGGCAGGCTGTTCTTATCGACCCTGCCGGGTACATGCGGAAAAGGGGAAGAGGAAACATGACAGAAGAGAATACCATCACGGTGGATACTGAGAAAATCATGGATGAAATCCGGGAACGGGTCCGGGAACACGGTGAATATGAATCGATCCTTTCTTTTGATGAGATTCCCATGCCGGCGGCGGAAACTGCGGCTTCGCCTGCTCCCGCAGGCGGGGAAGGCCCGCTGAAGGATCGTGTGCTGCGGCGGATCGGAAGCTGGCTGGTTCCGTGGGTATACCCGATTACGGAGAAAAGGCTTCCTTTCCGGATTTATAAACGGCTGATGAGTAAAATTGCCCGCTGCGTGCTGTTCCCGCTGGCCCAGCGCGTTACGGAAACCAACGGAAACCTGCGGGCCGGGATTGAAGAGACCGCTGCGGAAGTGGACCGGCAGCAGGAACAGATCCGGCTGCTGGAGGCAAGGCTGGAAAAGCTGGAAAGAAAATAAGGCAGACAGGATCTTACACGGAAGGAATGGCCAACCATGAAAGTAATACAGTTGATTCCGGTGGTCGCATTTGGGGACGCGGTCAGCAATGATGCCCGGGCGATTAAAAGCCTGCTGAAAAAAGCGGGATATGACACGGAGCTTTACGCGGAAGCGATTGACGCGCGCCTTCCGGCCGGAACGGCGAAAGAGCTGACCGCCATGCCGGAACTGGGTGCGGATGACGTGCTGGTTTACCATGCGTCCACCGGAACGCAGATCAATTATGACCTGCCCAAATACGGCGGACACAAGATCATGATTTACCACAATATTACGCCGCCGTCCTATTTCCATGGCTATAACACAGAAGCGGAAAAGAATATGGAATTCGGCTATGCCGGAATCCGGTTCCTGGCGGACAAGGTGGAATACTGCATTGCCGATTCCGAATACAACAAGCAGAACCTGCGGGAGATGGGATATAAATGCCCGATCGACGTCTGCCCCATCCTGATTCCCTTTGCGGATTATGATCAGCAGCCGAATCCGGGAACTATCCGGAAGTATAAAAGTGACGAATGGACCAACCTGCTGTTCGTGGGCCGGATATCCCCAAACAAAAGGCAGGAGGATGTGATCCGGGCTTTCTACAGCTACCAGAAAGATTACAATCCGAAAACCAGGCTGTTCCTGGTGGGCAACGCGGGCGGATTTGAAAGCTATGAGCAGCGCCTGAAACAGTACGCGGAAGTGCTGGGGATCGGAGACCGGGTAATCTTCCCGGGGCATATCCGCTTTGATGAGATCCTGGCGTATTACCACCTGGCGGATGCGTTTGTGTGCATGAGCGATCATGAGGGATTCTGCGTCCCGCTGATCGAAGCGATGTACTTTGGCAAACCAATCGTTGCCTATAACTGCACGGCAATTCCCTATACCCTGGGCAAGGGCGGAGTGCTGCTGGACAGCCGGGATCCGGCCGTAGCGGCTGCCGCGATTGACAAAGTTATTCATGATGAGCAGCTGAAGGCTTCGGTAGCCGCGGGACAGAAGGAAATCCTGGACAGCCTGCAGGCGGAGAAGGTCGGTCATCTGTTCCTGGAACTGATGGGGAAGGCAATCGGCTCCCAGACCGGCGAAGGCGTTCAGCCGGCCGAAATCCCGGAAAACGAAACGCCGGCTGCGGTACCGGAGCGAAAAGCGGAAAGCCGGGGCGGAAAGAAAATCGGATTTATTATTCCGTGGTATGGAGAAAAAATCGGCGGCGGCGCGGAAGCGGAGCTCCGGGGTGTTGTCCATCACCTGGCGGATGCCGGAGTCAGCCTGGAAGTGCTGACCACCTGCGTAAAGAGTTTCCAGGATGACTGGAACCGGGACTTCCACGAACCTGGACTGACGGAAGAGTACGGCATCGCGGTCCGCCGCTTCCGGGTCCGGCAGCGGGATGTCCAGGCGTTTGACCGGGTAAACCTGAAACTGATGAATGATATCGCGCTGACCCCGAAGGAAGAGAAGACGTTCTGTGAGGAAATGATCAACAGCCCGGACCTGATGGACTACATCCGGGACCATGGCGATGAATACGGACTGTTCTTCTTTATCCCGTACATGTTTGGCCCGGTATATTACGGATGCCAGCTTCATCCGGAAAAATCCATCCTGATTCCCTGCCTGCATGATGAGCGGTACGCATATATGGAATGCTTCCGTGAGGCGTTCTCCAAAGTGAAGGGCATGATCTTCAACGCGGAACCCGAGCGGTTGCTGGCGGAACGGCTGTATGGCGTGAAGGGGGACAGCTTTGTCACCTTCGGCCTGGGAATGGACGCCTCCTGGAAAGGAGACGGGGAGCGTTTCCGGCAGAAATTCGGGATCAGTTCCCCGTTCATCCTGTATGCCGGCCGGAAGGATGCCGGAAAACGGGTGGACGTGCTGATCCGCAATTTCATTACCTACAAACGGCGGAATGATAACGATATGAAGCTGATCCTGATCGGCGGCGGGGATATCGACATTCCGTATAACGAAAGCATTATCGACCTGGGATTTGTGGATATCCAGGACAAGTATGACGCGTACGCCGCGGCGGAGATGTTCTGCAATCCCAGCCAGATGGAGAGCTTCAGCATTGTGATTATGGAAAGCTGGCTGGCCGGCCGGCCGGTCCTGGTGAACGGGCAGTGCGCTGTGACAAAGGATTTTGTGCAGCAGGCAAACGGCGGGCTTTACTATGAGAGCTATGGTGAGTTTGAGGAGTGCATCCGGTACCTGCTGTCCCATCCGGAGGTCGGAAACCAGATGGGGAAAAACGGCGGGGAATATGTTCGCAGCCACTTTGTCTGGGATGTGATTGTGAACAAATACCTGGAATACATTGAACGGTTTTCTTCTTAAGAGCGCGGAGGCGATGAAAAAATGGATTTCGGAACGGTGATAAACCGGCTGAAAACCAGAATACGCAATTATTCCTTTCGGGATCATTGGTATAAAAGAATTCTGCCGGAAAAACTGAAACACGCATTAAGCCGGAGCATTCTGAAAGTGCTGTCCTCGAAAACCGGAAAGCCGGCTCCCTATAAAGCCGGGGAGTTTCCGGAGGGGATCAACCTGTATGGGTTCTTCCGGGCGGAGAACGGATTGGCGCAAGGCGTAAAGCTGTATGCGAACGCGATTGAACAGGCGGGCATTCCGCATTGTTTCGTGAACACGGACTTCCTCGGATGGCTTCCGCAAAAAGACACTTCGTTTGACGACCGGCTTACGGATGACAACAAGTACGCGGTCAATATCATCCACATCAATCCTGACCAGTGGATGGAAGCGGTGGGGATGTTCCCCAGGAGCCACTTTGACCGCCATTACAACATCGGTGTATTCCTGTGGGAGTTGGAGCGGGTTCCCGACCACTGGCTGCCGATATTTGAACAGGTGGATGAAGTCTGGGCACCGTCGGAGTTTGTGGCAAAGGCGATCCGGAAGGTGACCCAGAAACCGGTTTACCGGATTCCGTACGGCATCCTGACCCCGACAGTACCGCTTTCGCGCGAGGGTTTCCATCTGCCGGATGACACATTCCTGGTACTGCTGGCTTATGACTCCAACAGCTATGCTTCCAGGAAAAATCCGGACGCTGCGATCCGGGCATTCCGGGAAGCCTTCGGCGATAAACCGGGAGATGCCCGGATGGTGATCAAGATCAACAATCCGAAGGAAGAAGAGATCGCCCATATCCGGGAGGTTGCCGGCAACCCGAACAGCTATATCCTGATGACGGAACGGCTGGACCGGAAGCAGATGAACCGGCTGATTCAGCTGTGCGATGTGTATATCAGCCTGCACCGCAGCGAAGGATTCGGCCTGGTGATGGCGGAGGCCATGAACCTGGGCGTTCCCGTAGTGGCAACTAACTGGTCCGCGAACACGGAGTTTATGCCGGAAGATGCCGCATGCATGGTGGGATATGATATGGTGCCGGTCGGCGATGCGTATCAGTTTGACAACACCGGCCTGACATGGGCGGACGCGGATGTACACCAGGCGGCGGAATACCTTAAAAAGCTGAAGGATGACGCGGCTTACAGGAAGCAGATGGCCCGGGCCGGACAGGAATATATCCGGGAATACCTGAGCGTGGAGAAATCCTCTGAAATGATCCGGGAACGGATGCAGGAGATTATGGGGAAACACAAAAAGACAGGACATTGATCTGATGAACCAGAAAATGAAGGAGATCATCCGGTTTGCGGTGTCCGGCGGGGTATGCTTCCTGATCGAGTTTGCCCTGCTGGTGCTGCTGCGGGATACCTGCGGGCTGGATACGCTGGTGGCCACACCGATTGCCTTTACGGTATCGGTGATCGTGAACTACCTGTTCTGTGTGAAATGGGTGTTCCCGGATGCCGGTAAGCAGGGAAACAGGGCGCGGATTGCGTTTTTTGTTTCCAGCGTCATGGGGCTGTTCCTGAATGAAGGCCTGATGTGGCTGTTCCGGGTCATCTTCGGGGAGGACACCGTGGTCTTTACGGTATTCTCGTTTACGGTGACCATGTATATGGTGAACAAGGTTCTGGCAACGCTGATCGTAATGGTGTGGAATTACATTACGAAGCGGTATATCCTGAAGAAATTAAAGTGATTCAAAGGGGCTTTCAGTAATTTCTGCAATTTAATATCTCTTAATATTCCCAATTGGCTCCCACTCATTAGAAAAAGATCTCATTGACAATATTGCAAATATTCATCGCTAACGTCGTTACTGCTCAATTTGGCGGTTGACACAAATCATCATGGAGTGTATGATGTCATTGAAAAGTTGCGACGCTATCGTCGTGATTGCTCAATGGGGTGATTTTCATGGTTTCCCGGGATCAGTATCTTGAACGACTGAAGGATTATATGTGGGATGGCCAGGTAAAAGTAATTACCGGCATTCGCAGATGTGGTAAATCTGTGCTTTTATTTGATTTGTTCCATCAATATCTGTTGACAACAGGTGTTCCGGAAGATCATATCATCCAGATTGAACTGGACCAGCGTAAAGACGCAAAGTACAGGAATCCCATCACATTGGCTGATGCAATCAGTATCCGGCTTCAGGGAACAAAAGAACAATTCTATCTGTTCATCGATGAGGTTCAGTTTGCATATCCGGTAGAAGATCCGGACAATCCGGGCTATGAAATAACAATCTATGATATGCTTAACGAACTGAAGGGCTATCCGAACCTGGATGTATATGTGACCGGCAGCAATTCGAAAATGCTGTCAAGCGATATTGCCACACAATTCAGGGGCAGGGCATCTATTGTTTATGTCTGGCCGCTTTCCTTTGCGGAGTATCATCAGGCCGTCGGTGGAGACCGGCGCGATAATTTTGATCATTATCTGGTTTATGGCGGAATGCCTTATCTGCTGAACTTGAAAACGGACAGGCAGCAGCAGGATTATCTTGCTTCCCTGTTTCGGGAAGTCTATGTAAAGGATATCATTGAGCACAATGGGATCGAACGCCGGGATGTGCTGGAAGATATGCTGGATTTTCTGGGGTCGTCCATCAGTTCCCTGACCAATCCAACGAATATTACCAATTCGCTGAACAGTATGCGGCATGCAAACATCAGTTCCAATACCATCAGCGCTTATCTCGGATATATGAAAGAAGCTTTCCTGATTTATGAAGCGAAACGTTATGACATAAAAGGGAAATCATACTTTGATTTTCCGAATAAGTATTATTTCACAGATGTGGGCCTTCGGAATGCCCGCCTGAGTTTCCGGCAGATTGATCCCGGCCATATGATGGAGAACCTCATTTATATCGAGCTTCTGCGCCGCGGATATGCTGTGGATGTCGGAGTGGTAACCGACCGCAGAAACGGACAAAACAAACAAAAGGAAATTGATTTTGTAGTCAACAGCGGGAATGGGCGGATGTATATCCAGTCTGCATGGCAGATTCCTGAAGGTAAAAAAGAGACGGCGGAAGAAGATTCTCTTCGGCTTCCTGCCGACTTCTTCCGGAAAATCATGATTCGGTCTGATATTCCCGGAATCATGACAGACGAAAAGGGGATTATTCACTGCAATATAATTGATTTCCTTTTGCAGAAGAATCTAATTACAGTGTGAATACAGAAAGGTCTTTATCTAGGTAATGGAGAACGATAAATCAACCGGAATTTTAGAGAATCAGGAGGAACAGGAATGTACAGTTGTCCGGGATGCGGGTCGCAGATGACGTTCGATATCGCGGGCCAGCAGCTGAAGTGCGGGCGGTGCGAGCGGACGATGTCGATTATTGAGGCGGATGAGCTGGAGGCCCGGCAGGCGGGAAGCAGCTTTTCCGCGGATGTGCTTTCGTGCCCGACCTGCGGGGCGCAGATCCATGCAGTGAACGCCGCGGCCGCGGCGTTCTGCAGCTACTGCGGATCGTCCGTGATGCTCGAGCAGAAAAAGAAAACAGAGGTTGAGGCACCGGAAAAGGTGGCGCCGTTCCAGATCACGCGGGAGCAGTGCTTTGAAAAGTACCAGGATATGCTGAAGCACAGCTTCTGCGTGGACCATACGCTGAAGCGGGACATCAAACCGGAAAGCTTCCGGGGAATCTATGTGCCGTACCATACCTACAATGCCTGGGTCAAAGGCACAGTCGAGCTGGAGGGGAATGAAACCAAAGGCAACACGACGTATTACTACAAGACGGAAGTGGAGCTGAACCACCAGTACGAGGGCATCCTGCATGACGCGTCCAAGGAAATGCCGGATGAGCTTTCCGAGAAGATTTCACATGTGGAGCAGAAGGACTTCATGCCCTTCTCCCCGGCCTACCTGAGCGGGTTCTACGCGGATGTGGCGGACACTTCTCCGAACGCGTATATTCCCTATGCCCGGAGCGAGGCGGTCCGGAAAGGCCTGGAGGATACCATGGCTGACCTGAACGACGGCCTGACCTACCAGCCGACGGCCAGTCAGAAGCAGCTGCTGAAGCTGGCCAAGGCGGAGTACACCGGGGATACGCTGGTACCGGTATGGTTCATGAGCATGAAGAGCAAGGGCCGTGTGCTGTACGCGGTGCAGAACGGCGTTACCGGGGATATGTGGGCGGACCGGCCGCTGGACATCCCGCGGTTCGCCCTGGTGACCGCGGTGCTGGCAGTGCTGCTGTTTGTGATCTTCAATATGTTCCTGACGCTGCGGCCGGAAATGGCCATGGTGGTTGCTATGCTGCTGGCGGTGGGCGCGCAGTTCGCGGTGAACGGGCGCCGGAGGACGGTGTTTAACCGGGAGAACCGGAAGGAAGCCGCCGGGAAGAAAGTGGATGATATCCTGGAGCAGGTGAAGCAGACCACGAAGCTGGCGAAAAAGGCCGAGAACGGATCGATGTACGCTACGCTGGGTTCCCTGGGGGTCATCGGGGCGGGCGTCGCGCTGGCGGTCGGCATGTACCTGATGAGCAGCATCGGGAACATCAAAGTGTATAAGATTGCGGCGCTTGTGCTGACCGCCGCGATGGCGGCGGTGACGCTGGGAAGCGGGAAGAAACGGAGCTCGCTGCCCTGGGGCAGCATCGCGGCGCTGATCGCGATGGCCATTGGGTGCGTGCTGCTGATCCTGGATCCGTTCCACAGCGATGACCGGGCGTATTACCTGGTCACGGTGGGAATCATGGCGGCGGTCATCTGGGAATGCATCGATTTGCTGCGGGTCTATAACCGCAGCTGCTCGAACCCGCTTCCGCAGTTTACAAGCCATACGGGAGGTGAGGACCTTGCGTAAGGGATTTGCGATTCTGCTGGCTGTCCTGCTGGCGCTGGCCTCCGTTTCCTTCGCCGCGGCGGACGAAACGGCCTGGCAGGTGGTGATTGAGGACTCCGCCAACCTGCTGAGCGAGGCGGAAGAGGCGGAAGTGCGCACGGAGATGGAAACCGTGGCGCAGTACTGCAACGCGGGTCTTTATACGACCAGCCGGCATACCGACATGAGCGCGCAGGAACAGGCGAAGGCCTGGGGAAGAAAGCAGTTCGGGAATGCGGATTTTACGGTGTTTGTGATTGACATGAACCAGCGGTGGATGGAAATCTACTCATCTGAACGGATCCACCGGGTGGTATCAACCGCCAAGGCGAACACCATTACGGACAATGTGTATAAGCTGGCCACCCGCGGCCAGTATGCGGACTGCGCGAAGGAAACATTCCGGCAGATCCGGCAGACGCTGGAAGGCTTTGAGGTGGCTTCGCCCATGCGCTACGCGACCAACGCGCTGGTGGCGGTGGCGGTCGCGATCCTGCTGGCGTACCTGCTGATTTACGCGCGGATGGAAAAGGAAACCGAGATCAGCCTCCCGGGCATCATCACGGTGATGGCGGCTGGGGCCGGTACGGCGGTGGTCGCGAAAAAACTGACGCGCACAGTCCATCACTCTTCCTCTTCCGGCGGCGGCTCCGGCGGTGGCGGCGGAGGCGGTGGTGGCGGCGGCGGAGGCGGCGGCCATGGCTTCTGACCTGTATGCATACTGCCTGTTCTGCCGGACGCAGCGGTGTGAGAAGATTGCCCGGGTACTGGAAGTGAAGGGAATGGCGCGGGCGTTTTCGCCCCGCATCCTGCAGCGGCAGCGCGTGAAGGGCGAGAATATCCGGAAGTACGCGGATTTCCTGCCGGGATACGTGTTTGCGTTTTCCGAGGAGCCGCTGACGGACTATTCCGTGTTCTTCGGAATCGACGGGGTGATCCGGAAGGTCGGGCAGGCGGATGAAAACTACGAGCTGCAGGGCTCCGACCGGGAGTTTGCCCTGGAGCTGCTGGAAAAGGACGGCATCGTCGGCGGGATGCGCATGGTGAAGATCGGCGAGGATGTTACGCTGGACGATCCGCTGTTCGCCGGAAACCGGGGAAAAGTCACCCGGATCGATTACCGGAAGGAACGCGCCCGGGTGGACTTCACCTTCCGGGGCAACGAGTGCCACACCTGGGTGGCGCTGGAGGACGTGAAAAAGACACCCGGTCCCGAAGAAACGGGAAAGGAATAAGGAATGAAGAACCCGCTTCCGTTTGGAAGCGGGTTCTTGTTTTTGCTGGAGTTGTATTACAGCACGATATCGCCGGGACGGTAGCCCGGGGGAAGGGGTTCCTCCTCCACAAAGGTGAAATCCGGATCCTCCAGGACAGGGAGGAACGCTTCATAGGGGATGGAATCGAATTCGGGGCCGTAGCTGCTCTGGCCGAACCATCCCCCTTCCTTGGCCCGGAGGTTCAGGTCCCGGGCAAACTTCGTGTGGTTGGAGCAGTCGTGCACGGCGATGGGCCACTGCTCTTCGGCGGCGGCCTTCAGCATCTCCAGGGAGATGTCCCGGGAGAACACGGGGCTCATGTAGCCCATGCGGCAGTAATACATGTTTTCGCCGAAGTAGTTGCCGAGGTTGTTTTCGTTCAGGTGGAGCTCGGCGCAGTTCATAAAGTCGATCCCCGTGGCGAGGATCTTTTGTTTTTTCTTCGCGAACTGCTCTTTGAACTCCCGGGTCATCGGGGTTTCGATGCCGACCTGCGGGATATACTTTTTCGCTTCCGCCATGGCGTCGATGACTCTGTCATTGCAGTTGGAAGCGCCGAGATTGAAACGGAGCTCGTCCAGGCCGGCTTCGCCCAGGGCCTTCAGGTTCTCCGTGTTGGCGTTGAGACCATTGGTGTACATGTGCTGGTGGATGCCGGCCTCATGGAAGCGGCGGATGACGCCGTAGTACTTCTCGATTTCCATGAAGGGCTCCAGGTAGACGTACGCAACGCCGGTGGGCTTCTTCTGCAGGGAGAAGAGCAGCGGCAGGTCCTCCTCCCGGTAGCGGCCGCCGCCGATTTCCCACAGGCCTTCCCCGATGGGCGGGATGGCGTCCAGGCAGCCGTAGTCATAGCAGAAGGGGCAGGCCGCGTTGCAGCGGTTGGTCTTGCGCACGGCGGAAAGCCCGGTGCCCAGCAGGCAGCTGCGGCAGCCGGCCGGGAAACGGCCGGCGTCGCCCACATACAGGGTGCACGCCGGCAGGGACGGATCCCACGGGATGCCTTCCGGATGACCGGGAAGGACGGCCTTCAGGCCGGGAATGGATTTCAGGGTTTCCAGCCGCCGGGCATCCACCGCGGTTTCAATCTGGCTGAACACCGCCAGGGCGATTTCCGTCTGGCGGCAGCCGAGGGGCTCCTCCGGCGGAAGTTCGGCGAAAAAGCGGAACCAGTTCAGGGCGTCCTGCTTGGAGATTTTCATGGGCATCCTCCTATATGTTGCGGAATTGTTACAATTTCATTGACAAGACGGACGATATATGGCACAATGTTCGTGGAATGTCCGGGTGGATTTCCGGGTTTTTGTTTCCGGAAGCACTGCCGGAGGACGGGCATTGGAGAAGGAGAGCGAAGCATGAAGCGTACCGGGATCCTGGTATTCGTACTGGCACTTTGCCTGGGCGTCAGCGCCCTGGCCAGCGGCGGCGTGGAATACGACGACGACGGCGGCGTATGGGATTACAACAAGGGAACCTATACCACCAAGGACGGGCAGACGGTATCCATTATCGATGAGGACGCTGCGACCAAGACGGTCCGGAATTCGGACGGCAGCATGACGATCATCACCAATGAGAAGGATATCATCCAGAATCCGGACGGCAGCATCACGCTGGAGTCCGGCCAGGTGATGACGGTGAAAACGGATGAGCAGCGTGCGGCCGAGCATGAGCAGGGCTGGTTTTCCGGCATGGCCAAGGCCGCTTCTGTCAACGGCTCCTATACGCCGACGTTCTATACCGATGCGGAAGGCAGCGAGATTGAGGTTCCCGTGGCGTACATCGGCCTGGGCCGCAGTATGATCAGCCTGAACGGGCAGAACATCCTGGTGGACACGACCTCCCTGCGGTGGGAGACCGAGGCGCCGGAGGACAAGGTGATCGCGGTCGTCAAGCAGAGCGGCAACGCGAAGCTGCACTCCAAGAAGGACAGCAAGAGCCTCGTGATGGACAAGATCCCGACAGGCCAGATCCTGCGGGTCCTCGCCACCGGCAAGCGCTGGACCTTTGTGGACTACAAGGGTATCCGGGGCTATGTCGCCACCAACTACCTCACCTTCTATGCCAACGGGAAGCAGGAGTACCAGGCCGGCGTGATTGCCACCCGGGCCGGCAAGACCAAGGGAACGGTCACGGTGCATGTACGCAACAAACCCAACGGCAAGCAGCAGGAGGAATACAAAATCGGAACACCGGTCACAGTCCTCGGGATTGAAGGGGACTGGGCACAGGTGGAGGTGGAAGGCCACAGCTGCTACCTGAAAAAGGAATTCATCGTTTTCGAATAACGGTTATTTGGTTTCCTCGTCCTTAGGCCCTGCTTCGGCAGGGCTTTTTTTGCTGCGGGCCGCCAGCGCCCACACCACACCCTGCAGCGCCAGGCCGACCAGGAAGGTGATGTTACCGGCGACAGACATCCAGCGGCCGGTATCGGTCTTGATGTTCAGCCCGACGATGGAGACGACCAGGCCGATGATCCAGAACAGGGACGCGAGGATTTTCAGGGTTCGTTCCATAAACAATCAATCCTTTTCAGATAATTCATCCGGCCATGAAAGGTAACCGGATGAAATACATAACACTGTCATTATAAAAGAAAAACGGAGGAAATGAAATCTTTTTTCGGAAGCCTGTCTGTGTGCTGATCCGGAATGATCCCCGCATAAGGGAATTGTCATTTCTAAAGACAAAAAAGCTTAAGCATTAGTTCTGTCCAATGAACTGTTTCCAAAGATTGATTGCTTGACGCTCAATACGTTGTGTAGTAAGATAATTTTTAGAGTTTCAGAACAGGTTTTTCTTTTGTCTCTTTATGTTCCACTATATCGGCTTTATTGTACACGGATGCCGGATAATCAGATGACGGGAATGAATACCGGCGGAAAGGAATGAAGGGCATTGGCGGACAACAATAAATATGAGCCTTCTGACAGTGAAATCAACGCGAAGAAAAGAGAACGGGATTACCAGTATGAACGGATGATAGATGCTGAAAACAGGATCCGGGATTTACGTGCGCAAAAAGCCCAGCTGGAAAAAGCCAAAGCAGTCCTCGTAAGGGAAAACTCCAATTTTCAGAGAATGATGTCTTATGTCAACAATTCGGATATGAAAACAATCAAACAGTGGAAAGGCGTCCAGTATGACAAGGTCTATAAAGGTGATGCTGTGAAATTCTGTGACTTTTATGTCCGGCACAGCAATCAGCCAATCAATAAAGCGCTGGATAAACTGAACTGGGCAATTAATGACATCCAGAGCCAGATCAACAGCCAGGAAGGAATATGGGGTACTGCCAAAAACCTCTGGAACAGCGCAAAGACATGGCTGGAAAACCTGTGGAATTAACAGAACCGAAAGGAAGGCTATATTATGAGTCTGTCTGATATGATTTTCCTTAACAAGATTTCATTAATCCTGGAGATGTCTGTTTTCCGCGCGGGAGGTTCCACGCTCGTAGGAGATGGCTGTCAGCTGACTGGTGACGGGCTGGGCGGGATGGAAGCCGGCCGTGCCCTGGTCGAATGCGGACGGGATTTGCAGAGAGCGATGGAACTGCTGCAGCAGCTGATTGAACGGAACAGCGACAGAATAATGGAACTGGCGAACCGGATTGAGGAAGCAGACGCTGAGAGCAGTAAATAACAGTTTGTACATACCGGATTGATACCCCTGCGTATACCGGATTGCAGCGAGGAGGCTGACGGGATTGGGTTATCTGTTTGATCATAAAGCGTTACAGTCATTGATATATGAGATGAATGCCCAGAAACCGGTATGGGATGACGGGCTGGATATTATACTGGAAAGAGCCCAGAAGTTTTCTGAGAGCAAAAATATCACGGGAAAAGGTGCAACCAATATCAAAAATTATCTCAAAGACATCTATCCCATGATTATAAATGATCTGAAAACAAATGTATACGATCTGGATGCGGCAATCGCCTGCTATAATAACGCGTTCCTACAGATTGACGGCGGAGACGGAACCGAAGAAGCTTTGGTCCGGGAAACTGAAATGGAAGGCTTTTCCGAAGGGCTTGCCAGTCGCAGGGGCCCGGTACAGGATATGGATTACAGTGTCCGGCAAGCATTGAATTCGATCCGCCATATTGAGCATATCCCCTATGAGACAACAGAACAGTTTGAAAAGGAACTGAGGAAGCTTTATACCAGGGTTTCTGATATCAATGATGATATCAAAGCCATGGAAGCCAAATACGCGGGAGAAGCGATTGAAAAGCTGCAGGGTTCGATAAAAGCGGTTATCGCAATGCTGCAGGATCAGATTAACCAGGATATATCCAAATACACCCCGGAAGCGATGATGCAAAACCAGGCTTACCGGGAAATGGTCAGAACATACAATGAACTGTATGACGAAATCGAGGCCAACGAAGAGCAGATTCGGATCGCCCAGGAATCAAAGGGCGAAATGCTTCAGGCGCTTTACGAAAAACGCCTGGAAGAAGCCAATAAAGCGAAATTCTTCATGCAGGTTCTTTGCGTGGTTGCTTCTGTAGCGGTTACAGTTGCGACAGGAGGAGCTGCGGCACCTCTTGTTATGGTAGCGACCGGTGCAATTACCGGGGCTGTTTCGGCAGGATGGAACAGCTACTGGGATCAGACGGTCGGTACGCCGGCATGTCCCGGGAAACCGAATTGGGGAACAGTATTCAAGGACGCTGCGGTCGGCGGCGCAACAGGTGCAGTTACTTCCGCAATCGGATGCGGCGCCGGGGAAATCGGGAAACAACTGACAAAAGGCGTAACAAGCGAATTGGGCAAACTTGCGATTCAGGGAGTTGTCGGAGGCGGTAAAAAAGTCCTTTCAGGCATTGCCGCTGATACAATAGAAATGATCGGCAATGGAGAAAATCCGCTTGAACACCTGGATCAGGTTTTTGATCCCAAGAAGCTGGGCACCAATTTTGTCTCAGGATCTGTAAGCGGCATTACGTCTACGGCAACCAAGGACCTGATGAAAGGAATCGCGCCGAGGAGCATGGACGATTCCCTGCTGGAGCGTGCGTTTAAGGATGGCGTAGCCGGCGGTGTAAGCGATCTGACTTCCGGGGTTGCCGGCCGGTTTTCTTCCGCATATCTGAGTACGGGGGACATGGGAGAAGCGTGGAGAACTTCAACGAATCCCAGGGATCTCATGATTGACTTCGGCGCCGGCGCTGCGACAGAAATCGGACTTGGCTATAAAGACTGGAAGATGGACCAGCTGCAGAAAAAGACCAATGATGAGGTCAGGGCAAAGCAGCCAAAGGAAGGCGTTGAAGAACGTGCCAGAAAAAAAGGCATGATTGGCGTTAAAGAGGGGGAAGCAATCGGGGAACCCGTCTTTGAGGATGGCGAGGAAGTATATTTGGTTGAAGACGCAGGGAAGATCAGCAGCAAGAAATACAAGAATGAAGAAACCTTTAAGCGCCTGCAGGAGAATGGCTATCTGGATGAAAGCGCTGTCTATGATGACAAGACCGGAAAAATCTGGGCAAAGGATCCCAATACGAATCAGATGGTAGAGATCCAGCCGGATTATCATTCAACGGATCAGGGCGAGAAAAATACCCAACTCTACCATGAGATGGAAGAGAAGGGGCTGATTGACAAAAATCAATATAAACTGGATGAGGAGACAGGAAGAGTAACCAGGATTAACAAAGACGGCTCGGAAACGGAAGTGAACCTGCGCTCCAATAATATTATCCATAAAAATGAGAATGGTGAAAAACTGACTGTGAAATTCAAACCCGCAAATACGGGGGATAAAGCGGCGGACCGTATTGAAGACAACTGCAGAATGTACGACGCGATGGTCGAGAGTGGAAAACTGGATGAGCATAATTCCTATATTGACAGGGAAAGCGGGAATATCTATATCCGGAATCCGGAAACCGGCGTTGAAACCCGCGTAACCATGCACCATCGGGGAGATTTTGATGTCAGGACGGGAGAACTGACAGGAGAACTGGTCACACAGGATTCACATGGCCATATCCATCATGCCGGCGGCCGGGACCAGGCTGACATTGCAAGCAAGAACGGCTGGTCAGAAGGAATGGCAGAGAAATATCAGGAAGATTCGAGCGCGGACAGCATGAAGAGGAGTGGAGCAAAATCGATCCGGAACAATCTCCGGCCGGATGAAATCCAGGAGGAAAAGTATTCAAGCGGAGAGCGTCCTGCGCGGTATGATATGAGCCTGTGAAATGCCAGGCGGAGGTGAGACAGTTGAAATATGAATTTATCAAAAAACCGCTTCACGGCTTGATTCCGATTGATGCAACGGATCTGGACAACCTGGAGAAAAGGTATAATTTCAGGTTTCCACAGGTATTGCGGGATTATTATCTGCTGCTGAATGGGTGCGATATCCAGACCTGCCGCATGAAACGGGATGACCAGACGATCCTGGTTACGGAAATTATTCCTGTGAATAAGGGATCGCTTGACCTGGAAGACCAGATTCAACTTGCAGAGGAGGATCAATACCTCTCTGCGGGACTGATTCCGTTTGCATCAAATCCTGTATGCGGAATATTCTATTTCCATAAAGATTCCCAGATCATTTGCTGTTCATTTTATGACGCGATTGATGAGTTCCAGTACATCTGCACAGGAATGGATATATTCCTGGAAGCAATGAATCGTTCCTGCGGGGAGCAGGATGATGATACATTATTTGATATTGCAACAATTGATAAGGAGAGATGAAACATGAAACAGGCAAAGTTTTTACCCCTGGGAAGTATCGTACTGCTGGATGGCGGCGTTCAGAAGGTCATGATCATCGGCCGCGGCCTGAATGTCAAACGCGGTGAGGAGACGTACTTCTTTGATTACTCTGCAGTACTGTTTCCCCAGGGCCTGACCGGGGACCAGGTAATTTATTTTAACGGAGATGGAGTATCCAAGGTAGTGTCCTACGGTTATATGGATGAGGAAAGCGACATTGTGGATGACAATCTGGAGAAATATATTGCCGAGAACCCGGGACTGAAACGGATTTCCCCGGAAGAGTGGAAAGCACTGGGAGAATGAGCGGGCAGTCGGTGCCCTTCTCCGGGAAAAGGAATGAATTCGGTTGACAAAACAGGGACGCCATGATATTTTATGAAAAAAGGCGTTGAATACTAATTCGGAATTGGCCTCGGTATAGTGAGGTTAATGATAAACAAATATTGGGAGGTAAGAACAATGGCAAGTATCAAACTGAGCCCGGATGCACTTCGTGATTATGCTGCGAAGATCAAGGCGAACGGAAATGAAGCGTCTGACCTGGCAAACCGGATCAAGAGCAACATTACCGCTGTGACCGACCAGTGGGAAGGCGAAGCGAAGAACAAGTACCTGTCTGCCTGGGCAGAACATGAACCCACCCTGACGAAGAGCATTCCTGAGCTGATGGCCACCCTGGCTGCCAACCTGGAGACGATCGCCCGGAACTTCGAAGAGGCAGACCGGACCTGATTTTCCTGACATCGAAGGAAAAATGTCGGGAAACAGTTCAATTATATTGATGGCCGGAGATGATTCTCCGGCCATTAATTATTCTGTTTCCGGGGCTCAATTGTCAGGTAGTGTCTTCTTAACAACTCCAGCAGACACTGCTTTTTCTGCAGGTGTTTTTTCATTTGCTGCATAGCGACTGTCTAAGTATAACTAATGATTGCATAGACTTACGACAGAGGGTTCCGGACGGCTGGTAAAAGCTGTCCGTTGGCAAGCCTGCCCACAACATTGACATTTGAAATGAAAAATGATAAATTCATAATGATAAGCAGATCGTGAGCCATTGATTCTGCATTGGTTTCTGTCAAAAGTGAAAAAAATCCTGAAAAGGAAAGAATTAGCAGGCATTCAATTTCTGGTCATTGGTTATTCTGTCATATGAAGCAGCAGCTGCCACTGTTCCGGGATGGCTTTTCAGATACAACCCGGATGATGCAGGATTGCTTCTCTTCAGATGCCGGAACAATATCCTGTATCTGAGAAGAAATTAAACGATGAAAGGCGCTTGTGTTTATAGCTGATTCACATGGGTTTGCTGCTTCGGATGTTTAAAAGCATCTGGATTCAGAATACCTGGTATTTTGAATGGATATGGTACCACGGAATTGAGTACTGATATCGCGATTTGAAAACAGATAGGGGATGAATACATATGGCGTCATATGAAGGATGGTCTCGTGATGCCCTTGAGAACTTAATGAGCGGTGTTTTGAGGAAGCAGAACAATGCCGGAGGTAAAAGAGACCGACTGCAGAAGGCCTACAATTCCCTGAAAAGCCCGAAAAGCACCATCAAGGATTACCGGAGCCTGGATGAAGGGGAAAAACTGGTTGAAAAGCACGGAGTATGGAAGGGCGACCTGAAAAAGAAATTCAACAAGGATATGGGCCAGATTACCGAACGGGTGAAAAAGACGTATAACCGGATGGATGAATACCATGATGACATCCAGGACGAGATCAATCGGGCGCAGAGGGAATCTAACCAGTATATTCCGATTCTGACAGATATAAAAACAGCGCTTACAAAACTGACTAACTGAATAAGGGGGAGTCAGCAGATGGCTGGCAATGTGCATTCAATCATTGCAGTACATAACGGGGCTTTGAATGGAATAATCATTGCCCTGAAACGTATTGAACTGGATGGAAAACTGGATAACATCAAACAAAAAAGCGAGTTCCTCGGTGGATCGCTTATAGGCTATGTGGCCAATGCTGCTGTCAGCGGCGCGGTATTTCATGCGCTTGGCGGATCCAGTCTGAATGCGGGAACGAATTTGGCCACCGGAGTGCTGGAAAGCGCAAGATCAGCGCTTGGTGTTTTGCCGACCGTTACCGGATATGCGGAGAGGATGGAAAGGCTTACGAAGCTGATGGGAGTCTTTGGCACAACGGTGCAGCGGGATATCGCAAGAATCCGGACGGTTGCCGAAGGGCTTGAAAACGCGGATAAAACCTAAGTGTGCATGAACGACCGACATTTCGATTGGAAATGGCAGGGTGTGGGAATATGAGTGAGTATCGGGTCGATATGACATCTCTCAGGGATCAAAACACGAAATATTATTCGTCCAGCGGAAAAATGCAGGAGGACGGCGCGGAATTCATGAGTGCGGTAGGCGCACTTTGGAGCAGTAAGTGCTTTGAGGGAAAAGCGGCTACGAAAATCCATGACTATATGGATGCCACCTATCAGAATTCAATCGATCTGATCGGACAGACCATGCAGCTGATTGCCTCGAATTTTACAGCCTATGTCGGGAAATACACTGCCATGGATGAAGATTATGGCGCAATCATCCATACCATGGTACTGAAGGATATTGCCGGTGAACTGAAAGATAAATTAAAGAAGGATTTCGAGAATTCAAACGGAACGTTTGTTACAACCAGTACCAACTTGCTTAATTCCGGCGATATGAGGGACAGTTACGATTCCGGAAAGGGATCGGAACTGGTGACAAAAACAGAAGAACTGATTAAGCAGGTTGAGAAATGGGAACAGGATATCCGAACCATTGAAGAAGTTGATTACAAAAACGAATTCTCGGAAATTGACGCTTGCCTTGACAAGCTGGAAAGTATGCTGCAGTTCCAGCTGGACGGGGATCCGGAGAAGTTCAACAAAGCCGGATACCAGGCAAAACTGAACGATGCGGGGAGCGCGTTCCTGGCCCTGGCGGATAAAACCCAGCAGAAAGAAAAGCAGATAGAAACAGCGCTGGAAACGCTGCAAAAGCAGGAAGAAACCAAACAGGCTGATATACAGCGGGAAAAGGAAGAACGGCAAAAGAAAGCTGCATTCTGGGGCTTTGTAACCGACGTGGTCTGCACCGTGGTTACCGTAGCGGCTACGGCAACACTTGGTCCGGTCGGCACCGTGGTAACCGGCGCGATTACCGGAGCGGTCAAGAGTGCGATTCATGAAGGCCTGGATCAGTGGGCGGAAACCGGCGCGAGTTTTGGCAAGCTGGACTGGGGCAAGATTGCGCTTAAGGGTGCGATCGGAGGTGCAGCCGGTGCGGCGACTTCCTTCATTGGGGTAAAGGCAGACGGCGCATTAAGGGGACTGGCTGGATCCGCACTGAAACAGGCCGGGAAGAAGCTGGCGATCAATACGATCAAAGGGGTTGCAGAGACAGGTGTATCCCATCTGGAAACTGGCCTGAATACACTGGTGGATTCCAGGTATGCCGGCAAGAGCTGGAAGGATTCATTCAAGGATGCCGGAAAGGCTGCTGTTTCGGACCTGGGGAAAGACCTGGTCACATCGGTCGGATCCAACATGCTGGATTTCGGAACCGGCCGGATGAAGGATGGATTCCTCAAATCAACGATAAAAGTTGGTGGAAACGCAGTGGTCGGAGCAACGGCATACAGTTTAGAATGTGCTGTGAATCCCGACAAAAAGTGGGATAAGATGGAAATGTGGGGTGCAGCCGCAGAAAGCGGATTCAGCTCGCTGACCAACGAATTGGGTGATGCTCTTGGAAACAAGACAGGATACAAGCAATGGATCAAGAGCAGTGACGGGAACAAGGCGGGCCAGTATATTTCCACGGCACTGACCGGCGGGTTTACGAATGTCATCTCTTCCAGCGGCAGCAAGCTGTTCGGCACATTTGTCAGCGAAGGTGTGGACGGAGTCAAGGAAAAGCTTTCGGACGATGATTTCTACTATTCAATGGGAAAGGATTTTGTCAAGGGCGGAAGCAAGAACGTTGCCGGAAAATACAAGGCCGACCATACGGGCGGCAAGACAAAAACGGTAAAAACAGAGACGCGCACAGATGAAAAAACCGGTGAAAAGTATGAAGTGAAAACAGAACGGATTTATTATGACAAAGACAGGACATATAAATACGTTGAAAAGGAAACTGAGACCAGAACCGTGACCGGAGAAGGCAGAGCGCAGACGAAGGAAGGAAAGATCACATACCGGGAGAACGGCGAAGTTGTCGGCGAAGGAGAAGTAAGATCTTCTGTAGACGCGAAGACGAAGAAAGAAACGGTTGAATATGAGCGGTCCAGCTATGACTATGGCAAGGGCGATGCAGCCGCCGGTCACACATATACCAAAACTGTTACGGATGAGAACGGGAATGTAACGAAAAAGGAATATTCAACCAACAGTACCCGCGGGAAGTATTCAACAAAGGAAGAAAATATCACAAAGAACGAAGACGGGTCCTCGGTCAAGGAAACGCATAAGACATCCAAAGAATACGATGAGAAGGACCCGAGCTTCGGGAAACATACGACAACGGACGAAAAAACCACAACGTATAAAGATGAGCGCCGGGTTAAGGAGACTGAGAAGAGAACCCGGGAAGAAGATCAGACAATTACCGGAAGAGGCCGCGTGAAGACAGAATACTCAGAGTCAACCACGGAACGGGATGCCGGGAAGGTTCGGGAAAAAACAACCTATGGCAAGGAAACCGAAACGGTTCAGAAAACAAGAAGCAGCAACCCGAACAGCGGATGGGAAACTACGAAGGAATCTCATAAGACAGGCCGGACAGAATATCAGTGATCATAAAAAGCGGAATGGATTCAATTGAAGCGAACCTCAATAATCATAAAGGAGTGACTTGTTATGGCACGGATCAATTATCTTCCCCTGGGCAGCGTGGTATTACTGAATGGCGGTTCTCAGAAACTGATTATCATCGGTCGGGCGCTCAGCGTTACGCGCGGCGGAAAAGAATTCTATTTTGATTATGGCGGAGTGCTTCATCCGCAGGGCCTGATCAATAATGAGATGGCGTACTTCAACCATGATGACATTCATACGGTATACTTCACCGGGTACAACGATGAGGGAACACGGGACCTGACAGAGGTCATCAATGACTATGTGGAGAGTCATCCGGACCTGAATCGCTGTACAATCGAAGAGTGGGAAGAGGCCGGAGCAGCAGAAGAATAACCGGAGGCAGAAAAACCGCGGGAAACCACGGTTTTTTTGTTTGCAGTTATAATATTGAAGGATGCAAAATCAAGCTCGGTCTGACGGAAAACACCGAAAAATGGACTGGCTTGTCGAGGACGAATAATACCGGGTGGAAATACAGCCGGAATCATGGGAAAAAGCCGCCTGAACATTGACATTCAACGGGAAAGATGGTAGAGTTTTAACGATTAAGAAGATTGCGGGTTGAGGTGCTTTCTTTTTTATTCAGCCCGTGCCAAACCTGAAAAATAAAATAATACCTGAAGAGGGGAAAACCATGGCAAACATTCATTTCTGCCCATTGGGCAGCATTGTGATACTGAATGACAGCGACCGTAAATTTGTGGTGATGGCCCGTGGGCTCAATGTCCGTCGTCACAATAAGGTTTTCTTCTTTGATTATGGCGGCGTTCCGTATCCGGAAGGTCTGACCGGCGACCAGATGATGTATTTCAATCATAACGGGATCAAAAAAATCGTATTCCGCGGATATGAAGACAAAGATGATAAGACCATACAGGATGCCCTGAACCGTTTCCTGGCGGAGCATCCGAATATTGAACGTGCCGACGCTCAAAACTGGTGAATAACCTGCGAACGGAGGATATAAGTGAATGTTCTGGAAAAAAGAAGAAGCCCCTTATGAACCGATTGTCCAGGTTCAGAAGAAGTTTGTTCCCGCGCTGTATATCTGCGGGATGAACACGCCGGAATGTACGCAGCTGCTGATTGACAAAGAGACATTCACGATCGGAAGCGGCCGGGACAATGACGGCGTGCTGGAATTCCCGGGGCTTGGACTGAGCCGGCAGCACTGCCGGATTGAATGCGGAGATGACGGGTATACGCTGACAGACCTGAAATCAACCAACGGCACCTATGTGAACGGGAAACGACTGCTTCCGGGGGTCGAGACTTCCATCAAAAGCGGTGACCAGATCCGGCTGGGTATGTCGGTATTCACCGTGGAGGAAATCATTCAGGAGGATATCTGACATGAATACGTCCATCGTTGTATTGCATCTGCCGGACGGGAGCATACGGGATGTGGAGATCCCGATGGATATCAGTGCTGAACAGCTGATCAACGCGCTTCATCAGGGCCTTGGGCTGACGGGAAGAAAACCGGCAGCCCTGCGGGCGGAAAACCCAATCGCGTATCTGAGCGGAAACACCAAGGTAGCAGATTACGGAATTCATAACGGAACCGCACTGTACTATTAAAGGAGCAGCCTGGAAATGAAACAGATACGATGGACGATCGCAACGCCTGATACAGAGACATCATTTACGCTGCCGCAGCCCTGCCGTCTGTTTACAATCGGCAGGGACCGGACGGATATTGCCGTTTACAGCAAAGCCGGTGTAAAGCTGACCTGTATGGTATCCGAAGAGCAGGTTGTACTCCGGGGTGAGGGCGAAACCCGGATTCAGAACGGGGACGGGGAAGCCCAGACGCTGACGGTTTTCGATGATACAACGGTGACTGTGACTCACCGGGATGCCGGCACAGTGTTTACGCTGACTGTGACATTTGCGGAAGAAGATCAGCCGGTGTATGACAGGCGGATTGAACTGCTGGACGGAACGCATTCATTTGGCAGCGACCTGGACGCAACGGTGACTGTACCGACAATCGGGCAGGGCCAGACGGCGTTTTTCCTGATTCATGAAAACGATCATACATTCATTCAGCCCGGAGATGTTCCGCTTGGCGTATATGTCAACGAGAGCCGGGTAATGGAAGGCCAGCAGGTTGAGCTGAATCCGTATGATTTTATCTTTACGGCAGGAAGTACGTTTGTGTATACCGGGAACCGGATGCTGATGACCACGAATGACATCCAGGTGAATGCCCTGAACTACCGGGACCGGACGGATTCCATCAGCCACCTGGAATATCCGCATATGATCCGGACCAGCCGGTATCACTATGTGATTCCGTCCGAAGAAATTGAAGTGCTGGATCCGCCGAAGCTGCAGGACAAGGGAAAACAGAATATCCTGATGACGCTGATGCCGCTGATTGCCATGGTGGCCCTGGTGCTGGTGATGAACCGGACCGGCGGCGGCGCGGGGTCCATGCTGATGAGCGTTGGCATGATGGGTGTCGGTGCGATTACAAGTGTTTATACAATTCTGCGGGACAAGAAAGAATACCGGGAAAAGGCCGCGAAGCGCCTGACGGACTATTCCGAATACCTGCAGGAGCGGGAAACATATATCCAGGCCTGCCGGGAAGATGAACGGGAAGTGATGAAGAATATCTACATCAGCCCGGAACAGGAACTGCAGAATGTACGGGAATTTTCCCCGGAGCTGTTTGACCGTACAGCTGCGGATGAAGATTTCCTGCATATCCGGCTGGGATACGGCCGGCTGCTCAGCAGGCGCCAGGTCAAACGGACGCCGCATAAGGAACTGAGCGAACAGGATCAAATGATCCATGAGCCGGAACGGCTGCAGGAAAAATACCGCTATAATGATAACCTGCCGGGTGTGATCGATGCAACGAAAGCGAACGCGATCGGCGTCCTGGGAGACATGACCAGCCTTCGCGAGACCATGAATATCGCGACGCTGGACCTGGTTACCCGGCACCTGCCGGAGGATGTGGAGCTCTACCTGCTTTGCGACCGGGATTTTGATGACCAGCTGAATGCCTACCGGATGCTGCCCCATGTCTGGAACGGCCAGATGAACCGACGGAATATCGCCAATGACATGGAAAGCCGCAACCTGATGCTGGAGGAGCTTTACAAGCGCCTTGCGGATCGGGAGGCTTCAGAAGGAGCGGCGGGATCCTGGATCGTGATTTATGTGCATTCCGACAGTGAAGTGATGCAGCACCCGCTGATGAAGTTTATTCCCCGGGCGGCGGAGCTTCACGTGGTGTTTGTTTTCTGGTCCGAACAGCGGGAAGACCAGCCGATTGGCTGTACGGTAATGGTCCGCTTGTTCAATAACCAGATGGGCGGGGTTATTGTCGACATGTATGACAAGAATCCGGACCAGCCGTTCCAGTACCAGGCAGTGCCGGATGAGGTGCTGGAAGAAGTCGGGCGGCATCTGTCGCCGGTATATGTCAGTGAGATCAGCCTGGCCAGCCAGCTGACCGATAAATATACCCTGTATGATACGCTGAAGATCAGCGAACCGAAAGCAGAACAGGTGCTGGAGAACTGGAAGGCGCATTCTCCCCAGAAATCGCTTTCGGTACCAATCGGCATTGCCAGCAACAATGCCCTGCAGTACCTGGACCTGCATGAAAAAGCCCATGGACCGCACGGACTTGTGGCAGGTACAACCGGTTCGGGTAAGAGCGAGGTCATCATCAGCTACCTGATGTCCCTGTGCTGGCATTTCTCTCCGGAAGATGTGAATATTGTGGTGATTGACTTTAAGGGCGGCGGTATGGGCAACCAGCTGGAAGGCCTGCCGCACCTGACGAGCGTGATTACCAACCTGGGAGCGGGTGAATTACTGCGTTCCCTGGCGTCCATCAAAGCGGAACTGATTGTACGCCAACAGATGCTGGCAGACGCCAAGGTCGGCAATATCAGCGATTACACCCGGGAGTATAAGGCCGGACGGCTGGAAAAGCCGCTGCCGCATCTGCTGCTGGTGGTGGATGAGTTTGCTGAACTGAAGGCGCAGCAGCCGGAGTTCATGGATGAGCTGATTTCTGCGGCCCGTATCGGCCGAAGCCTGGGGGTGCACCTGATTCTTTCCACCCAGAAGCCCCATGGTGTTGTGAACGACCAGATCCTGAGCAATATGGACTTCCGGATGTGCCTGCGTGTGCAGACCCGGGAGGACTCCAACGAAATGCTGGAATCCCCGCTGGCGGCGGAAATCCGGGAGCCGGGCCGCGCTTACATTAAAGTGAACCGGGCGGAGATGTTCCAGCTGTTCCAGTCTGGCTACAGCGGCGGTTCCATCGCGACGACCGGGGACAAGCAGAATGCGTTCCAGGTGAACGAAGTATCGCTGACCGGCCGCCGGAAGATCCTGTTCCGGTATGCTCCGCCGAAGAAGAGCGAGGACGAAAAGGCGAAAATCATTACCCAGTTCATGACGGTGCGGGAAGCGATTATCGACGCGTACAAGCAGTCCGGGATTGCGGAACCCCGGAAGCTTTGCCTGCCTCCGCTTCCGAGCGAAAAGGAATGGGAGCCCGCTGAAACGGAATCCAGGTACCAGGTGCCCATTGGCCTGGTGGATATTCCGTCTGTCCAGATCCAGGTCCCCCTGACGGTTGACCTGACGGGCAAAAACCTGATGATTGTCGGCGGAAGCCAGATGGGTAAGACGACCATGCTGCAGACGATCATCCGGGCTGCGGCTGAAAACATGACTTCCAAAGAGGTCGGCTTCTATGTGATGGACTTCAACTCCGGTGTCTTCAAAACCATGGAGAAGCTGAGTGTGATCGGCGGTGTGGTGACACTGGATGATGAAGAACGGATGAAGAACCTGATCAAGATGCTCCGCACGGAGATCGCGGTCCGGAAGGAAAAACTGCTTGAGGCCAGCGTGCTGACATTCCCGGCGTATCTGGAAACAGGTGCGGATGACATGTCGGCAATGGTGCTGATGATCGACAACTTTGTCGTCTTCAAGGAAGTATATGATGAAAAATATGGCGGAGAACTCCTGCAGATTCTCCGGGACGGTCCGGCAGTCGGACTGTCGGTGATTGTGACAACCGCCCAGGCAAGCGCGCTGGGATATAAACGGATCTGCTACTTTGATAACCGGATTGCTTTCCATTGCTCGGATACATCTGAATACAGCTCCGCACTGGAAGGATGCCGGCGGACACTGCCGGAAATCCCCGGCCGTGTTTTGCTGCGCATGAACAAGGAACTGGTGGAGGCGCAGGTGTACCAGCCGTTTGCCGGCGAGAATGATCAGGAGAGATCCGCCGACAGCAAGCGGTTTATCAGTGAACACTCCGCGGGAGAACGGACCCAGATGATTCCGGAGATTCCGACTGTGCTGACTCCGGATGTGGTGACGGGAATGTTCGGAAGCAAGTACGGCGGCCAGAGCATTCCTTATGCGCTGAGCTACAGCGAAGTCGAGCCCATGTGGCTGGATATGACAGCTGATTTTGAAATCTCCCTGATCGGCACACCCAAGGTGGGCAATGGCGACAAGACGATGCTGCGCTTCCTGATGGAATATGCCGTCAAGTATCCGGATGCGATCAATATCCGGGTGGTGGACGGATATGAGAAGGCGTTGCGGCAGTACAGTGAAGCGGACAATATTACGTATTCACTGGAAGCCGCGGACGCTCCGGTGTTCGTGGGTGAAGTTGCGGAGATTGCCCGCGACCGGTTTGACCAGGTGGATGACAACGGAATGGGTATCCTGGATGACATGCCGGCGGAGGTTGTGGTTCTGAATTCAATGGAAGCAATCACCGCTGTTTCCGAGGATAAGGAAGCGATGCGCCAGTTTGAGCGGATGAGCCAGAGATACCGGCGGATGAGGATCTTCTTCGTATTTGCCGGAATTGACAATAAGGCGGTTTCCTACAGCGGACCGGAGCTGCTGAAGCATATCCGTGATACACGCCAGGCAATTATCTTTGAAAATGCAGGTCAGATCAAATTCTTTGATATCGGGCTGATGGAAATCCGCGCCAATGCGGAAAAACTCGGCCGGGATGATGCGTTCTTCGTATCTGAGGAAAAACTGCAGCGTATCCGCCTGGTTTCACCGGGGTCACAGGAATAACAGGAGGGAAAGGACATGGCTGACGATTTCACCGCAATCGAAAAACAGTTTGGTTCTGTGTTTGGATCCTGGCATATCGTCCGGATTATCGGCCGGGGAAGCTACGGGACGGTATATGAGGTCCAGAAGGAGTCCGGAGGGCTGGTTGACAAAGCCGCCATCAAGCATGTTTCTTTTCCGCTGGACCAGCAGGACCTGCGGAGAATCTGCGAGGAGGTCGGAACGACCAACGAAGCGGTGATCCGGGATTATGTGTTCCAGTCTGTAAAGGAATACCGCGGTGAATATGAATTCATGCGGGAGCTGAAAGGCCAGACGCATATTGTTTCCTGTGAAGATTTCCAGGTGCTGGAAAAGGCAGATATGCCCGGATACGATATTTTTATCCGGATGGAACTGCTGGAAACAGTCGCGAACCGGGCAATGGCCGGCCGGATGACCCAGGATGAAGTGGTCCGGATGGGAATTGATATCTGCCAGGCACTGGAGCTGATTGCCAAAAAGAATATTATCCACCGGGATATTAAGCCTGAGAATATATTTGTCAATGAAAACGGCGACTATAAACTGGGAGACTTTGGATCCGCGCGCAGCCTGGGCGGGCTGAAATCTGTTGTTACCGCCAAAGGTACGCCGGCATATATGGCTCCGGAAATCATGCAGATGAAGGAAGCCGGTGCATATACGGATATCTATTCACTCGGCCTGGTGATGTACCGTTACACAAACGGAAACCGGCTGCCGTTTATGGAAAGCCTGGCCAGTACGACTATGCGGCGGGATGAAGCAGCAAGCAAGCGGATCAGCGGTGAAAAGATTCCGGCGCCGGCGGATGCAGACCCGGCACTGGCCCGGATTATCCTGAAGGCATGTGAATATAAACCGGAAGACCGGTATCAGCAGGCGGTGGAGCTCCGCGAAGCACTGGAAAGATTCCAGCGGGGTGAAACGGAAGAACCCCCGAAACCCGTGAAAGGGATACTGGGCCGGACGACTTCTGTCCGCCCCACCGTTATCAATGCAGACAGGATAGCAAAAGACGGGAATTCTCTGCATTCCATCGGTTCTGAGGGGACACGGAAAACCGTGCTGACCCCGGAAGAGATTGCAGCGATCGAAGCGATGGAGAAAAAAAGGGAGGAAGAAAGAAGACTGCAGGAACTGCTGAAGAAGCAGAAGGAAGAAGAAGAGCGGAAAGCAAGAAACAAGAAAATCCTGATCGGATCAATCTGCGGAGTTGCGGCGGCGATTATCCTGCTGGTCGGGGGAATCCTGATTCACCGGAGCGAGGAGAAGAAGAGAGCCTATTCAGCCGGAATTGAACTGCTTGAAGCCGGAAATTATGACGAGGCGCAGAAAGCCCTGGAAAACTTTGAGGACGGCTATCAGGACGCGAAGGAAAGAAAAGAAGAACTCAGCAAGAAGATCAAGGAAAGGGATAACAACTTTAGGCAAGCGGAATATTTACGGAAGAACGGCAGTACTGTGGAAAACTTCAACGATGCTGTTAACCTGTACAAACAGATTCAGCCTTATTATCCGGAGGATACCCGGAAAGAGATTGACCAGTACATTGAGGAAAGCCAGAAGAGCGGAAAGCTCCGGGAAGCGGAAAACCTGATGCAGGCAGGCGATTATGACGGAGCGGCAGGCATTTACAATGCATTGGGAGAAACACAGCTTGAAAAAGAAGCTGGCCTTGAAAAGAAGTACCAGGAAGCTTTGGTGCTGATCAATGAGGGTACTGCGGAATCATATGAAGCTGCGGTGAACGACCTCGATGAACTGCAGACGGAAAAGTACCGGGAAACCATTGTGGCGGAGCTGCTGGAAGAAGTACAGATGCGGGCTGCTTTTAAGGGAGTATTGGCCATCTACGACCAGAAGGAGTACGCAACAGCGGAGGATCTGTTCGGCCAGCTGAAAGGCTTCGAATTTGAAGACAATACCGGATCATACAGCGCAGCCGATATGGCAGCGGCATCCAGAAAATGGGACATCTATACCCGCGCCCGGAAGGCGTACGGGGAAAATGACTTCGAAGGCGCTCTGGAGTTGTTCAGGCAGATTCCCGGTCATGAAGACGCGAACTCGATGGTGAGTACAATCCAGAAAGATATTGAAAACCGGGACAGATTTGATGAAGCGATCGGCAAAATGAAGGAAGCCGAGCCGTTCTATAAAAGCAGCAACAATAAGGAAAACCTGAGCACGGCAATCAGCCGGTTCACGGACGCGAAAAATACGTTCGATTACCTGCCGGCCGGATATACCTATCCCGGAGAAGGTACCTCCGCCAGTGAAAAGGCGAAGGAATGCGAACAGTGGATCAATTTCCTGACGGGCAGGATTTACCTGCTGGACAGGAGATATGATGAAGCGCAGCCTGTCTTTGAGGCATTGGATGATTCGTTTGCCGGCGGGGAGGCGCTGGAGCGGAAAGCCGAAGCAAAACGGGGCGAAGCGGAAACGCGTGCCCAGGCGGAAATCATCAGCGGAAATTATGAAGCCGCTGAAAAAATCTATGATGAACTTGGGAAAGATGCCAATCAGGCAGAAGCTGTAAAAGCCGGGAAGGAAAAAATCCAGGAATGGCGTGATTATGACGCCGCGGTCGGACTGCTGCAGGCTGCGGTGGAAAATGACGCGTACGATGAGGAGATGTTCGACCAGGCAATCCAGGCATTCAGCGCCCTGCAGAATTTTGTCCGGACCGGGACGGAAGACCGCAGTGCCAGGGCCATGGTGACGGAAGCCATGAATGCCAAGGAATACAGGCGGGCAGAGGCACTGGAGGCAAAAGACGATTACAGCAGTGCCCTGGAGATTTACCAGAGACTCGGTGACTATGGGGATTCGGCAGAAAAGGCCATGAATGCACAGGGCCGGCTGAGCGACCGGGACAGTTATGACATGGCGGTTAAAAAGCTGGAAGAGGGGATCAAAGATATTCACATTGTCCGTTCCCAGGTCTGGGGCCAGAGAATTGAAACGATTTCCGGTGCGAAAGAAACATTTGATGTGTTGGGAAACCGTGGATATGTGCATCCGGACGGAACACGGGCATCGCAGAGATCGAAGGAATGCCAGAACTGGATTGACTACCTGGAAGCGAGAATTTACCTGAGCCAGTCCGAACCGGACTATGTCAACGCCCTGCTTCTCCTGGAGCCCCTGGACACCGGATTTGCGGATGGATGGGCTGGATACTATTGTGCCCAGGCGATGGAAAAGGACGCGGAAATCCGTGCGGAAGCAGAGATGGCCAAGGGCGATTTTGAGGCTGCCGGAAAGATTTACGCGGAACTGAGCGAGAAACTGCCCAATGTGGCGGAAGCAGGAAATACGGAAGTCCTGAACCGGCAGAAGTATACAGAGGGAACCCAACTGCTGGAAAAGGCACAGCAGGCAGAGGAATACAACGAAGCTGATTTTGAGCAGGCGATTGCGATCTTTGATGAGCTGGGGACCTATAACGGGAAAGGCCAGGTAACATCCGGCAAGGAAATGGCGGCGACTGCCCGGAAAGCACGGGATTACCGGATCGGACTGAATTATGAAACAGCCGGGGATTACCAGGGTGCGCAAAACACATTCAGCAGCCTTGGCGATTATGAGGATGCCAGGGACCGGCTGAAAGTGGTCCGGACGATCCGGGAAGCAAGGACCACCATGGATACGGACCGGGATTATGAAGGCGCCCTGAGGCAGCTGAACGCGATCAGCGCATATAACCGTCCGGAAGAAGCAACGATTCAGCAGATGCAGAAGGAATGCAGCCAGCATATTGACTACAGCAACGCCCTCAGGGAGGTACAGAATGGCGACTTTGAAAGTGCCGGCCGCCGGCTGAGGAAGCTCTCTGAAGAAGGATACAGCGATGCGGATGTGCTGATCGGTCACATCAATACGTACAATGAAGCACAGAGCCTGATGAACATTTCCAATTACCAGGCGGCGCATGACAAGTTCGCATCCCTGCCGGAAGGCATCTACATTGCTGCCCAGAGAGCCCGGGAATGCCAAAATGAACTGGATTATGCCCAGGCCAAGAACATTATGAAGGAAAATCCCAGGGAAGCGGCAAAGATCTTTGAACGACTGGGCTCCCTCCATGACAGTCCGAGCAGCCTTGTAACCTGCAATAAAATGATCCAGTACGCGGATGCGGTTGCGATGATGAACGCGGGGAATCCGGACGGTGCGCTTGCCCTGCTGCGGGATCTGAATTCAAACGGCGGATATGAGAACAGTGTGCAGCTGGCAAATGAATGCAACCAGATTATCAATTACCGGACAGCCAAGACTTATATGAACCAGGGAAACAGCTATAAGGAGGCATATAATCTGTTCGTTTCCCTGGGCGAATATAACGACAGCAAAGCCCTGGCGCATGAATGCGACTTTGAGCTGTTCTGCAGCGAGGTTGCTTCCGGCGGGGCCACGTATAAAATGACGAAGCGGGCATACCGGTATATCTTTGAACAGAAAGACCTGGACCGCAACAACAAGGTGCAGTGGGCCAGGGAGATTGAGGTCAATGATGTGACAGGCGCATCGCTTGCGACCAGCTTTGCTATGGCACCTCGATTTGCCAACAGCAACCTGACCAACCGGCAGCGGGTGGGCGTCCTGTTTGCGGTTCTGATGAACAGGGAAATTAATTATAATTCGGATTATAAAGCGACCCTGGAAAAGGAACCGTATCAGGGATCGGAGAACAGCGTGGAATACCTGAATGTGGGAATGACGGTAAACGCGGTCCTGTGGAACATTATCCATACTCCTGAATTCGCGAATATCTGCCGGGATGACGGCCTGGGCATCGGGGATATTCCCCTGGAAGAAACCCGGGACCAGAATTACCAGGTCACCCGATTTATTGTAAAGAGCTATCGGGCAGCGCTGAACCGGAATGCTTCCGGATATGAGTTGAATCTGTTCACGGATTATTACCTGAACCAGAATATGAACATGGAGCAGATCCTGATGGAGTTCCTGACATCCCAGGAAATGCAGAACCGATACCTGAACGATCCGGATTATGTAACGATGCTGTTCAGGCTGATGTTCGGCCGGGATCCGGGCGCGGATGAACAGGCCAACCGGGTGAGGGAACTGACGGAAGGCAAGGAACGGCTGGACCTGGCGGAGGAACTGATCAGGAGTGTCGAGTGTGCGGAATACCTGGATCAGTTCCGTCTCACAAAAGCGGAACGGGAGAAATACGGCGGAAGCCGCCTCGGAAAGTACAATGAAGCGCTGAAGGCAATGGAAGAAGGCCGTTACAGCGATGCGCTGGCCGGGTTTAACCAGATGCAGGACTACCTGAACAGCGCGGAAAAAGCGGATGAATGCGGAACAGCGCTTTTCAGCCGTGAGATTTCCGGCGGCAATCAGGTGAACAACTGTGTTCTCCGGGCATATAAAGAAATTTACCATATGACCTGGCTCAGCGAAGGTGATCGGAAGGCTTGGGCGCAGCAGATCCCGAACAGCACGGTGATGAGCGACATCGTGGAAGCGTATGTGTATACGGACGCGTTCCGCAGCGGAAACATTTCCAACAAGGAGCGGGTTGCTTCCCTCTTCCGGATTATGCTGGGCAGGGGACCGAGCGATGACGCGTACCTGATTGAAATACTGGACAAAGGATTCAGCGGAGCTTATGTGGCAAGCCAGCTCCTGGTCAGTCCGGAATGTATGAACCTGTGCGCGCGGGAAGGGCTGGAACAGGGTTCCATTACGCTGAAGGAAGCCCGGGATAAAGACCAGAACCTGACGTGGCTTGTCCGGCGCTGCTATCAGTTCGCACTGAACCGGGAACCGGGAGCAGGCGAGTATAATATGTGGTGCGACCTTTACCTGAGTGGAAGCACGGACGGAGCCGGACTGATCCAGATGATTATCTGCGGTCCCGAAGCAAGTGCATATCTGCAGGATGATGAAGCTTTCTACGATACTCTGTTTGAAATGTCTACCCAGCTGAAGATATATCCGGCGGTTCTTGAACAGCTCAGGTCAGAACGCTATAACGGCAAGAGCCGGGAGGAAATTGCCGGAATCGTCACAAGTATGGATGAGTGCCGGATTTTCCTGGACAGGAACGGAATACGCTGATAAAAGGAACCCGGATCCCCGTATTACCTGACACAGGGACCGTTGATACCGCAATCGGGGGACAGGCCGGAAGTGCCTGTCCCCCTTAATTGTGGGGTGTCAATGTTGTCAAGGGGAACAGAAAAGTGTATAATAATTCAAACGATGAACGTTTCCGGAAAGAGGTGAACATCTTTGGCCAAAGAGCGGATGCTGGTGACCGGCGGCCATGCGCTGGAGGGACAGGTCCGGGTCAGCGGCGGCAAGAACACGGCCGTGGCGGTGATCCCGGCGACCCTGCTGAGCAATGAACCGTGCACGATCGAGAACCTGCCGGATATTGAGGATGTTCACGCCCTGGCGGATATCCTGAAGGAACTCGGGGCGGAAGTGGATTACGAACCTGGCCGCATGATGCGGGTGGACCCCCGTCCGGCGGAAGGAACCAGCATTTCCTATCACAACGCGCAGCGCCTGCGGGCAAGCTACTACCTGCTCGGCGCGCTGCTGGGTCGCTGCGGCCTGGCCAATGTGCCCACCCCCGGCGGCTGTGAAATCGGCTCCCGGCCGGTGGACCAGCACCTGAAGGGCTTCCAGTCCATCGGGGCGGAAGCGGGGGAAATCGGCGGCATGCTGACGGCGAAGGCGGACGTCCTCTCCGGCGGCGATGTCTTCTTTGATATGGTCACCGTCGGCGCGACGGTGAACGTCATGCTCGCCGCCGTCAAGGCAAAGGGCAATACCACGATCTACAACGCGGCGAAGGAGCCGCATATCGTTGACCTGGCCAACTTCCTCAACAGTATGGGCGCGAAGATCCGCGGCGCCGGTACGGATATCATCCGCATCCGGGGCGTGCAGTACCTGCACGGAAGCACCTACGCGGTCATCCCGGACCAGATTGAGACGGGCACCCTGATGATCGCCGCGGCGGCGACCGGCGGGGACGTGGTCATCAACGGCTGTATCCCGACACATATGGACGCCCTGAGCGCGAAACTGCTGGAAATGGGCGTGAAGGTCACGGATTCCGACGATGCGATCCGCGTGCGGGTGGTCGGCCCCCGGCGGGCGATCAACGTCAAGACGCAGGTGTATCCCGGTTTCCCGACGGACCTGCAGCAGCCGATGAGCGCGCTGCTGACCACGGCGAAGGGCACCAGTATCGTGCAGGAAACGATCTTTGAGCAGCGGTTCCGCCACCTGGACGAAATCCGCCGCATGGGCGCGCACGTCCGCGTGATGGAGCGCACCGCGATCATCGAGGGAGTGCCGGAGCTGTACGGCGCGCCGATGACGGCGACGGACCTGCGGGCCGGAGCGGCGCTGATCATCGCGAGCCTGATGGCCCGCGGAACATCCGAAATCTACGAGCCCCACTATATCGACCGGGGCTATGAGCACATTGAGGACAAGCTCCGTTCCCTGGGAGCGGAAATCAGCCGGGAGACCGTGCTGTAACCGGAGGGGGCAGAGATGAACAATCCGTTCGAGGTGCTGGGCCTGAAGGGCTGGGCGGACCAGGACGAGATCCGGGCGGCGTACCGGACGCTGGTCAAGCAGTGCCATCCCGACATGATCCAGGACCCGGTGCAGAAGCAGGAAGCGCAGGACCGCATGGTGGCGCTGAACCTGGCCTATGAGGAGGCGCTTCGCCTGGCGTCGCCGAAGGCGGCCGCCGCGATCGCGTCCCCCATGGCCGAGATTCCGGCCCCGGCCGCCGTGCTGATGGCGGAGCGGGCGCTGGCCCGGGACAACCCGGAGGGTGCGCTGCGCCAGTTGATGAAAAGCGACGTGCGGGACGGCGACTGGTACTACATGCAGGGCCGTGTGCTGATGGCCATGGAGCAGTACGAAAGCGCGCACCAGTCCTTCCGGGAGGCTGTGCGCCGGTGCCCGGACAACAATATCTACCGCAGCGGCGCGCTGGCTGCGGTGGTCGCCCAGCGGGAAGCCTCCACGCTGCAGGGGAAATTCAAAAAGGCATTCCGGAAAATCGTAAAGAAATGAACCGCCGCAGGATGCGGCGGTTCCGTTGTTTCAGGGGCTGCTTCCACAGGCGGAAGCGGGTTTTTGTTTTTACATATCGGCCAGGCGGTGGTAGCTGGTGCCGTGGATGTGCCTTCCGTCATTGCCCAGCTCCAGGCAGGGCAGCGCGGCGGCGCCGGGGTTCCGGTCCATCCGGATAATGGTGATGCCGGTGAACTCCAGGTGCAGCAGCGCGCACACATACGGGAACGGCAGGTTCAGGATATGGCCCATCGCCGCGGCGGAGGATCCCCCGTGGCTGAACAGCGCCACCGTCCGCTGCCGGTTGTCCGGCAGGGTGCTCCGGTAGTAGAAGCCGTCCCGGACGTATCCGAGTCCTTCCAGCCACTTGTCGATGCCCTCTTCGACCTGGCGGACGTTCTCCGTTACGATGTTGTTTTTGAAATACGGGTGCTCCGCCCAGTCCGGCCGGTTTAGGTTCCAGTTCTGCCGGGCCAGCTCATCCGCGATGTCCCACGGGTGGCCGTTCGAAAAGATCGGTTCTCCATCGGCACTGCCCCAGTTCAGCTCGTGCATGAAGTCCAGCGTTTTCACCGGCAGGCCCAGCTCTTCCGACGCGGCGGCCGCGGTCTGCTGCGCGCGGCCCATGGGGGAAGACCAGATTTCCTCAATCCCTTCCTCCCGGAGGCGGACGGCGGCCTGCTTGGCTTGGATGAGTCCTTTTTCCGTCAGGCAGTCATGGGCGTAATCCGGGTCTCCGTGGCGGACAAATACAATGCGCATATATTCCCTCCGTGGGTGCGGTCTTTACCCGCCCATTGTATCCGCCGGTAAACCGGATGTCAACCGCCGCCGGACAGATGCCGGATATTGCCTCAAAGCCTTGATTTTTCTTGCAATCAGCCGGGCGTTTTGCTATAATGTCCGGGTACGTTTGAAGATCATTCGGGTCTTGATCCGGAAGGAGTTTGAGTATGAAAGGTATTACTTCCAAGGAACTGCGGAACGCCTGGATCCGTTTCTACGAGGAACGGGGCCATATCAATATCGGCGCGGTGTCGCTGATCGGCGACGGGAGCACCGGCGTTATGTTCAACGTGGCCGGCATGCAGCCGCTGATGCCCTACCTGCTGGGCAAGGAACATCCCTCCGGAAAGAAGCGCCTGTGCAACGTGCAGGGCTGCGTCCGTACGGTGGATATCGAAAGCGTCGGCGACCCGACCCATTTCACCTTCTTTGAGATGATGGGCAACTGGTCCCTGGGCGACTACTTCAAGAAGGAGAAGACCCAGTGGAGCTACGACCTGCTCACGCGGGTCTTCGGCCTGGACGGAAACGAGATCTGCTCCACCGTCTTCGAGGGCAACGACGCCGCTCCCCGGGATGAGGAGACCGCCAGCCTGCTGAAGGAAGTCGGCATCAAGCCGGAGCATATCTTCTACCTGCCCAAGAGCGACAACTGGTGGGAGCTGGAAGGTACGACCGGTACGCCCTGCGGCCCTGACAACGAGTGGTTCTACCCGCGGCACAACAAGGCCTGCGGCCCGAACTGCGGCCCGGCCTGCGGCTGCGGCCGGTATGTCGAGATCGGCAACGACGTGTATATGCAGTATGTGAAGAACGCCGACGGGTACGCCCCGCTGGCCAACAAGAACGTGGACACCGGCTTCGGCCTGGACCGCATGCTGGCTTTCCTCAACGGCCTCACCGACGGCTACAAGACCGACCTGTTCTGGCCGGTTATCGAGCATCTCGAGGAGAGATCGGGGAAGAAATATGACGAGGATCCCGAAGCGCAGAAGGCCATGCGCATCGTCGCGGACCACATCCGCACCTCCACGATGCTCATCGGCGACGTGAACGGCATCCTGCCGTCCAACGTCGGCGCCGGCTATATCCTGCGCCGCCTGCTCCGCCGCGCCATCCGGTACACCCGGCAGCTGGGCCTCGAGTCCTCCGTGCTGGCGGAGGTCAGCAAGATCTTCATCGAGCAGATCTACGACGAAGCGTATCCGCTGCTGGTGGAGAAGGAAGCCTACATCCTGGACGAAATCATGAAGGAGGCCGCCCGCTTTGAGGCGACGCTGGTCACCGGCATGAAGGAGTTCAACAAGTGCATCACCGGCATCCGCCGCAAGAATGAGTTCATGGCCCAGAAGGATCCGGCCTACCAGCCGGAAACCGAAATCAGCGGCAAGCAGGCCTTCCGCCTGTACGACACCTACGGCTTCCCGCTGGAACTGACCGAGGAACTGGCGGCCGAGGAAGGCCTCACCGTGGACGCGAAGGGCTTTGCCGAAGCGTTCAAGGAACACCAAGCCATCAGCAAGCAGGAAGGCGCGGCCAAGGGCGGCCTGACCGAGCGGAACGAAGAAACCGCCAAGCTGCACACCGCGACCCACCTGCTCCAGGCGGCCCTGCGCAAGGTCCTGGGCGACGAAGTGGCCCAGAAGGGTTCCAACATCACCACCGAGCGCCTGCGCTTCGACTTCAGCTTCGGCCGGAAGATGACTCCCGAAGAGATCGCGGAAGTGGAACGTCTGGTCAACGTGGCGATCGACGCCCATGTGCCGGTGGTCTGCGAGGAAATGACCGTGCAGGAAGCCAAGGACAAGGGCGCCATCGGCCTGTTCGAGAGCAAGTACGGCGAGAAGGTCCGCACCTACAAGATGGGCGAGTATTCCTTCGAAATCTGCGGCGGCCCCCACGCGGCCAACACCGGAGACCTGGGCTCCTTCAAGATTCAGAAGGAAGAATCCTCCTCTGCCGGCGTGCGCCGCATCAAGGCGACCATCGCGCCGAAGGCGTAAGCCGGGAAGGCATGTCCCATGTATTTTGATCCTGAGAAAGAGAATGCCCGCCTGCGGGAGGTGCAGGCTTCGTCGGAGGATATCTTTGACGGAGTGGTCCTCCATGTGAAGCGGGATATGGTGACCCTGCCGAACGGCGCGGAAGCCGTGCGGGAAGTGATCCGCCACATCGGCGCGGTCTGCGTGATTCCCGTGCTGGACAATGGCGACGTGATCATGGAACGCCAGTTCCGCTATCCGCTGGACCGGGTGATCCTGGAGATCCCCGCCGGCAAGCTGGACGCGGCGAATGAGGACCGGCTTTCCGCCATCCAGCGGGAGCTGCGGGAAGAGACCGGCTACACCGCCGACAGCTGGCAGGAGATCGGGCCCTTCCATCCCGCCCCGGCATACAGCGATGAGTACATCACCATGTACCTGGCCCGCGGGCTCCACCGGGGCGCGCAGGACCTGGACGCGGATGAATTCCTGGATGTGTACACGGTCCCGCTGAAGGACCTGGTGCAGGACGTCATGGACGGAAAGATTTCCGATGCCAAGACCCAGGTGTGCGTGCTGAAAGCCGCTCGGATCCTGGGCATATAAGGAGAAGCGATGAGCGAAGAGAAGAAAAAGGGATTGTTTGCCCGCCTGCGGGAAGGCTTGAGCAAAACGCGGGGCAACATGACCGAGAAAGTCGACGATATGGTCCGGGAAAACCGGAAGATCGACGAGGATTTCTATGAGGAGCTGGAGGACATCCTCCTGATGGCCGACTGCGGGCTGAAGGCGACGACCGTGATGATCGACGACCTGCGCAACCGGGTCAAGGCTGGCAAGGTGAAGGATGCCGCCGAAGCCCGGGAGATGCTCAAGCAGATCATGGTGGAGCAGATGGATATTCCGCGCCCGCCGCTGAAGTGGCCCATGGTCATGCTGATGGTCGGCGTCAACGGCGTCGGCAAAACCACCACGATCGGCAAGCTGGCCCTGCGGTTCCAGTCCATCGGGCGCAAGGTGATGCTGTGTGCGGGCGATACGTTCCGCGCGGCGGCGGCCGAGCAGCTCACCGTGTGGGCGGAGCGCGCGCGGGTGCCGATCATCAAGCACGCGGAAGGCGCGGATCCCGCGGCAGTCGTGTTTGACGCGATCCGCAGCGCGAAGGCGCAGCAGGCGGACCTGCTGATTATCGATACGGCGGGCCGGCTGCACAACAAGAAGAACCTTATGGATGAACTGAGCAAGATGCGCCGGGTCATCGACCGGGAGTACCCGGAAGCGGATACCCGCTGCATCCTGGCCCTGGACGCGACCACCGGCCAGAACGGGCTGATCCAGGCCCGGGCATTTAAGGAGGTCGCCGAGATCGGCGGCATCATCCTGACGAAGCTGGACGGCACCGCCAAGGGCGGCATCGCGCTGGCGATCCGGCAGGAGCTGGAGGTGCCGGTGTGGTATATCGGCGTCGGCGAGGGAATTGACGATTTACAGCCCTTCAACGCGAAGGACTTTGTGGATGCACTATTCTGATACTGGAGAAAGACGGAGGAATACGACAATGGCTGAACTGACCATGGACAAGCTGGTAGCGCTGTGCAAAAACCGGGGATTCATCTTCGCGGGAAGTGAAATCTACGGCGGCCTGGCCAACACCTGGGACTACGGCCCGCTGGGTGTGGAATTCAAGAACAACGTGAAAAAGGCCTGGTGGCAGAAATTCGTGCAGGAAAGCAAGTATAACACCGGACTGGACTGCGCGATCCTGATGAACCGGGAAGTCTGGGTGGCCAGCGGCCATGTGGGCGGCTTCAACGATCCCCTGATGGACTGCAAAGCCTGTAAGGCCCGCTTCCGTGCGGACAAGCTCATCGAGGACTTCACCCAGGGCGCGGAAACCGGCGACGGCTGGACCAACGCGGAGCTGGAAAAGTTCATCGCGGAGCATGACATCGTCTGCCCGGTGTGCGGCAAGAAGGACTTCACCGGCATCCGGCAGTTCAACCTGATGTTCAAGACCTTCGCGGGCGTGAACGAGGACAGCGCCAACGAGATCTACCTGCGTCCGGAAACGGCCCAGGGTATCTTCGTCAACTTCCAGAACGCCATGCGCACCACCCGGAAAAAGCTGCCGGCCGGTATTGCCCAGATTGGCAAATCCTTCCGGAATGAAATCACCCCCGGTAACTTCATCTTCCGCGTCCGTGAGTTCGAGCAGATGGAACTGGAGTTCTTCTGCAAGCCCGGCGAGGACCTGGAATGGTTCAACTACTGGCGCTCCTTCTGCCGCGACTGGCTGCTGAGCCTGGGCATCAGGGAAGAGAGCCTGCGCCTGCGCGACCATGAGCCCGAGAAGCTGGCCTTCTACAGCAAGGCGACCACGGACTTTGAGTTCCTGTTCCCCTTCGGCTGGGGCGAGCTGTGGGGCGTGGCGGACCGGACCGACTACGACCTGACCCAGCACCAGAACCACTCCGGCAAGAGCATGGAGTACCTGGATCCGGTGACCAACGAGCGGTACATCCCGTACTGCATCGAGCCGTCCCTGGGCGTGGACCGGATGGTCCTGGCCTTCCTGTGCAACGCCTATGACGAGGAAGAGCTCGAGGGCGGCGACGTCCGCACCGTGCTGCACCTGCATCCGGCGCTGGCGCCCTTCAAGGCGGCGGTCCTGCCCCTGCAGAAGAACAAGCTGGGCGAGCTGGCCGGCCAGATCCACGCTGACCTGGCGAAGTACTTCCCCGTGGATTACGATGAAACCGGATCCATCGGCAAGCGGTACCGCCGGCAGGATGAAATCGGCACGCCCTTCAGCATCTGCGTGGACTTCGAGACGGAGGAGACCCAGAGTGTCACCATCCGCGACCGCGACACCATGCAGCAGGAGCGCGTGAAGCTGTGCGACGTGCGCAAGTACATCGAGGACCGGATGCGGTTCTGATTCCCATAACAATCCCGGCCGCAGGCATTTGCCCGCGGCCGTTTTCGTTAAACACAAGGGGACGGTCCTTTTGTGTTGACGATGCAGGCGCGATACGGTACAATTGAGTGGGTGATGAGGAATGGCACGAACTGCAAGAAAACTTTGTGAAAGCAATATTTATCATGTGATGCTTCGGGCAGTCAACCGTCAGCAGATCTTCCTGGATGAGGAAGACAGGGAGTTTTTCCTTCATATCCTGGTACAATGCAGGGAGATCAGTCAGTTTTCCGTTTATGCATACTGCCTGATGGGAAACCATGTTCATTTGCTGCTGCAGACAGGGGAGGAGCCCCTTCCGCAAGTCATGAAAAGAATCGGAACAAGGTTTGTCGTATGGTACAATGCGAAGTACTCCCGGACAGGTCATCTTTTCCAGGATCGCTACAGAAGTGAGCCTGTACAGGACAACGCCTATTTTCTTACTGTGCTTCGTTATATCCTGTATAATCCGGTGAAAGCGGGTATCTGCAAAGCTGCGGATCAGTATCCTTTCAGCAGCGCACGGGATTATTTCAATGGTGGTGGAATTACGGATACTTCCTTTGCGGAAGAAATGACCGGAAAGCAGGCGCTGCTGGATTTCCTGAAAATGCCGTCAGATGATGCTTGCATGGATGAAACACCTTCAAGATTGAATGAGAGGGATGCGAAGGATATTATTCTGGAGACTGCCGGCGGGAAAGACATGGCTGACTGCCAGCGTATAATCGCAAGCCATCCGGATCATTATGTGCCGATCCTCCGGAAATCCGGATTATCGATACGCCAGATCAGCCGCTTAACAGGGTTAAGTATCGGGATCGTCAGAAAATAGAGAACAACGAACAGCAACACAGCAACACAGGGGGACGGTCCTTTTGAACAGCACAGGGGGACGGTCCTTTTGTGCATATGTGCACAAAAGGACCGTCCCCCTGTGCTGTTGCTGTTGCGTCCCCCCTGCATTGTTTCGGGAAAAAAAGTGGGAACGGACAGGTATGTGTCCGTTCCCGGGGTTTATAGGAGGTTTCCTCTTACTTCATGTAGCGGTCGTAGGCAGCCTGGTAAACCGCCAGTACGTCGGCCAGGCCCATCTTTTCCACCTGGGCGGCATAGTCTTCGAACTTGTCCAGCGGCTCGACACCCATGATGAACTTGTCGATCATTTCGTTCACGTAGGTTTCGATTTCGGTGTACTTCTCGTTGATGATGCCCTGTTCGTCATTGGTGAAGGCCAGCGTCGGGAACGCGTCGCCGATGTGTCCTTCCTGCTCGTAGATATCGCGGATGCGGTTGACCTCGTCGCTGACGAAGGCGCGTTCATAGCGGGCGTCCTGCAGCAGGGTCAGCATGCTCTGGATCCCGAAGGAACGCAGCGCGTCCTGGGGAGACAGGCCGTCGGGGTTGTTCATGATCAGGTCGGAGTACTTGTAGTCGCCGTCCACGATGTTGAAGTGCTGGCCTTCCACGCCGAAGTTCATCAGGATCATGCCTTCCTCGCTGTAGACGTAGTCCAGCAGCTTCAGGGCCGCCTTCTTCTGCTCCTCGCTTGCGCCGACGTAGATACCGGCGTTCCAGTCTTCATCCACGGTGATGGGCTGCAGCTGGTCGCGGGTCTCGCTGATTCCGGTGGGGCCTTCCGGGGGCACCGCGCCGACGATGTTGATGTCGCTTTCCACGTTCTTGAACAGGTTGCCGACGTTGTCAATGTAAGCGCTCCAGTCATAGCTCATGAACACCTGGTTGTTGGTCCATGCGCTGTACCAGGAAGTTTTGTCGCGGGTGAGGTATTCCTTGTCGAGCAGGCCTTCCGCATAGCAGCGGGCCAGCCATTCCAGCGCGTCCTTCATCCGGGGATCTGTCGCGCCGAACTTCACTTTTCCGTCCTCCGCGAAGAAGGTTTCGGCGATTCCCCAGTTGTCGATGAAGTGGATCACATTCTCGCGGTTGGTGCTGCCGTTCTTGCGCACGGCGAAGGGGATTTCATCCGCTTCCCCGTTTCCGTTGGGGTCGCCTTCCTTAATGGCCTTGAAGACGTTGTACAGGTCCTCGGTGGTCTTCGGGGTTTCCAGGTTCAGCTTGTCCAGCCAGTCCTGGCGCCAGAAGAAGAGCTTGCCGGCGGTGATGGCCGTGCGCTGTCCGATGAACCGCATGTTGCCGTCCGCGTCGGAGACCTTCCGGCGGATTTCCGGATCGCTGTACACCTTCCACAGGTTCGGCGTGTCGGTCTCGTTGACCAGCTCATTCAGCGGAATCCACGCGTCCTTGTAGAGCAGCAGGTCCTTTGCCTTGTACTGCACGATGGTGGGAATATCGGTGCTGGCCATCAGCAGGCCGTATTTCTCCGCCAGGTTCTCGGTCGGTGCGGAGATGATGTTGATGTTGATCCCCAGTTTTTCCTGCAGGATGTCAATGGTCATCAGGCCGTTGCGGAAGGGCATGTTCTCGCGGTCGGAACCCCAGATGGAAATCGTGACGGGTTCATCCGCGGATGCCGTGGCGGCAAAAGCCAGCGGGAGCAGGGCGACTGCCAGGAGCAGCGCCAGGAGACGGGAAATGTGTTTCATGGTTTCTCCTCCTTTTATATTGGTGAATATCAAAACCCCAGCCTCCGGGGGTCAGACCGAAAGGAAGGTCACTCCTTCACGGAGCCGATCAGCACACCCTTCACGAAGTAGCGCTGCACAAAGGGATAGATGCACAGCATCGGCAGCATGGCCACCACGATGGTGGCGTATTTGATTCCCTCTGCCATCACATTTTCCGTGCTGCTGGAATTCTCCACAATCTCATTCAGCAGAACCACCTGCCGCAGGATGATCTGCAGCGGATACAGCTCTGGCTTGCTCAGGTACAGCACCGCGGTAAAGTAACTGTTCCAGTGGGCAACGGCGTAAAACATGCCGATGGTCATCAGGCTGGCCAGGCTCAGCGGCAGCACGATGCGGAACAGCACGCCGAAGTCCCGGCACCCGTCCAGTTCCGCGGCTTCCACCAGGCTCTGGGGAATCTGCATGAAGAACGTGCGCATCAGGATCATGTTGTAGGTGCTGACCGCGCCCGGCAGCAGGATGGCCCAGATGGTGTTCAGCAGCCGCAGCTCCCGGATCACCAGGAAGGTCGGGATCATGCCGCCGTTGAAGAACATGGTGAAGGTGCACATCAGGGTAAAGAAGCGGCGGCCCACCATCTTTTTCTGGCTCAGCGCCCAGGCGCCGAACACGGTCAGGACCAGGTTGATGACGGTTCCGAGACCGGTATACAGCAGGGTATTCCCGTAGCTCTGCCACAGCAGCGGATACTGGAATACCTTCTGGTAGGCTTTCACATGCGCGTCTACCGGGATAAACACCACGTCCCCCCGCAGGATGGCCGTTTCCTCGGAGAAGGAGGCGGCGATCACGTAAAGCACGGGGTACAGCATGATGAAGCTGATCGCCAGCAGGATGATGGTATTGGCGGCCAGGAATATCCGCCGGCTGGCCGAAACCCGAATCCCGTGGGGATGGTATGCTGATATCTGATCCATCTGTATCTCCTCCGCATCCTCTGCCTGCGCGGCGTTCTCACCAAAGGCTTGTTTCGCTGTAGCGGCGGCTCAGCCAGTTGGCAAAGATCACCAGCGCGAAGCCGGTCACGCTCTGGAACATGCCCACGGCGGTCGCGTAGCTGTATTCCCCGCCCTTCAGGCCGCGGCGGTAAACATAGGTGCCGATGACGTCACTGGTTTCCAGGTTCGCGTTGTTCTGCAGCAGCAGGATGGTTTCATACCCGGCGTCCATCATATGGCCCAGCCGCATGATCAGCAGCACCACGATGGTTCCGGCAATCCCGGGCAGCGTGATATGCCACATCCGGCGGAGGTATCCGCCGCCGTCCACCATGCAGGCTTCGTACAGCTCGCCGTTGATTCCGCTGATGGCAGCCAGGAAGATGATGGAGTTCCAGCCGATGTTCTTCCACAGCTGCATCAGGGTATAGATCGGGCGGAACGCTTCCGGCTGGACCAGGAAATACTGCCGTTCCCCGCCCAGGGCCGCGATCAGGTTGTTGATGATTCCGCTGGAGGGAGACAGGAACTGGACCACCATGCTGGCGATCACCACGCTGGAAACAAAATAGGGAAGGTAGGTAATCGTTTGGGTGACCTTTTTGAACCGGCGGTTCTGCACCTCGTTGAGCAGCAGCGCGAGGATAATGGACGCCGGGAAGTTGAACAGCAGGTCATACAGGTTGATCAGCAGGGTGTTGCGGAGCAGCCGCCACAGGTAAATGGAATTGAAGAACTGCCGGAAGTATTTGAACCCCACCCAGGGGCTTTTTTCAAATCCGAGGAAGGCGTTGAAATCCTTGAAGGCGATGGAAAGGCCCAGCATCGGCGCGTAACGGAATATGACATAATAAAGAAAGACGGGCAAAAACATCAGGTACAGGTATCTGGACGCCCAGATCCTGCGCCTCAGCAGCGCGCCTTTTGATCTATGCATTTTGCCACCTCCATGCTCTGAAGGTAGCACATGTTTTCCGGCCGGACTATCCGCAATTCCGCCAAACCGGTTTCAGAAATGATGAAAGGGGATCATCCATTCTGCGAATGGATCGACTGATCTGCCACACGGTATTGGCCGGGCGTAATGCCTTCCGCCTTTTTGAACGTGCGGATCAGCGTATTCTGGTTTTCGATTCCGACCCGCAGGCCGATTTCCCGCAGCGTCAGGTCGGTGGTCCGGAGCAGGCGTTTGGCTTCCTCCATCCGGATATCCGTCAGGTACTTCAGGAAGCTGGTTCCGCCCACCTTCCGGAAAATGAGGCCGATATAGCTCGGGGACATTTCCAGCGCTTCGCTTGCGCTGTCCAGGGAGATATCCCGCATAAACCCGTTCCGGATATATTCGGTCAGCCGGGCGTAGTGCTTCTCTTCCTGGCTGCTGACGTCCATGTTCATGCAGCCGGCCAGTTCCGTCACCACCCGGCACAGGCGGTCTTCCGCGTCCGGCGCGGCGGGCATCCGGTCCGGCTGGAAACCGCATTCCAGGAGGATCTCTTCCATCCGGTCTTCCATATTGGCCTGGCGGGCGGCCCGGCGGACCGTAAACAGGAGCGCCCGGACCAGCTCCGTCCGGGGAATGGCGCTGCCCTCTTCCGGGGAACAGAGCATGCTGACCAGCGCGGAGGCTTCCTTTCCCCGCCCGCTCAGGATCTGGTTGATCAGCTGCTGTTCTGCGGTCAGCGTATATTCCGTGTTCGGGATATCCGGGATTTCCTCGGCAAAGGAGATGTCCCGGTTCTTTTCCTCCCCGCTGCGCAACGCGAGCATTGCGTCCACCAGGGAGTCCGATACGCGGTCCTTTTCATAGGCGCGCCCGACGCCGATTGCGCAGGCGGTTCCGCCGAAAATCTCCTCCCGGCAGGTCTGCAGGTACTGGTAGATCCCTTCCGGCGCGGGGTGCCGGGAATCGATGTTGAACAGGATCAGGATCCGGCCGTCCGTGCGGCGGGCACACCATATTTTCATGGGGCCCCGGTCCTCGGCGGCAGCCAGCTCTTCCATGCGGTCGGCTGTGTTCATGCCGCTGTTCATTTCCAGGCGTTCCAGGTCCCGCGGGGACATTTCCGCCACCGCGGCCTGGACCCGGTCGTAGGGGAGGTCCACGCCGGCTTTTCCGAGGGTGTCAGCTGTGCTGCCCCGCAGGCGGCCTTCCATCCAGTCGTTCAGCAGCCGGTTTTTCAGCAGGCGGTTTACTTCCCGGTTGGACAGCGTCAGCTCATGGTTCTCCGCGGTGATGGTGTGGATCGCGTCATCCAGGATTTTGTATTCGTTCCCGCGCGTTTCCTCGGGCAGGCTGTGGCACATCTGCCGGACGTTGCCGATCAGCCGTTCCAGCGGGGCATACAGGCGCTTGCTGGCCAGCACCGCGCCCAGCAGGCCGATCACCATGCAGGAGCCCATCACGAGCATCACCACGTCGCGCAGCCGGAGGCTGGGCTTCAGCAATTCGCTGTAAGGAATGACTGCCATGCAGAACAGCCCGTCCGAGGCGGTTTCCAGGCCCAGCACGCCGTATTCACTGCCGCCGATCCGGATCCGGTTCTGCTTTTCCCGCATATATTCCCGGCAGGCTTCCCCGGAATCCGGGGTGTCCGCCGCCAGTACAGGATTGCCTTCCGCGTCCGTCAGCAGCAGCGTGCCGGCGTCGCTTTCCGGCAGGCAGGCGGCCAGCTTGTCCGCGTTCAGGTGAAAAAAGGCGTAGCTTTCCCCGGCCTGCGTATTCAGCGGCAGGCTGCTCACGAAGGCCAGCACCGGTTCGGTGCTCAGGATCCGGCTCACGGTGCCGCGGCCCGCATAGCGGCTCAGCGCCACGGAGCCCGGGATGGAGCGCTTTTCCTCCATATCCTGCCGGGTGATGCCGTCAATCCGGGCGTAATAGTCCGCGGAATGGTAGCTGCTTTCCCCGGTAATGATGATATCCAGCCCTTCCGCATAGATGCCGATATCGGCCATCGTATTGCTGAAGGCTTTCATCTGCTGCAGTTTTTCAATGATATTGCGCTTCGCCAGGATGTCGGTCGGCGTTTCCTCGGCCAGGTGCAGGTACCGCTGGACTCCGTTGTCGTTGCCCAGCTGCCAGGAGAAGGTCCGGACCTGTTCGATTTCCCGGTTGACCGCGGAGCAGGCGCTCCGGACCAGGGCTTCCTGCTGCTGCCAGGTATCGCGGATCACCTGGTCGGAAGTCCGGTCATAGAGGATCCAGCCGGTCAGGAGGGTCGCCAGCAGGGTAAAGAGCAGCAGTAAAACAACCATCTGCAGCTTTACCCTGCGATGATGTGTTTTTTTCCCTTTCCTGCGCTCCATATCGATCCTTCTGCCTTATTTCAGTTTGATAAGAGTATATCATTTCCTTGCGAATAATGCATCCCATAAAAAACCGGGTTCCCGTTTCCGGGAACCCGATATATAAATGACTGCCTGTTATGGATTTTCGCGGATGACCCGGCGGAAGCTTTCGATCAGGCGCTGGGTTTCATCCCAGGTCATATTCTGGGTATTCAGCGTAATCCATCTGTCGTCTGTTGCCCAGTTGGCTTCAATCGTTGAAGGATTCTGCTTTTCGATGACATGCACAACGTAGCCGTTGATTTCGACTTCCCTGACTTCACCATTATTGGTGAATGCACCGACTCCTTCAGAGGATTCAGTAATGGAGAAGGACCTTTCGTTTTCGCCGGTGTATTCGATGAATGCCATATCGGGGTCAGGAAGTTCAGCTGTAATGGTGAAATTATCCGGAATGGCGGTGGGGAAGTATATGCCCAGCCAGCTTTCCGGAACGTCAAATGCGGCTTCTGAATCCTTCATGAAGCTCATATTGATGACGTTGTTTTCGGCATCCTCAGTAATGAACAGCCTGTAAACGGCGGAGCGGAAGGTGCTGTTGGTGGCAACGGCAAATCCGGCGCCGATCATGATGAGAACCGCCAAACAAGCGGCAACCCGGCTGAAATTGACCAGGACGGACTTCACGGTCCGGTTCCGGCGTTCTTTCTTTTTCCGGTTATTGATCTCATCCATTCCGGCCAGCGCCTGGGACCAGATCCGGTCCAGCCGGCTCTCTTCCTCAGGCGTTACCGGCTCCCGGCTCAGCTTCAGGATTTCTTCCGTTTCCCGCATACGTTCCCGCTTAACGGCCAGCCGGATCAGGTCGTCCATATATTCGTCTTCCAGACCGTGCAGTGTGGTATCCTGATTAAGATTCATGCACGTATCTCCTTTCGGCGCGTTCCCTGATGTGCTCCCTGGCACGGTTGATATACCGGTATACACTGTTGGTGGAAACATTCAGAATCTGTGCAATCTCCTCATTGTCCAGCCCGTCCTCAAATTTCAGGAAGATCACTTCCCGTTCCTTTTCGGGCAGGTCCCGGACCACGTCGCGGACCATGTCCAGGTCGTCCCGGCACAGGACCAGGACTTCCACATTGGATTCATCCGCCATGTTCTCCTTCACGCTGTCGGACACATGCAGGAAATGCAGGTTCGTCTGCTTGGTTTTCCGCATGTGATTGAACGCGGTATTCCGGACCGTCCGGATAATGTAATACCGCAGGGCATTCTCATCGATGGAACGTAGGGTGTCCATTTTCTGGAACAGCGCGACCAGGCTGTCCGAAACCACGTCGTCAGCATCCTGGCGGGAGGGGAGGTAGTATTCCGCGGTCACCATCATCAGCTTCCGGTGCTCGATATAAAAGTTGTGAAACCATTCCCGGTCGGATTCATCCGGTACGACGAAAACCACTAAAGAAATCATCGCCAGTTCCCTCTCTTTGAACAGGATATTTGTATATACCGATGGATGGTCCGCTTATACGCACAAATCATCATCTTGGACAAACATCATATCACAAATCACAGGGGATGTCACATGCCGGGACTCGTTTTTCCCGCAAACGATTCAATTTCTATGTTCTGGATCTGTTTGCAGCAGCTTCACCGAGCTCGAACTTTACTTGCTTGCAGTGACGGTCAGCCGGTCCACCTGGACACCGTTGCGGTATACCGTCAGGACCGCGGTAGCCCGGAATTCCGTAGCGCCGCTGGTAGAGCCTGTCGCGGTAGCCGTTTTCGTTCCGCTGCCGGAGGCAGCGTACTGCCATACGCCGTCCACTTTCTTCTGGACGGAGATTGTCGTGGTGGAGGTGCAGCCGGCATCGACCGTTGCGGCACAGGTACCTTTCACGGTTCCGCCGGAGACGGTGATGGTGGCCCGGATACCGTTGGCCAGGGCGGGCACTGCGGACAGGACAAAGAGCAGGACACAGATAACCAGGCAGAGTACTTTGGATCGGGACATGGGCTTCATTTCTCCTTTATTCTGGATTGTTCTCCGGCAGGCAGCAGGAGTTTGTAGGGCTGTCTGTCGGCCAACCCATATATATAAACACAAAACCGGCCAAAAGTGGACAGCCTTTTTGGCTTTTTTGAAAATTTTCCTATATTTTTTTTCAAAAACGGGTAGATCAATAGAAAAACCCGCAAAACAGCAAGCTTTGCGGGAGAAAAAAATGATCAGTTTATGCTTCCGGGAAGATTTCCCGTTTGCGCTCGAGCATCTCATCCGTGCGGCGGATGTATTCCTCAATGTTGCTGACGTTCGGCGCGCGGGTGATGTGGCCTTCCTCCGGCCAGATCCGCTTGGAGATTCCGCCGGCGCCCATGGCGAGGACGTGGGAGGTTTCCTCCATCATGTCCACATTGTACAGGCAGGCATGTCCGGGCAGGGCATAGCCGGTATTTTCCAGGTTGCCGGCCATGTATTTCTGCCGGTACATATAGTAGGGAACGAGGCCCAGCGAGCGGGCAGTCTCCATGCCCATGGCGACCATGCGGGCGGTCATTTCCCCGTCCGGCAGGGGCGCGTTTTCAAGGCTCATGCGGGAGGAACGTTTGATGGCCAGGGTATGCACAGTCAGGCTTTCCGGCCGCAGGGCGCGGGCCGCCTCCATCGTGCGGGCAAAGTCCTCCTCGTTTTCCCCGGGAAGCCCGGCGATGACGTCCATGTTGATATGCGGGATGCCTTCCTCCCGGGCCAGCCGGTATGCGTCCACCACCTGCGCGGCGGTATGCGCCCGGCCGATCACGCGGAGCGTCCGGTCGTTCATCGTCTGGGGATTGATGGAGATCCGGCTGACGCCGGCGTCCAGGACGGCGCGCAGCTTTTCCCGGGTAATGGTGTCCGGCCGTCCGGCTTCCACCGTGTATTCCAGCGCACCGGGGAAGCATTCCGCGATCAGCGCCATCAGACGGCGGAAATCATCCTCCGGCAGGGCGGTCGGCGTGCCGCCGCCCACATACAGGGCGCGCAGCGTCCGCCCGCTGCGGCGGAGGATCTGCGCACAGCCGCGGATTTCCTTTTCCAGCGCGTCCATATACGGCGGGACGAGGCGCCCGTTCCCGATCTCCCCGGAGGAGAAGGAGCAGTAAGCGCAGCGCGTGGTGCAGAAGGGGATGCCGATGTATACGTCGATCCACCGGTCCCCGGGCACGGGAAGCTTCCGCTGGGTCAGCGCGATCTCCGCCAGCAGCTCCGCCTTCGGGCGGAGGACGTCAAAGCGCTCCACCATCCGGTTGATGGCTTCTTCCGGCGTGAGGCCTTCCGCCAGGGCTTCGAGCATCAGGTGGGTCGGGCGGACGCCGGTCATGCTGCCCCATGGGGGATGGATGCCGGTGGTTTTGCGGCACAGGTCGTACAGCGTCTGCTTGCACAGCCGGCGCGCAGCCCGGCGGCGGTGCAGCGCCTGCACCCGCGGATCCGGGTCGGAGGGGATTTCCGTTTCCCCAGTGGCGGAATCCGTGCCGTCCGTGAAGGTGACAATATACTTTTCGGGGGTTTCCGTTGTGCTCATCCGGTAGCGGACCGGTTCGTCCCACACGCTTTCGGGCAAGCCAAAAAGCCGGGTGACGTTCATCAGCTCCGGCCGGATGGTTTCGAGGGCGGAGGTCAGTTCAGGCATACGGGAAACTCCTATAATTTACGCGTCATGGCCCGGGTGGAAGGGAATCTGCTGGTCCCTTACCATGGGAATCAGGCGGCGGAGGGACGCAAACAGCGCGTGCTCATCCCCGCCGGGGAAATCGGTGCGGCCCCAGCCGTGCTCAAACATCGTGTCCCCGGTAAACAGGTGGCCTTCAATGAGGAAGCAGACCCCGCCGGGGGTGTGCCCCGGGGTGTGCAGCACCCGGATGCCGAGTCCGGCTTCGGTCAGCTCCTGCCCTTCGCGCAGCAGGTCGGTGGGCTTCGGCGCCGTCACAGCCGGACCGCCGAACAGCAGGGAGACGTTGCGCTCCGGATCGCTGAGCAGCGGCGCGTCCAGCTCATGGACCATCAGGCGGGTGCCCTCGTCCATCAGCGCGCCGGCGACGGCGATGTGGTCAAAATGGCCGTGGGTCAGCAAAATGGCGGCAATCCTTTTGCCGCCGGCCGCCTTCCGGATGCGTTCCGCCTCATCGCCGGGATCGATGACGATGCAGTCGTCCCGGTCCTCTTTGGAGAGGACGTAGCAGCAGGTGGCGACCCTGCCCACGGTCAGTTCCTTGATGATCATATGCTCAGAATGCCTTTTCACTGTCGATGAGGATGGTGACGGGGCCGTCGTTGACGAGGGAGACCTTCATCTCCGTCCGGAACCGGCCGGTTTCCACATGGATGCCTTTGGCGCGCCATGCGGCGACCAGGCGCTCGTACAGGGCGTTGGCCTCATCCGGCTTCGCGGCGCGGATGTAGGAGGGCCGGCGGCCGCCCCGGGTGTCGCCGTACAGCGTGAACTGGGAAACGGCGAGGATGCTGCCGCCCACGTCGATCACGGAGCGGTTCATCACGCCGTTTTCATCGTCGAATATCCGCAGGTTTGGAACCTTGTCCGCCATGTACTTCAGGTCTGTGTCGGTGTCCTCCGTGGACACGCCGATCAGCACCATCAGCCCCGGTCCGACCGCGCCGACGGTTTCCCCGTTCACGGTCACAGAGGCTTCGGTTACCCGCTGGACAACACAACGCATGGGCAGGTTCCTTCTTTCGGTTTACTGGTTGGAACGGTAGACATCCAGGATGTCGCTCTTGTTCCGCAGGGCGCTGATGACCCGGTCCATTTCCTCGCGGGAGTGGACGTCGAGCGTCAGCTTCAGGGTGGAGATCTTGGTTTTGTCGCTGGCCTGGATGGACGCGGCGCGGATGGAGACGTTGTTTTCCCCGATGGTGTTGGCGATTTCGCCCAGCAGGTTCATCCGGTCATACGCCAGGATCGTGATGTTGGTATAGAATGTGCTGCCTTCGTTCTCCATGGCCCATTCCACGGGGATGCGGCGCTCCTGCTCGCCGGCTGCGACGTTGGCGCATTCCGCCTTGTGGATCACGACGCCGCGGCCGCGGGTGATGTACCCGACAATCTCGTCGCCCGGAACGGGGCTGCAGCACTTGGCGAAACGGACCGGGATATCCAGGTCCTCGTTGCCGGTCAGCACGATGCCGTGGTTGGCTCGGCGCTGGCTCAGCCGCTGTTCGGTGGATACGATGTCGTTGACCGATACGGGCGGCGCGGCCGTCTCCTCGCCGGCCTTCTGCTCCTCAATCAGGCGGGAGACCACGTAAACCGCGGCCATTCCGCCGTAGCCGACGGAGCCGCAGATATCGTCGAATTCCTGGAAACCGTACTTTTTGAGCATTCCGTCATAGTATTCCGGCTTGACGATATCGCTCATATGGACGCCGCGGCGGGCGCATTCCTTTTCAATCATGCTCCGGCCGAGGGCGATGTTCTCTTCCTTCAGTGTCTTTTTCAGGAACTGGCGGATCTTCGCTTTGGCCTGGGGCGTCTTGCAGATGCGGAGCCAGTCGGTGCCCGGGCCCTTGGACGAGGCGGAGGTCATGATCTCGACCCGGTCGCCGGTGGCCAGGGTGGTGTCCAGCGGCACCATGCGCCCGTTCACGCGCGCACCGACGCACTGGTTGCCGACGGCAGAGTGGATCCGGTAGGCAAAGTCCAGCGGGGTGGCGCCTTTGGGCATGGAAATGACGTCGCCCTTGGGGGTGAAGAGGAAGACCTCTTCGGAGAACAGGTCGGTTTTCAGCGTATCCAGGAACTCGCGGGAGTCGCGGGTTTCCGTCTGCCAGTCCAGCATCTGCCGCACCCAGAACAGCTTGTGGTCCAGGTTGTCCTCGCGGGAGGAGCCTTCCTTGTAGCGCCAGTGGGCGGCGATGCCGTATTCCGCCACGCGGTGCATCTCCCAGGTCCGGATCTGCACCTCGAAGGGGAAGGGGATCTTGCGCCCGCCGACCACCGTCGTGTGCAGCGACTGGTACATGTTGGCCTTGGGCACGGAGATATAGTCCTTGAACCGGCCGGGCACCTGGTTCCACAGGGTGTGCACGATTCCCAGCACGGTGTAGCAGTCGGGAATGGTGTCCACGATGACGCGGATGGCCATCAGGTCATAGATCTGGTCAAAGGACTTCTGCTGCAGCACCATCTTCCGGTAAATGGAATAGAAGTGCTTGGACCGGCCGTCGATATCGTAGTGGATATGCTGCTGGTCCAGCCGCTCAGACAGCTCGTCGATCACCAGGCGGATGCTCTCCTCGCGCTCGGTCCGCTTCTGGCCTACCAGGTGAACGATCCGCTGGTAGCCTTCCGGATCAATGTACTTGAGGGAAAGGTCCTCCAGCTCCTGCTTCACGGCGTAAACGCCGAGGCGGTGGGCCAGCGGGGCATAGATATCCAGCGTTTCCCGGGCAATCGCCAGGCGGCGGTCTTCGGGCTGGAAGCGGAGGGTCCGCATGTTGTGCAGCCGGTCCGCCAGTTTGATCAGCACGACGCGGATATCCCGGGACATGGCCAGGATCATCTTGCGCAGGGATTCGGCCTGGGCCTCTTCGCGGTTGGCGAAGTCCAGCCGGTTCAGTTTGGTTACGCCGTCCACCAGGTCGGCAACCTCTTCGCCGAATTCCGTGCGGATGGTTTCCAGCGTGATGCCCTCGCAATCCTCCACAGTATCATGGAGCAGGCCCGCGGCAATGGTCGGCGGGTCGATCATCAGGTCGGTGAGGATCGATGCGACGATGCACGGGTGGGTAAAGTAAGGCTCGCCGGATTTGCGGACCTGGCCTTCATGGGCTTTTTCCGCAAACTTCCACGCCTTTTCCACCAGCTGGTATCCTTCGCCCGGGTGGTATTTCCGGACGCGGTTGAGCATTTGCTCCAGGTTCATGGGTTCATTTTGTGCGAATGCCATCGTGCGAGCCTCCTTTCATCATAAATTCGGGGAAAATAACTATTTCGACGGACGCAGGGCGGTTACCTGCGCTTCCACGGAGATTTTTCCGCGGAACTCGTTCAGCACGGGTTTGTAGAGGATATCGATCTCCTGCCAGCCGGTGTCCGCGGCGGCGCCCATGGAGAAGCCGATGCCCTTGAGCATCGTATCCCCGGACAGCAGCTGCATCTGCAGGTGGGTCATATCCTTTCCCACGCGCCGCATGGCCTGCACCGATACGCTGGTGAGCAGGAACACGGGCGGCGGATTGCCGCAGCCGGAGGGCTCCAGGGCGGAAAGGCGGGTGAGCGCGGCGGGGGTCCATGTGCGGAAGGGCAGCACCAGGTCGTATTCCTTCACCTGGTCAAAACAGGCGGGATCGCTGTTTTCCCGGACCACCCTGTCCAGCTTTTCCCGGAATGCCTCGATGTTTTCCGTCTTCAGCGTCAGGCCGGCTGCCTGGGCATGGCCGCCATAGCGCTCCAGCAGGTCTTCGCAGGCCTTCAGCATCTCGAAGATATTCACGCCGGGAACGGACCGGCAGGAGCCGGTGGCCGTATCGCCGGATATGCTCAGCGCCACCACGGGGCGGTGGTATCTCTCGCACAGGCGTCCGGCCGTCAGGCCGATCAGCCCGGGGTTCCATTCCTCGCCGGAAACAACCAGCACGCGGGAAGTATCGAAATCCGCCCGTCCCTGTGCCTGTTTGTCCGCTTCAGCGGTGGTCGCCCGCTCCATCTGCTGGCGCCGGCCGTTCAGGTCTTCCAGGTGATGGGCAAGGATCTCCGCTTCCTCTGTGTCCCGGGTCAGGAGCAGCTGTTCGGCGATATCGGCGCTTTCCAGCCGGCCGGCGGCGTTCAGCCGCGGTCCGATACGGAAGGCGAGATGATCCGCGCGCAGCGGCGGGTTGGTGGCGGAAACGCGCAGCAGCGCCTGCAGTCCGGGCCGCGCGGAGCCTTCAATCCGCTTCAGCCCTTTCGCCACGATAATCCGGTTTTCATCCAGCAGCGGCACGACGTCCGCCACGGTGGCGATTGCCGCAAGGTCCAGCCGTTTTTCCACACCGGCCATGCCCTGCAGCGCCTGGCAGATCTTCAGCGCCACGCCCGCGCCGCACAGGTTCGGGCAGGGATATCCGCCGAGCAGGGGATTGGTCACGGCATCCGCCTCCGGAAGCTTTTCCGGCAGGGCGTGGTGGTCGGTTACGATCACCTTCAGCCCCAGGGATTTTGCGAGGGCAACCTCGTCCACCCCAGCGATACCGCAGTCCACGGTAATCAGCATGCCGCAGTCCCGGGCAGCTTCCCGCACGGCGGCTTCGTTCAGGCCGTAGCCTTCCGCGTGCCTGGAGGGCAGGCGCCAGGTGACGTCCGCGCCCTCTTCCCGCAGTGTCTCATAGAGGATTGCGGCGGCACAGATGCCGTCGGCGTCATAGTCGCCGAAGACCATGATCCGGGTGCCGTTGGCCGCTGCCTCCCGGATCAGCGATACGATCTTGTCCATGTCCTGCAGGAGGAAGGGGTCGTACAGGTTTTCCAGGCGCGGGTGCAGGAAGGCTTCCGCCTTTTCCGGCGTGTCGATTCCCCGGATGGCCAGCAGCTCATCCAGCCAGTCCCCGCCGGGACGGGATTCGGCGCCTTCCGGCGCGGGACGCTTTTCAAATCGCAGCATGTGTAATCCTTTCAGGGGGTAATAGAGGGGGTAATGGTACTTCTCGTTCGGAACTGTACCCGAAATTCCGGAGGTACAAGCTGCATTAGTCCGGACCAGTGCCGGTTGTTCCGACCGAAGACGTTATGAGGCCGCCGGTGCTTGGCGATTGGCGAGCCGCAGGCAAACGAGAGAAGCGTCAGCCCAGTGGGCTGTCTGCGAAGCAGAAGCGACTCGAGTTTGTTAGCGCGAAACGAGTACAGACGACGCTCCAAGTCGTCTGTACGACGATTGAGCGAACGGAGAAGACAGAGCTTAGCACCGCTGCGTGACGAATACAGCGAGAGCGTGTCTGAGGCGGAATTACAGACGGCGTCCGGCCGAACATTGTCGGTCTTGGAAAGCTGCAAGCTAAGGCAACTGATGTAAATTCATGCCTGAAGCAATACAATCAAAAACAGAAGGAGGGACTGCGCGTACACAGCCCCTCCGGATGGACAGTCAGAATCAGGCTTTTGCCGCCTTGCGGGCCTTGCGCTTTTCTTCCAGCCAGGCCCAGATATAACCGTTGATCATGTTGGCACTGTAGACGCCGGACAGGATACCGACGATGATGGGCAGCGCGAACTCGCGGATGGAGGCGACGCCCAGGATGCACAGGGCCACGATGGTGATCAGGGTGGTGACGGTGGTGCAGATCGTGCGGCCCAGGCTCTCGCGGATGGAGACGTTGGTAACCTCTTCCTTCGGGGCGGTGGGCATCTTCTTCGCATTCTCACGGATGCGGTCGAAGATCACGATCGTGTTGTTGATGGAGTAACCGACGATGGTCAGCGCCGCGGCGATGAACGAGGAGTTCATCTGGATGAAGGAGCGGAAGATGACCATGAAGCTCAGCATGATCAGCACGTCATGGATCAGGCCGAACACGGCGGAGAGGCCGGAGTTCAGGTCGAACCGGATGGCGATGTAGATCAGCATCAGCAGGGAGGCCAGCAGCACGGAGACCACCGCGTTGCGGACCAGGGTGGCGCCGGCCACGGGTCCGACGTAGCTCACGTCGCCGATGGATTCGGCTTCGGGATACTCGGCCTTGATCTCGTTTTCAAACGTGGCCTGGAGGTTCTGGATGTCGTCCTTCGCGACGTCCTTGATGCGGACGTTGATTTCGTTGTCCTTTGCGCCCTGGACGTTTACCACATAGGAGCCGACGTCCATCTTGTCGAGCGCGGTTTCGATCACGGCCTTGTTGACCGCGGTCTTCACATCATACTGCATGGACAGGCCGCCCTCGAAGTCGATGCCGAGGTTGATGCCGTGACCGAAGACGGTCAGCAGCAGGGCTGCGATGATAATTGCCGCTGAAATGAGCAGGCAGATGCGGGAGCGATTCTTGATCACCATTACTGCTCACCCTCCTTTTCAGCATTCACTTTGGTATACAGGTTGATGCCGGTGAAGCCCGCGTTGACGAAGCGGTTCATCAGGAAGCGGGTGATCAGGATGGCGGAGAGCATGGATACGATAACGCCCAGCAGCAGCGTCCGGGCGAAGCCCTGGATGGAGCCGGTGCCGAAGATCAGCAGCACGATGGCGGCGATCAGGGTGGTGACGTTCGCGTCCAGCACGGCGGACATGGCGTTCTTGAAGCCGGCCTTCACGGCAGCCTTCGCGGAGCGGCCCTTCCGGGCTTCCTCGTTGAAACGCTCGAAGATGATGACGTTGGCGTCAACGGCCATACCGATGCCGAGTACCACGCCGGCCAGGCCCGGGAGGGTCAGCTGGATCTTGAACAGGGCAATCAGGAAGAACAGCACGATGATGTAGATGCACAGGGCCCAGGAGGCGATCACGCCGTTGAGCCGGTAGCGGAGGATCATCAGCAGCATGATCAGCAGGATGCCGATGAACGCGGCGGTAACGGAGGTGGACACCGCATCCTGGCCGAGCGTGGCGGACACCTTGTCCACCTTCTGCTGGGTCAGTTCCAGGGGCAGGGCGCCGGACTGGATCTTCGCGGCGGTGTTCATGGCCTCTTCAGGCGTGTAGTTGCCGGAGATCTGGCCGTTTCCGTCGGGAATCGCCGACTGGACGGTGGCGTTGACCAGGGTCACACCGTCAAGCTCGATGATGAGGTTTTTGCCGATGTTGGCGGCGGTCATTTCGCCGAAGATCTTCGCGCCTTCATCCGTCAGGGAGAAGGAGATAACCGGCTTGCCGTCTTCGTCATACACGGCGCGCGCGCTCTTGACCTTATCGCCGGTCATGAACTCGTTGCCTTCGGGATCCAGGAACCGCATCTTGGCGGCGGCGCCGATCAGGTCCAGGACGGAATCGTCCTGCACGCCGGGAACCTCCACGCGGATGCCGTCCGTGCCGATGCGCTGGACGTTGGCTTCGGTGAAGCCGCGGTCGGTCAGGCGGGCCCGGATGATGCTCATGGAGCCTTCAACCAGGTCGTCAAAATTGGCTTCGCTGCCTTCAGGCGCGGCGCCGGAGTATTCCACATACATACCGCCCCGCAGGTCCAAACCCAGGGACAGGGATTCGGGCCATTTTTCCGAATCGGCGGTGGGCAGCCAGGAGCGTACCTTGTACAGTCCCCTGGGGGGAATCGCAAGCCCCGTAAACCCGATCACGCCGATAAGGATCGTGAGTACGAGCACGACACACAGCGCAGCGACAGCGCTTTTTTTACTGCCGGTACGCTTATTACCAGATTTCATGTCGATCGTATCCTCCTTCGAAACACAGATGAAGTAATTATAGCCTTCCGCCCTTTTTTCGTCAATACTTCATGCGCAAACGAAAGGCATAAAAAAACCGCGCGGAAACGGACTCCGCGCGGGGTAAAACACAATCCGGCTTCTCAGTTGAGATACATGCCGGGGAAGATCATATTCACGCCGATCACCCGGGCGCCGAAGTCGTTCATCAGGCGCTGCTGGGGGATACTGCGGCTCATGGTGCGGGCGGTCACCCGGGTGACGCCTTCCGCCGCCATGATGGCCAGCGACCGGTGGAGCAGGGCTTTGCCCATGCCCTGGCCGCGGCTGGACGGCTCGATGTAGATGGCCGCGAGCTCCGCGTCCTGTCCCTGGCCGGCCAGGATTGCCTCGCCGATCAGCACGGCGTTGCGGTACAGCCCGAGCGTCAGGAAGCGGGGCATGCGCATCATTGAGTTGAGGTAGTTCATGTCGATGAAGGAAATATCGTTCATCTGGAGGCGGTAGATCAGGCTGTTCTGCTCGTCCCAGGTGTGCAGCGGCGTCATCGCGACGGTGCAGCTCATGGGGATCCGCCCGTCCCCGTAGGGGATGGACAGCTCGACCACCTGGTCCGTCTCGTCGCAGTCGAACCCGTTGTGCAGGTAGAAGTCCTTCAGCTGGGTGTCATCCGGCGCAATACCGGTGTACAGGCGGGCGCGGAGCTGCGGATTCACGTTCTGCAGCACCCGGGCGCGGGCTACCAGCGCGCCGAACAGCAGGTACCGGGCGGAAGGATCCCCGGCAATGGAAAAATACATGTTCACAGGGCAGTCCGGATACAGCCCGGGCTGCTGCTGGTACAGGATAAAGCCATAGCCGGCCTGCGCGCCGAGATCATCTATGGCGTAGAACACGTCTTCCGGGTTCAGCCCGTTCACGGGCGCCTGGGGATGCACAATCATCATGGCGGGGAAAGTCCTTTCCTGGCACGGTCGGTACCGGTTCAAAAAGCGGATTACATTATAGCGGCTTTCCGGACGGTTGTCAAAATACTTGCCACGCGCGGGAAATACGCATATAATAGATATATTCCACCGGTGCAGAAGGAGGCACTTTGCAATGGCGCAGAATCCGGTATTTACCATCACGATGCGTAACGGCCGCGTGATGAAAGGCGAGCTGTATCCCGAAACGGCGCCCCAGTCCGTGGGGAACTTCGTTGCGCTGGCGAACAGCGGCTTCTATGACGGCCTGATTTTCCACCGGGTGATTCCCGGCTTTATGATCCAGGGCGGCGATCCCAAGGGAATGGGCTTCGGCGGCCCCGGGTACTGCATCAAGGGTGAGTTCGCCGCCAACGGCGTGCCGAACCCCGTGAAGCACACCTACGGCGTGCTGAGCATGGCGCGGAGCATGGCGCCGGATTCCGCGGGCAGCCAGTTCTTCATCATGACCAGCGACAGCCCGCATCTCGACGGGCAGTACGCCGCCTTCGGCAAGGTGCTGGAGGGAATGGACGTGGCGGAGGATATCGTCAACACGCCGCGGGACCGGTCCGACAAGCCCCTGGAGCCCCAGGAAATGGCGTCGATCCGGGTGGACACCTTTGGCCAGGTGTATCCCTTTGACCAGATGTGACGAACCGAGAACCAGCGCGGAAGGGGGCAAGCCCTTTCCGCGCTTTTCAGTACAGGCAGGAGCGTGAAAACCATGGAGAAGCGGAAGTATACAGTGACGGTGGCGGGAAAGCCCTATACGCTGGTGTCGTCCGACGGCCCGGAGTATGTGCGCCGCATCGCGGAGTATGTGGACCGGCAGCTGCGGGAGACCGCGGCGGTCACGAACCTGCCCTCCGGGCAGACCGCCGTGCTGGCCTGCTTTAACCTGGCGGAAGAGCTGATGAAGGCCCAGGACGAAAACCGCGCCCTGCGCCGGCAGATGGAAAAGCAGCAGGAGAAATAAGCGTATGGAAAATCTGGCTCCCGCGGGAAGCCGGGCGGCGCTGGAAAGGGCGGCGGCCGCCGGGGCGGACGCGGTCTATCTGGGGTATGCCGCCTTCAGCGCCCGGGCGGGCGCCGGCAACTTCGACCGGGAAGCGCTGACCGATGCGGTCCGCTATGCCCATGCGCGCCATATCCGGGTTCATGTGACGCTGAATACCCTGGTGAAGGACGGGGAGCTCGCGGAGGTGGCGGAGGTCATCCGCCTGCTGCGCGAGGTGAAGGCGGACGCGGTGCTCGTACAGGATATGGGTATCCTGCGCATGATCCGGCGGATGTGCCCGGATCTCACCGTGCACGCGAGCACGCAGATGGCCATCCATAACCGGACAGGCGTGGAATGGTGCGCCCGGCAGGGAATCCGCCGCGCTGTGCTGGCGCGGGAGTGCTCCCTGGCGGAAATCCGGAAGTGCGCGGAAGCCGGGATTGAGATTGAGGTATTCGGCCATGGGGCGCAGTGCGTCGCCGTCAGCGGCCTGTGCCTGATGAGCGCCATGGCGGGGGAGCGGAGCGGCAACCGGGGACGGTGCGCCCAGCCCTGCCGCGGTGAATATGTGTACCGCGGAAAGCGCGGCGCGTGGCTGAGCCCGCGCGACGTGTGCCTGCGGGATGACCTGGAAAAGCTGGAGGCCGCCGGGGCGGTCTCCCTGAAGATTGAAGGCCGGCTGAAGCGCCCGGAGTATGCCGCGGTGGTTGCCGGCTCCTACCGCCGGGGGCTGGACAGCCTGGCGGCGGGGAACTTCCGCCCCGCGGGTTCCGCGGAGCGGGAAGGCCTGCTGCAGATTTACAACCGCGGCGGGTTCATGCGCGGGTATGCCTTCGGCTGCGAAGATGCCGGGGTGATCGACCCGTCCTCTCCCCGCCACAGCGGCGTGGAGATCGGCGTGGTGGAGCAGGCGGACAAACGCTTTGCCCGCATCCGCCTCACAAAGGACCTGCATGACGGGGACCAGCTGGCCGTCCGCCGGGAAACGACCGGGCCGGACATGATTTATTCCGGGAAGGATACGCCGGCCGGCGGTACGGCGTCGCTGCGCCTGCGGGAGGACGTTTCCGCCCGGGCCGGGGACCGGGTGGTCCGCCTGACGGACGCGGTGCAGATGCGCGAAGCGGCCGGCATTCCGGAACGCCGTTTCACGGCGGACCTGTTCCTGCGGGCCGTGCCCGGGGAACCGCTTTCGCTGACGGCGACAGACGGGGAAGTGTTTGTGACCGTATCCGGGGAACCGGTGCAGGCGGCGCGCACCCGTGCGGCGGAAGCCGCGGAGCTGGAACGCAGCCTGCGCAAAACCGGGGAAACGATGTTTGACCCCGGCCGGATTGAGATTGAAACGGAAGGCGCGTTTGTGCCGGTGTCGGAAATCAACCGCGTCCGGCGCGAGGCGCTTGCGGCGCTGGAGGAAAAGCGGGCGGAAGCGTTCGCCCCGGACACCGGCGCAGCCGGGGAGATCCCGGCGGTTAACCTCCCGGGGCGGGAGATCCCGCCGATGGTCACCGTTCGGACGGATGCCCAGGCGGAAGCCGCCGCGGCGCGCGGATTCCGGGTGATCCGGTATCCGGAGGACTGGAGGCGTGAAGCGCTGGAAGCCCTGCTGGACGGAATGGCGCCCGGCGAATGGCTGCGCCTGCCGGATGTGTGCGAACAGAATACGCTGGAGATGATCCATGCTGTTGTGGAACAGTACCGCGGAAAGCTGGGCGGCGTTGTGCTGGGCACGGTGGGCCAGCTGGGCATGGATTGGCCGGTGCCGTACGGCGCGGGCAGCGGTATCCCGGTGATGAACCGCCAGGCGGCGGCGCTGCTGCTGGAGGAAGGGTGCGAATTCGTCACGGCCTCCCCGGAGCTTACGGGGAAGGAACTGGCGGTGCTGTGCGCCGGGAATGCGCCGATTGCGGTGAACGTATACGGCCGGACGCAGCTGATGCTGCTGCACCACTGCCCGGCGCGGACGTACCTGGGCCTGGACCGGGGGCATCGGGACTGCCGGATGTGCGATACCCGCAGCGCGGACGCGCTGGCCGGCACGTCGCTGGAGGACCGCCTGGGCCACAGCTTCCCGCTGCTGCGCCTGCTGCTGCCGGAAGGGTGCCTGGTACGGCTGCTGAATATGCTGCCGGCGGAGAATACCGACCGGCGGGAGGTTCACTTCCGCTGCGCGGAGCTGACGGATGAAACCCCGGAGGAAGCGGGGCGCGTACTGGACGCCTTTGCGGAATACCGGAAAACCGGAATGAAATCCACCGCGGGCCATTGGGCCCGGCCGGTGGAATAACGGAGAGGAAATATGATTGCTGAAAGAACCATGCGGGTGCTGGAGTTTACCCGGATCCGCGAAATCCTGGCGGAGGGTGCACTGACGGAAAGCGGCGCGGAGCTGTGCCGCGCCCTCGTGCCGTATGACGAACTGCCGCAGGCGGAAAACGCCCTGGCGGAAACCGAAGAGGCCGCGGTGGTGCTGCAATACGTCGGCGGCCACCCGATGGCGCCGTTCCCGGATATCCGCCCGGCACTGTCCGTGTGCGCGAAGGGCGGAACGCTGTCCGCCGGTATGCTGCTGAGCGTAGCGGAAACGCTGCGGGCTTCCCGCACCGCGCGGGACGCGCTGGTGACTGACCGGGAGAATACCCCCATCCTGAAGCAGAAAGCCGAGGGGCTGTTCATCGCGCGCAACCTGGAAAAGGATATTACGGACGCGATCCTGTCCGAGGATGAGATCGCGGACCGCGCGAGCTCCGAGCTGATGAATATCCGCCGCCACCTGCGCGGCGCCCAGGACCGGATCAAGGACAAGCTGAACCAGATGATCCGCTCCGCCGCGATGCAGAAATACCTGCAGGATCCGATCATCACCATGCGGGGCGACCGGTATGTACTGCCGGTGAAGGCGGAATACCGGGCGAACGTGCCCGGCCTGGTACACGACCAGTCGTCCTCCGGGGCCACGGTGTTTGTGGAACCCATGGCTGCGGTGGAAATGGGCAACGAGCTGAAGCAGTGGGAGCTGAAGGAACAGCAGGAAATCGCGCGGATCCTGGCGGCGCTGAGCGCGCAGGTCGCGCCCTATGCTGATTCGCTGGCGGAAACCGTATCGCTGCTGTCCGAGCTGGACTTCATTTTCGCCAAAGGCCTGCTGAGCCGCCGGTGGATGTGTGTTTCCCCGAAGATGAACAGCCGGGGCTACCTGCACATCGTGCGCGGACGCCATCCGCTGATCGATCCGGAAAAGGTGGTGCCGGAGACCCTTTGGTTGGGCGAACCTCTGTCGACCGCCGGTGGCGGAAATTCCGACAGAGGTGAGGTCAGCCGAAGCAAGCGAGCTCCGCGGGGCGGAGTCGCGCCGACTGAGGCTGCGGATACTCCCGAAGATGAAAAGAACAAGGAAGAAGGCTTCAACACCCTGGTGGTCACCGGTCCGAACACCGGCGGCAAAACCGTTACGCTGAAAACCGTTGGCCTGTTCACCCTGATGGCCCAGGCCGGGCTGCAGGTGCCGGCGGACCCGGGCACCGAGCTGGCGGTATTCGAGCAGGTGTTCGCGGACATCGGCGATGAGCAGAGCATCGAGCAGAGCCTGTCCACCTTCTCCGGCCACATGACGAACATCGTGAAGATCATGCGCGAGGTGACCCCGCGGGACCTGGTGCTGTTTGATGAGCTGGGCGCCGGAACGGACCCGACCGAGGGCGCGGCGCTGGCGCAGAGCATCCTGACCCGGCTGCTGCACATCGGGGTGCGCACCATCGCGACCACGCACTACAGCGAGCTGAAGGTGTTCGCGCTGACCACCAAGGGCGTGGAGAACGCCTCCGTGGAATTCGACGTGGAAACCCTGCGGCCGACGTACCGGCTGTCCATCGGCGTACCGGGCAAGAGCAACGCCTTTGAGATCAGCCGCCGGCTGGGACTGCCGGAAAACCTGATCGACGCGGCGAAGAAGCTGCTCAGCGGCGACGCGGTACGTTTTGAGGACGTGATCGCCAACGCGGAATACCACCGGCAGATCGCGGAGCGCGAGCGCCAGATTGCCCAGGAGGCCGGAAAGGAAACGATCCGCTTGCGGGATGAGGCCGAGGCGCTGCGCCGTGAGATGGAGGCGAAGCGCACGGAAACCCTGCGCAAGACCCGCGAGGAAGCGAAGCGGATCCTGGAGCAAGCCCGCCGCGAGAGCGACAGCATTATCTCCGAACTGAAGAAGATGAAGAAGAACGCCGCGGAGGGCGGCCTGTCCGCCGCGGAGCTGCAGCGGAAGCTGGACCGCGGCATCGACGACCTGTCCGAGGGCATCCGCCCGGCGGACGACGACGGCAACGAGGCGCCGAAGACCGTGAAGGCGGGCGACCGCGTGCGCATCCTGACGCTGGGGGCGGAGGGCGTGGTGCTCGCGCCGCCGGACGAAAAGGGCGAGGTTTCCCTGCAGGCCGGCGCGATGAAGTTCAAGGCGCCGCTTTCCCAGCTGCGCATGGCGCAGGAAGCGCCGAAAAAGGAGCGCACCACCGTGAAGGCGAAAACCGGCATGATGACCCGTACGGTTTCCTCCGAGTGCGACGTGCGCGGCATGAGCCTGGAGGAAGCGCTGACCGCAGTGGGCCTGTACCTGGACGAGGCGGTGCTGGCCGGGCTGAACGAGGTGTACGTCATCCACGGCAAGGGCACCGGCGTGCTGCGCGCGGGCATCCAGCAGGACCTGCGCAAGAACCGCCATGTGAAGAGCTTCCGCCGGGGCATGTACGGTGAGGGCGAGGACGGAGTGACCGTGGTCACGCTGAAGTGAGGCAGGAGAGCATATGAAGGACAGACCCGAAATCCTGGTTGTGGATGACGATCCGAATATCAGCCGCCTGGAGCAGCTGTACCTGGAAAAGGAAAATTTTGAGGTGCGCACCGCCGCGGACGGAAACGCGGCCATCGCGGAGTTCAAACGGCTCCCGCCGGACCTGATCCTGCTGGATGTGATGCTGCCCGGCGCGGACGGCTACGAGGTGCTGAAGACCGTGCGCCGCAGCGGGAATATCCCGGTGATTATGGTCACCGCCCGGGGCGAAACCTTCGACAAGGTGCTTTGCCTGGAGCTGGGCGCGGACGACTATATCACCAAGCCCTTCGACGGCAAGGAAATGGTGGCCCGCGTGAAGGCGGTGCTGCGCCGGGCCCAGGGCGGCGAGGAAGAGAAGACGACCGACATCTCCTTCCCGGCGCTCACGGTGAGCATTGCGGAATACGACGTGCATTATGAAGGAAAGAAGATCGAGATGCCGCCGAAGGAGCTGGAGGTGCTGTACTTCCTGGCCTCCCATCCGAACCAGGTGTTCACGCGGGAGCAGCTGCTGCGGCAGGTATGGGGCTTCGAGTTCTTCGGGGACAGCCGCACGGTGGACGTGCATATCAAGCGCCTGCGGGAAAAGCTGCCGGACAGCGAAAAGTACGGCTGGACGATTTACACCGTGCGCGGTGTGGGATACAAGTTTTCAGCGTAAGGAAATGAAGGAAGGGGGCGGAACGCTGTGTTCGCGCGGATTATGGCGGTGGTGCTGGCAGCCATCCTGCTGACCACCATCGGGCTGTCGGCGGTGTGGTATATCACGCTGCGCAACCAGCAGATTGACGCCCGGCTGGACTACCTGATCTCTGAGGCGCAGGACATCGCGTACCTCGCCTCCAATTACAGCGACTCCAGCGATATCTGGAATTACTTTTCGGTGTACGGCAGTACCACCGGCAACGACATGGTGCGCGTCATCATGGACCGGAAGGCGGACAAGATCAACCGGGAGTTCGGCGCGTACATCGCCGTGGTAGACCGCAGCAGCAATGTGATGGATAACCTGCCGGCCGCCTACCGGGAGGATCCGGAATTCGTGGCCTCCCTGAACAGCGAGGAGATCAACAGCGCACTGAACAAGATTATCGGCGGGGAAACGATCCGCCTGCGTTCGAATACCGGGCCGGACCCGACCTTTACCGTGGGTGTTCCGTTCACCCGGCGGGGATTTATCTACGGCGCGGTATTTATCCAGACCAAGGCCCAGCGGATTGAGAGCGGGCTGAACGAGATCCTCCTGAAGGCCGGCCTGCTGGCGGCGGGCGTGATGATCCTGTCCGGCGTGGCGGTGTTCCTGTTTGTCCGCGGCGCGATGAAGCCGGTGCGGAGCCTGTCGGCGGCGGCAGGCGCCATTGCCGGGGGGGATTTCACTCCCCGCCTGGCGGAGGACAAGGGCGGCCGCGAGATGCGTGAGGTCAGCCGCACCTTCAACCATATGACGAAAACACTGGCGGACGTGGAGGAAGGCCGGCGGGAGTTTGTGGCCAACGTGAGCCACGAGCTGCGCAGCCCGATCACCAGCATCCGCGGCTTTGCCGAGGGCATGGCCGACGGCGTGATTCCGCCGGAGGAGCAGCCGAAATACCTGCGCCTGGTGGCGGACGAGAGCAAGCGCCTTTCAAACCTGGTGAATGACCTGCTGGCCTTGTCCCGCCTGGAACGCGAGGACGCGAAGCCGGACTGGTCGGTTTTCGATATCAATGAGATGCTGCGCCGGGCGATCATCCGCCGGATGGATGACCTGGACAAAAAGCGGATCGAGGCCGAGTGCGACCCGGCGGTGGATCCCTGCCCGGTGCGCGCGGACAGCGACCGGATTGAGCAGGTGATCATCAACCTGCTGGACAATGCCCTCAAGTTTACCGGGGAGGACGGGAAGATCCGCCTCAGTTCCGCCGTGAACGGGAATACCGTGGAGGTCACCGTGTGGGATAACGGCCCCGGCGTACCGCCGGAGGACCGGGACCGGATTTTCGACCGGTTCTTCACCGGCGACCGGGCGCACACCTCCGGCAAGGGAACCGGCCTGGGCCTGAGCATCTGCCAGCGCATCATGGAAATGCACGGGCAGACGATCCGCCTGCTGGATACGGCGGAGGGCGCCGCGTTCCGCTTTACGCTGGAGTACGCGCCGGACGGGAAGAACTTGACGGAAACGGAAAAAAATGCATAATTGCTGAGGAACAAAAATACGGAAGGAGGGGACGCCATGCCGGACCGGCACATATTCCTGATCGGAATGCAGGGCTGCGGCAAGAGCAGCCTGGGCAAGCGCGTCGCCCGGGAAACCGGACTCTCCTTTATGGATACGGACGCCATGGTGGCGGCCAGCGCCGGATGCACGGTGAACGAATTCTTCGAGAAATACGGGGAGGAAACGTTCCGCCGGGCGGAAACCGGCGCGCTGTCCCTCCTGACCCGGGAGCGCCCGATGATTATCTCAACCGGCGGCGGCACCATCATGAACCCGGTGAACCGGCATATCATGCGCGCCTGGGGCGCCATCGTGCTGATCGACCGGCCGCTGGAGGAAATCCTGTCCGATATCAAGCTGGACCGGCGGCCCACGCTGCGGGACGGCGGCCTCGCCGAGGTGGAACGGGTTTACAACGAGCGCATCGGCATCTACCGGGACCTGGCGGACATCACCGTGCGCAACGACCAGGGATACCACATGGCGGTGTATACATTAACCAGGCTTATACGAGAGAGATTCTGAGCACTTGTCCAAATCTCTGATTTGGGTAACAAGTATCCGCAATCTCAATGGTCGCAACTGTCCACAGGACAGCTTGCTCCCTTTCGATTGATCTCAGCACCAATGAATATTCCGCCACTGGCGGTCATTGGTGCTTCGTCCATGCTACAGCCGTCGGGGCAATAATCATCCGCTGGAGGAATGGGGATATGGAATACGAATTTGATCTGGTGGGCAAGATCGGCTCCATGGCGCTGATCCGGAAAGAGGACCAGGACATCGATTACAATATTTTTTCCCGCCTCGGCGCGGAGCTCCGGCCTGGCATGATCTGGGTTACCAGCGGCGCGACGGAGATCGGCCGCCTGGATTACCTCAAGCGCACCGGCTGCGAGCTGTGCGGCGATCCGGAGCAGGACAAGGCGGACTACTCTTCCCAGGGCCAGGCCATCCTGATGCAGAACTACCGCCAGTTCATTCCCCAGGAATACGGTATCCGCCAGATCCTGGTGGAGCATACCCATTTCAATGATCCGGAAAAGTGCGAGCATATCCGCCAGCTGCTGATCCGCTCCGCACGCCAGAAGACGATTCCGATCGTGAACTACAACGACCCGGTGTCCGACGAGGAAAACCGGAAGATGGAGCTGGCAGCCCGCCGCGAAAAGGGCGGCGAGGTCCATGAGTGCGTGGATAACGACGAGACCGCGGCGGTGATTGCCGGGCTTGTGAAGGCGAAGACGCTGGTGCTGATGACCTCCACCGAGGGCATCTACCGCGAGAGCGGAAATCCGGACACCCTCGTGCGCGAGGTGACCGGAAAGACCTATGAGGAAGTGGAGCGCCAGGTGCGCGAGCTGCAGAAGGGCTGCCACGGCACCAGCCGGGCCGGCTCCAACGGCGCGGCCGCGAAGCTGGAATACGCGCTGGGCTGCGTGCGCGGCGGCACGACCGTGATCATCGGCCATGCGCGGCACCACCTGTCGGACCTCACGGAAGGCCGGGTACCGTGTACCCGCATCGGAGTGGAAAAATGAGCACGGCACTGACACAGGGCATCCGGTTTTTCACCCGGGAGACAGGCATCCTGTCCGCCCTGGCCGCGGCATGCGGCACGGAAAGCCGGACGGAAACAGCGATGGATGGTGACTGCACATCCACGTCCGTGTTCGACCTGGCCAGCGTGACGAAGCTGTTCACGGGCCTGTGCCTGATGAAACTGAAGGAAGACAGCCTGCTGGATTTCAGCAGGCCTGTTTCTTTTTACGATCCGCGCTTTGAAAACCTGAAGGACACCCCGGTGGACGCGCTGGCGAAGTTTGCCTTCACGCTCAAAACCCCTTGCCGGCTGGATGCCTGCGGCAGCCGGGAGGAAGCGCTGGCGGCGCTGTTTGCCGCCTTCCCGGCGGAAAAGCCGGACCGGCGCATCTATTCGGATATTCCCGCGATGGTGCTCAAGTATGTGATCGAGGCGGCGGCCGGTATGCCGTTCATGGACTGCGTGCGCAAAACCGTGCTGGAGCCCGCGGGCATGCGGGAAACCTGGGCGAAGGTGCCGGAAGGCCGGATCGCGGACTGCCAGGTGTACAGCCCGGAATACCGGATTGAAAACGGAAAGCGGATCGTGCGGGCGGGTCTCCGGCCGGGTGTTCCGCATGACCCGAAGGCCGCCGTGCTGCAGGGGGATACGGGCGACCTGTGCGGCCATGCCGGGCTCTTTTCCACCGCGGCGGACATGGAACGCTTCTGCCGGGCGGTGCTCGCGCGGAAGATCGTGGGGGAGGAATCCCTGCGGGAAACCGCGGTCAACCGCACGGGACGGCTGCTGGAGGACGGGACTTATACCCAGTACCTCGGCATCCAGTGCTATGTGCGCCATCCGGTGCAGTACTGGTCGGAAATCCCGGCGTACATGGGCAGCCGGGCGTTCGGCATCGGCGGATTTACGGGCAACCATGTGTCTATGGACCCGAAACGGAATATTTTTACAATTTTCCTCGGCAATCGGGTGCGGGACCGGCTCACGGTGCTGGTGCCGGAGGCGGGGAAAACGCTCACGGATTACGGCCTGAACGCGGACGGAAGCGGAACCTTCCCCTGGGAGGAAGGGCTGGTTCTCCCGTCCTCCGTGAAGTATGTGCACCAGAAGGACGCGCACCTGCACAGCGCGGTGATGGAAACGCTGAATCTCCCGGCGGTACCGTTCGGGGAAGAATAACTTGCATTCAATGAAAAACTGTGATACACTTTAATGGTCAAAGAAAGTCGAAGTATTCTTTGGCCTGAAAAGAGGGGGATCCGTATGCGACTGAGCGATTCGATTGAGAGCTTTATCAAAGAAATGCTGGACGACGGCTCCGCCGAAGTGGAGCTGAAGAGGAACGAGCTGGCGGAGTATTTCCGCTGCGCGCCGAGCCAGATCAACTACGTCCTGGCCACGCGTTTCAGCCCGGACCACGGGTACCTGACGGAGAGCCGCCGCGGCGGCGGCGGGTACATCCGGATCGTCCGGGTGGTGCAGAGCGGCAGCCAGCGGCTGATGTACCTGGTGAACGAGCGCATCGGCGATTCGCTGACCGGGGAGGAGTGCATCCGCCTGATCAGCCAGCTGAAGGAAGCGGAAGTTGTCACCGCGGACGAGGCGTCGCTGATGGCCGCGGCGGTCAGCGCCCGCGCGCTGAGCGTCCCGCTGACCGATGAGCTGAAAAACGCCATGCGCGCCCGGATTATGAAGAGTATGCTGATGACCATTGCGGCCCGGAACAAGGGCTGACCCGGAACGGAGGAGTGCCGGATGCTGTGTGAGGAATGCCACGTCAACGAAGCGAGCTTTACCGTTTCGGTCGTGACGGGCGAAGAGACGACGGTCCGCCATCTCTGCGCGGACTGCATGAGCCGGATGAACGCGGACCTGATGAAGGGCAACGTGCGCAGCCTGCTGAATACGGTGCTGAGCGCCATCCAGGCCTCAGCCGAGGAGAGAAAGGAATTTTCCATGCCGATTTTCGGAAGATTTACCCAGCGGGCGCAGCAGACCCTGCTGCTGGCCCAGCGGATTGCGGCGGAGCTGCAGCAGAGCTACGTGGGAACCGAGCACCTGCTGCTGGCCCTGCTCAAGAGCAACGCGAACGTGCCCGAGGCGGTTTCCGCCCGCATGAGCTATGAGTCCGTGCTGGACGAGCTCAAGCGGGAGATTGCCGCCCTGAACGATCCCGAGGCGGGCAAGGGTACCGGCCGGATCGAGCTGAGCCCCCGGGCAAAGAAGACGCTGGAAAACAGTGTGCTGGAAAGCCATAAGCTGGGGCAGAACTATGTGACCGTGGAACACTTCTGGCTGGCGCTGCTGGGCAATGACGACGGTGTGGCCGGCGGCCTGCTGCGGCGCGCCGGGGTGGACCTGTCCGCCGCGCGGGAGGAAATCCTGCGCCAGATGCGGGAGAATGCCGATGCCGGCGAACCGGCCCGGCCGAATGTATGGCCGCCCTTCGCGGCGGTGCGCAACCGCGGCGGGAACAGTGCAGCACCGGAGAAGACGCTGCTGGACAAGTACAGCCGCGACCTGACGGCTGCCGCCGAGAAGAATGAGCTGGATCCGGTCATCGGCCGGGAAAAGGAAATCCAGCGGATTATCCAGATCCTGATCCGGCGGACGAAGAACAACCCCGTGCTGATCGGCGAGCCCGGCGTGGGCAAGAGCGCCGTGGCGGAAGGCCTGGCGCAGCGCATCGTGCAGGGCAACGTGCCGGAAATGCTGCTGGGCAAGCGCGTGCTGAGCCTGGATATGGGCAGCATGGTGGCAGGCACCAAGTACCGGGGCGAGTTTGAGGAGCGCATGAAGAACGTCATGGACGAGCTCCACAAGGCCGGGAATGTGCTGCTGTTTATCGATGAGATCCACACGATTATCGGCGCGGGCAGCTCCGAGGGCAGCCTGGACGCCGCCAATATCCTTAAGCCGGCGCTGAGCCGCGGGGAGATCCAGTGCATCGGCGCAACCACGCTGGATGAATACCGCAAGCATATCGAGAAGGACGCCGCCCTGGAGCGGCGGTTCCAGCCCGTGATGGTCGGCGAGCCGACGGCGGACGAGACGCTGAGCATCCTGTTCGGCCTGCGCGACCGGTATGAGGCGCACCACAAGGTCCGCATCACGGACGAGGCGCTGAATGCTGCCGTGCGCCTGTCCGACCGGTACATCACCGACCGGTTCCTGCCGGACAAGGCGATTGACCTGATGGACGAAGCGGCCAGCCGCGTCCGCATCCAGGCCTGCACTGCACCGCCGGACGTGCGCGAGCAGGAGAAGCGCCTGGAAGCCGTGGTCATTGAAAAGAAGGAAGCCATCTCCCACCAGGATTTCGAAAAGGCCGCCGCGCTGCGGGACCAGGAACGGAACCTGAACCGTGAGATTGAGGAGAAGCGTGCGGAGTGGAGCCGTTCCCAGACGAACGCCCGCGACGTGGTGACCGAGGACGATATCGCCCAGGTCATCTCCCAGTGGACGGGCATTCCCGTCAGCAAGATGACGGAGCAGGAAAGCCAGCGGCTGCTGCACCTGGAGGAATCGCTGCATAAGCGCCTGATCGGCCAGGAGGAAGCGGTGAGCGCGGTGGCGCGGGCCATTCGCCGGGCCCGGGCCGGGCTGAAGGATCCGCGGCGCCCCATCGGCAGCTTCATCTTCCTGGGACCGACCGGCGTCGGCAAAACCGAGCTGTGCCGCGCCCTGGGCGAGGCGATGTTCGGGGACGAGGACGCTGTGATCCGCCTGGACATGAGCGAATATATGGAAAAGCACACCGTATCCCGGCTGGTGGGTTCGCCGCCCGGCTATGTGGGATATGAGGAAGGCGGCCAGCTGACAGAAGCCGTCCGCCGCAAGCCCTACAGCGTCGTCCTGCTGGACGAGGTGGAAAAGGCGCACCCGGATGTGTTCAACATGCTGCTGCAGATCCTGGAGGACGGGCGGCTGACGGACAACACCGGCCGTACGGTCAGCTTCAAGAACACGATCCTGGTCATGACCTCCAACGCCGGCGCACATACGATCAGCACCCACCGGGCCATGGGGTTCGGTGCGGCGCAGAAGGATGAGGCCCGCGACTACGAGGCGATGAAGGAATCCGTGATGAAGGAGGTCAAGGACCTGTTCCGGCCGGAATTCATCAACCGGGTGGATGAGATGATCGTCTTCCATGCCCTGACCGAGGAAGAAATCCGGAAGATCACGGAGATGATGCTGAAGCAGGTGGCGAAGCGCCTGGAGGAACAGGAAATCCGCCTGACTTGGGACGACGCTGTGGTCGAGAAACTGGCCGCGGACGGATACGATCCGAAGTTCGGCGCCCGGCCGCTGCGCCGGCTGATCCAGCGCACCGTCGAGGATACGCTGAGCGAGGAACTCCTGCAGGGCCATATCCGGCTCGGCCGCGGGGTGGCGCTGACCGTGAAGGACGGCGCGGTTGCCCTGGAGGAAGTGGCGGAAACGGAACCCGCGGAGGAGAAACTGGCGGAAAAGGTATCCGCGGAAACAGAACCTGCCGCCGCCGCTCCGGAAGAAGAATAACCCCCAAAAGAAAACAATGCCGGCTCAGGATGAGCCGGCATTTTCATGTGGATTTACAGCTTTTCCTTGTGCCCGTTTACGGTGAGGAAAACCGGGCGCTCCAGCAGGTGCTCGTTCGGGCGGTGCAGGGCGAGGCGCACCTCGCCGTCCTTGTCGCGGAAGAGCATGCCGTGGCCGCCGTCCCGGGAGAACAGAGGCGCCAGCTGGCGGAAGGGACCGGTGATCTCGCCGCTTTCGGAGAGGGCGAGGCCCTGGGTATAGCCCGTTTTCGAGAACGAGGACCAGAGGCAGAGCAGGCCGCCCTCCTGGTCCCGCCACAGGAAGGGACCGTCGGTCACATAGCCGCTGATCCCGCTGGAATGCTGGACCGGGGTGGCCCATTTCGCTTCCGAGGCGCGGAAGAGCAGGCGGGGTTCTCCCGCGGGGGCACGCAGGTCATCGGTGAGCGGCATGGCCTGGATCTCCCCGTCGCCGACCTGGACCCATTCATGGCAGAACACGATCCAGGGGCGGCCTTCATGGTCGGCGTAGAAGGTGCCGTCCAGGCATTCCCAGTCCGCCGGGGTGACCGGTCCGTCCGACCAGGGGACGAAGGGACCTTCGGGCTTGTCTGCCCGCAGGATGGCGGTGCCGCGGCGGCGCTTGTCGCTCTTGAAGCTCGCAAACATGTAAAACGCACCCTGCCAGGGATGCACTTCCGGCGCCCAGTAGTTGCGGTCTGCCCAGAAGGTGCCGTCGTTTTCAAAGCAGGGGATGGGATCCGACCAGTTCTCCAGGTCGGTGCCGGTATAGACGTCAAAGCCCGTGGCTGGTCCCCAGCAGGTGGGGCCGCGGGTCCCGTAAAGATAGTAGACCCCGTCATGCAGGAGGACGAAGGGGTCTCGGATGTTGATTTCATTCCTCTTCATTGGTCGATTCCTTTCCCGGGCGCCGTGTGCGCCGGTACTGCAGCGGAGTCTCCCCGGTGACCTGCTTGAAGCGGCGGATGAAGCTGCCCGCGTCGTAGTAGCCGACGAGGGTGCTGATTTCGCGGATGGTCTGGTCGGTGTTTTCGAGCAGGTCCCGCGCGCGCTCGCAGCGCAGCAGCGTCAGGTAATCCGAAGGCGTCATCCCCATCCGCTCCTTGAAGGAAAGGCTCAGGCGGGTGGTGGACAGGTCAATGGATTCGGCGATCGCCGTCATGGAGATTTCCGGATCAGTAAAGTGTGTGTCGATATAGCGGATGGCCTGGTCGATTTCGTCGCCGGCCGGTTCGGCAGCCGGATCCTCCGCAGGCGTTTCGCCGGACAGCAGGTGGTCGCACAGGCGGCGCAGCAGCTCATCCAGGTCGTCGATGGACTGGCAGGAGGTCAGGCTGAAAATGTCGTAGAAATCCCGGGCGTCATGGCCGGCCAGCTTGGCGGCCTGGTCCCGCGTCAGGGTATCGATGACGTTGTTGTAGATCATCCGGAAGGCGAAGGGCGACATGTTCGTGTTCTTCAGGAAATGCAGCAGCTCCGAGATCCGGCTGTCCAGCAGCTCGCGGTTGTTCAGCGCGAGCGCCTGGCTGATGGAGTTGGTAATCTTCTGGGCCCGGGGCAGGGTGCCCTCCAGGCTGGAGGAAATATCGGTATAGGCAAGCACCTGGGAATGTCCCATCACGAAACGGTTGTCATAGGCGGCAGCGGCCTCCAGGTAAGCCGCCGGGGCTTCCTCCGGCTGGGAATGCACTGCGGAAATCGCGGTGACACAGGCGGTTTCGTCATTGCCGGACTCCCGGCGGATCATTTCCGCAAGTGCGCTCAGCATATCCGGATCATTGGCAAAGGCCAGGTACAGGATGGCCTTCATGGCGACCAGCTCCACGCCCGCGGCGGTCACATCCGCCAGGGAGGAGAACGGCTCCCGGCTCATCTCAAAAGGCCGGTCCTGGTCGGCGGAGGGGGAGCAGAGGATCGCGGCGTAATACTGCTTCCGGATATCCAGGCCGATGCGTTCCGCCGCGGCAGCCGTATCGGCCGGGGAGGCAAAGCGCCCCTTGAAGAAGCGGAGCACGAAATCGTGCCGCTGCATCGGAAGGGATTCATCCAGCCGGCTGCTCAGCTCGCTGTTGGCGCGGGTCAGGTGGCGGATTCCGGTGGAAATGCGCGTCAGTTCATCCTTGCGCGCGTCGTCCCCCGGGGCTAGCAGGCCGGAAATCGCTTCAATGGGCTTGGCATGATGGCGGGCGACCCAGAGGATCAGCAGCACGGAGACCAGCAGCAGGGACATCAGGAACAGGAGCAGCTGGCCGAGGCTGGACCGGATGGCCGCCCGGACGTCCGCCATCCGCAGGACCGTGTCATAGCGCATGCCCCAGCTCCGTCCCGGCAGGGAAACGGAAAGCCAGCTGTCGTTGTTCCGGCTGAAGACGCGGCTGTATTCCCCGTCCGGCGCGGTTTCCATGTCTGCCGGGGAAAGGGGAAGGTCTTCCGCGGAGGCAATCACCTGGTCCCCCATGCGGATATACGTGTTCAGGTCGGTGTCGATGGCGTCGGCAAACAGATCCCGGTATACGGATTCCTTGATCAGAAAGAACACGGAGCCCTTGCTCCTGGCCGGGCTGGCGCCCAGGGGCAGGATAAAGCCGACCATGCGGGAGTCCGTTCCGTCGATCAGGTTGGAGATGACCCGCTGCGCGGGCAGCACGGTCAGCCGGTCCGCGGTGCGGAGCAGGCCGGCCAGGTCTTCCGCGGGAGTCTGTTCAAACTGCGTCATGCGGGAAAACCGCTCCAGCGTCATGGATGCCGAAGAGGAATAAAGCCGGTCATCCTCCGGGAAGTACAGGTACAGTTGGTCGCAGAAGGAGTTGGTGGCCGTGTAGGGAATCAGCTGGAGCTGCAGGTCATAGGCCTTCCACGGCTCCTCGTCAAACCGGAACGGCTCGATATGCGGCGACAGGCCGATTTCCTCGGCAGTGCTGAGCATGGTGGAAATATAATCCTCATGCCGGATGGCGATCCGGGTCAGGCGGTTGACCTGGCCGGTGACGATATCCTCCTGCACCTGCCGCTGCGAGGTGTGGATCATGTAGAAGGTGACGCCCGCGAACAGCAGCAGCAGTACGAGCGTGTAGGACAGGGCATATTTGATAAAGACCGACCTGCGCATCGGGGCGCCTCCTTTCTTTGCTTATCGTTCGCTGATCCAGCGGTCATAGATTCCCTGGTAAGTGCTGCGGTATTCCTCCCATCCGGCGTCGCGGATCTTCGCGGCGTATTCAGCGGTGGATTCCTCGGTGACGCCTTTGGTGATCATCTCCACGATGGTGGCATCGACGATGCTCTTGAGCCGGTTGCGGAGAAGGTTGATGCGGGCGTCCTCTTCCGGAGCCCTGGACGCTACGGTGGTGAGGAGCTTGCTGCTGGTGGATTCCAGCACACCGGCTTCCTCATACAGGCGGCAGTAGCCGGCCTTTTCCTGCCGGTGGGCGGCAGGCACATACACGGAAGCATAGTATTCAGCGGGGGCGAAGAACTGGCCGCAGATGACGGGCACCGTACGGTACAGCTCGTTGTCCGGCGGCACGTAGGAAACGGCGTAGCGGCCGTCCTCCTGGCGGATCAGCGTATCGCCCACGGCGCCGTTCTGGGAAACCAGCATGGTTTCGGTTTCAAACTGGGCATCCAGCCAGCGGAGGCTGGCCTCCACGTCCCGGTTGTCCACGGTGAGGGCGGCGCCGAAATCGATCAGGTCGATCAGGCGGGGCAGGCAGGCCCTGCAACCTTCGGCATGCACCGGCTTCATCACCCGGTACATGGAGACCACGGAGGGGGACAGGGCGGTGTTCTGCAGCCGCCAGTAGCTGAACATGCCGACATTCCCCTGGTTCACCTTGTCCGCCCAGATATTGCTGCCCTGGCTGATAAAGCCGATGTCCAGCAGGTCTTCGGCATACAGGCTGTGCAGCCATTTCAGCGTTTCGAGGAACGCGGGATCCGCCGGGGTAAAGACCACCTTTCCGCTGTCATCCAGGGAGATGAAGTCCTCATTCAGCGGCAGGCCGTAGAAGGAGAACAGGTTGTAGATCCCGGTGTTGTTGTCATCGAAGGTGAATTCCATGGGAACTTCATCCTTCTGCCCGTTCCGGTTCGGGTCATCATTGCGGAAACGGCGGAGCACCTCCGTCAGCTCATCCACCGTGGAAGGCACCGGCAGGGACAGCGTGTCCAGCCAGTCCTGGTTGATGAAAAAGTGGCCGTCCGTATTGACGCCCTGGGAAATCAGGAAGCCAAGCTCATAGATATGCCCGTCCGAGGCGGTCAGCTGGTTCTTCAGGCCGCTTTCCTCCAGCCGCTGGGTGTAGTTGGGGAGGAGACCGCGGGCCATATAGTCATCCAGCGGAAGCAGCTGGTGGCGGGAAACGCCGTACTCCTCCACGTCGAGCTTCCCACGGATGATCAGGTCCGGCAGGGTGCCCTTGGCGAAGGTCAGCGAAACAGCGCTGCTCCATTCAGCCTCCTTGACGTCGCTGAAGGTCACATGGACGCCCGTCTGCTCCTCAATCTGCTTGTAGAACCAGAGATTGTTGAAGTCGACGGCCATATTTTCAATTTCATACTGAAGGGCGGTCAGGGAGACGGGCTTTGTGGCGGAAGGCGGTTCCGGCGCAGGACCGGAACAGCTGCCCAGCAACAGCGTGGCAGCCAGCAGGATCAGGAAGAGCGCTCTCCGTTTCATACAAATCCTCCGACGGAATAAACGGCAAAGCCGGAGGATCGGTCTGACGGATCCTCCGGGGTTTGGGAAAATCTCCCGGCAAGGCGATTATAGCACCTTGCCGGGAGCGCTTTCAAGGAAACAAAATGGTTAACAAATTACTTGGCAAGGAACGCGTCATACGCATTCTGGTACAGCTCGATGTAGCGGTCGACGCCGATGCTCTTGGTCTGGGCCTGGAAGGCATCCCAGGATTCATCGGTCACGCCTTCACGGACGAACTTCGCGAACGCTTCATCCACGGCCTTTTCCAGCTCGGTATAGATGTCGGAAGCTTCGATGGAGTCATCGTTGTTCATCTTGCACAGGTCACGCAGGTACTGGTAGCTCTTGTATTCGAGCACGCCGGCTTCCGCATAGGTCTTGCTGTCTTCATAGCGTTCCACGCGGTGGGGCGCCATCTGGTAGATCTCGGTGTAGTAGTCGCCGGGGGCGAAGAACTGACCCATGATCACCGGAACGAAATCGTACAGGCCGTTGTTCTCGGGCACATTGATGACTTCGTACTTGCCGGCGTCATTCTTGATGATCTGCTCGCCGACCTTGCCGTTACCGGCCACCATCATCATTTCGGTTTCCAGCTGGGCATCGATCCACTTCAAGGCCGCGACGGGGTCCTTGCAGTTCTTGGTCAGGTAAGCGCCGACTTCCGGAACCTCCAGGATGGAGGAAACAGAAACCTTGTAGCCGTCCGCAACGGGGGGCAGGATGGACTTGAAGTTGCCGATGTTGTCCGCGGTGATGGCGGTGTTGATCAGGCGCAGGTAGGTGAAGTAGCCGACCTTGCCCTCATTGACCTTGCTGGCCCACAGGTTGGAGTCCTGGGTCAGGGATTCGGGATCCAGCAGGCCTTCTTCGTACAGCTGGTGGAGCCATTCCACGCAGGCACGCCAGCCGGGCTGGGCGCCGGTGAACTGCACCTTGTCGTTTTCATCGATGAAGTAGTACTTCTGGTTTTCCGGAACACCGAAGGAAGCGAAGAAGTTCAGAATGCCTTCGGGACCGGTCTTGCTGGAGGAAGCGGACATCGGGAACTCAAAGCCGTCCGCCTTCATCTTGCGCAGCATTTCGGTCACTTCGTCAATGGTCTTGGGGGCTTCGAGGCCCAGCTTGTCCAGTTCGGTCTGGTTCACGTACCAGGTGCCGTTGTGGTTGACGTTCTGCGCCATCAGGTAGCCGATGTAGTAGGTCTTGCCGTCGGAGGCGGGGATGGAGTCGCTGGCGTGGTTCAGGTTCATGCGGGAAACATAGTTGGGCATGATTTCTTCCGTCAGGTACTCATCCAGGGGCAGCAGCAGGCCCTGGGATACGCCGTACTCTTCCACGTCCACCGCATGGCGGAGGATCATGTCGGGCATCTGGTCCGGGATGGAGAACATCAGGTTGGCTTTGGTTGCCCAGTCGGAATCCTTGACCATGTCAAAGGTGACGTGGGTGTTGGTCTTCTCTTCGATCTGCTGGAAGTACCAGAAGTCGTTGTTGAAGTCGCAGTTCTGGTTTTCCAGCGCATACTGGAAGGCGGTCAGCTCGACCTTGTCGTCGGCCAGAGCGGCGCCGATGCCCATTACGAGGCACAGCGCGAGAAGCAGGGAAACGATTTTCTTCATGGGGTATTCCTCCTTTTTATTTTAAGGGACTCTGCCCTTAATTACACGACAGTTGACACAGTTTGTCCGCAGCCTCAATCGGTGCGACTGTCCACCGGACAGATCGCTTGTTTCGGCTGAATTCACATCCGTCGAGATTCCTGCCACAGGCAGTCGATGGATGTTCATCCTTTTAAGCTGCCAATCATAACGCCCTTGACAAAGTACTTCTGCATGAAGACGTAGAGCAGGATAGCGGGAACCGTGGCTACCACGATGCAGCAGTACTTGGCGACTTCGGCCTTCCGGAGGGCTTCCTGCAGGCCGCCCAGGTTGTCGGCGTAGGAAGCGAAGAAGGTGTCGGAATTGCCGGTGGTCAGGGAAGCCAGGATTTCCTTCAGGATCAGCTGCAGGGGGAACAGGTTCCGGGACCGCAGCATTACCAGGCCGGTGAAGTAGTCATTCCAGCGGGCAACGCCGTAATATACGGACAGCACCGCGACGATGGTTCCGGAAAGCGGCAGCACGCACTTGAAGAAGTAGGTGAAGTGACCGGCCCCGTCCATGACGGCGGCTTCGTACAGCTCTTCGGGAATCGTGGTCTGGATATAGGTGCGGGCGACCATCAGGTTCCACACGGACACCAGGTTCATCAGGATCATGACCGCGCGGGTGTCGTACAGTCCCAGGTCCTTGATGTTGATGAAAATCGGGATCAGGCCGCCGCTGAAGAACATCGTGAAGGTGATGACCAGGCTGACCACCTTCCGCCCGGCGAACTTCCGGGACAGGGTGTAGGCCGCGGCCAGCGTGATGATGACGCTCATTGCGGAACCGACCAGGGTGTAGAAAATGGAGTTCAGGTAGCTGTTCCACAGCTCGCTGTGCTGGAAAACCGCCTCATAGCCCATCAGGGAGAAGTCCACCGGCCAGATCAGCACTTCAGCCCGGCGCACCGCGTCCGGATCGGAAACGGAGGAGATGATGATCAGCCACAGGGGGTACAGCACGATAAACAGCACAATGATCCAGAAGATCAGGTTGATGGCATTGAATACCCGGTCTTTCCCGGTTTCCCTGATGCGCGTTTTCCGGCGCGGGAGTACGATATCTGACATGTTTCTTTTCCTCTCTTTCGCTCCGGATCAGAACAGGCTGATCTTGCCGACCTTGCGGGAAATGTAGTTCACCGACATGACGATCACGAAGTTCATCACATTCAGGCACAGGCCGATCGCGGCGGCATAGGACGGCTGGGCTTTGGCGCCCGCGATACCGACGGTGTACTGGTAAACGCCCAGGATGTCCGAGGTGGCCAGGTTGCCGGAGGTCTGCAGGAGCAGCACCTTGTCCGTGTTGGATGCGAGCAGCGAACCGCAGTTCAGGATCAGCATCATGACCGTGATCGGGATCAGGTGCGGGATATCGATGTGCTTGATCTTGTCCCAGCGGGTGGCGCCGTCGATGGTGGCGGCTTCATACAGCTGGGGATCGATACCGGTCAGGGTGGCGATGTAGAGGATCGTATTCCAGCCGGCGTTCTGCCAGATGTCCGATCCGATATACAGCGGACGGAACCAGGCGGGCTCCATGATGAAGTAGATGGGCTTTCCGCCGGCTGCGGTGATGATGTGGTTGATGATGCCGTTGGTCGGGGAGAAGAACAGGTAGATCATACCGGCCAGGACCACGGTGGAGATGAAGTGCGGCACATAGATGGCGGTCTGGGTGAAGCCCTTGAAGCGTTTGTGGTTCAGCTGGTTCAGCATGATAGCCAGGATCACCGGGATCGGGAAGCCGAACAGCAGGCCCAGGAAGTTGAGCAGGAAGGTGTTCGTGAACATCCGCCCGCAGTAATACAGCTTGAAGAACTTTTCAAAGTTGGCCCAGCCGACCCAGGGGCTGCCGGTGACGCCGAAAGCGGCTTTATAGTTCCGGAAAGCGATCTGCGCGCCATACATCGGGAAATAGCAGAACACAATGAAGAATGCCAGCGCGGGGATCAGGAGCACCCACAGCTGCCAGTCCCGCTTCATGGTGAGGGAGAAGCGGTAGCCCAGGCTTTTGCGGGGTCGGACAGAAGGGATGGTTGTCATAAAATGCCTCCGGAATCAGGATAAATTCGGTTGTTTGGTCACGTCTCGTTCACACCCTGAATTCTACCGGACGCATCCGGAAGGGGGAAGAAGCGAAAATTTCGTGAATCGGGGTCCGTAAAGCGAAAAGACACCGCGTTTCGTGAAAACCAAAATATGCCGAATTTTTGCGAATGGGTTTTCAGGGGCCAAAATGGTATGATAAACTCATTCAAAAGGTTGAATATGAAGAGGGAAGGGAATACGAATGAACCCGGAAACCATGGTTTCATTCCGGTGCGATGATCCGGCGCTGATGAAACTGTATAATGAAGCGGAATCCCGCTGCCGGCGGAACCTGAAGGATTTCGGCGGGGACACCGTGCTGGTGGAGGGCGGCGGCTACCGCAAGATCTGGCTGGAAACCCAGCCCATGGGCGGGGAAATGTACGCCCTGCGGAATCTGCAGGTCGGCCTCAACAACTCGCTGATGTTCATGCGCCACCAGCGGGAGGATGGGCGCCTGCCGGGCTCCGTCCGCGCGGACGGGAACAAGGTAATTCCGGAATACAACAAGGTGCAGGGTTTCTGCTTTCCATGGCACGCGCTGAACCTGTATTACCTGGCGGGGGAGGACAAGGCCTTCCTGGAGGAGCTGCGGGATACGCTGGTCCGCTTTGAGGGATGGCTCCGCCGCACCCGGGCGCTGGAGGACGACGGGCTGCTGCGCTCCTTCTGCGTTTACGACACCGGTGAGGACCGGGCGGTCCGCTACGGGGATGCCCCGTGCTGGTGGACGGAGGATACTGCGCCGGAAGGATATGGGGTTGTGCCGATGGCCAGCATGGACGTGACCAGCTGGAGCTATGCCTGCCGGGATACGCTGCGGCGGATTGCCCGGATCACGGGCGATACGGCCGGAGAAGAAAAATGGTGGAAGCAGACGGAGGAAACCGCCCGCGCCATCCGGAAGGGCCTGTGGAATGAGGCGCGCGGCGCGCTGTTTGACCGGGACAGGGCCGGAAAGCCGGTGGACGTCCTGTGCCATAACACCCTGCGCTGCATGTACTGGGGCTCCGTGTCCCCGGCGATGGCGGACCGGTTTGTGCGGGAGCACCTGATGAACCCGGATGAATTCATGACGCCGTTTCCGCTGCCGAGCGTGGCGGCGAACGATCCGGCCTTCCGGAATGCGCCGGAGAACAACTGGAGCGGGCAGCCGGAGGGACTGACCTACCAGCGGGCAATCCGCGCGCTGGAGAATTACGGATATGAACCGCTGGTGACCCGGCTGGGCGACGCGCTGATGCGCGCGGTGATCGCGGGCGGGTACCGGTTTACCCAGCAGTTTGACCCCTTCACCGGGAAGCCGTCCCTGGTGCACGCGGATACCGGCGCGGTGCTTGCGCCGGACGATACCGCTTCTCCTGTGCAGGACAGCTACGGGCCCACCATGCTGGCGGTGCTGGAGTACATCGCGCACCGGTGGGGAATCCATCCGCACCTGGATGCGGTGTGGTTCTCGCTGGGCAGCGGGCCGGCAGTTGAATACCGGGCGGCGTTCCGGAACCATGACTGCCGGATTGAGAGCGACGGCCGGAAGGCCCGGGCGGAGATGGACGGGAAGACCGTCTGGGAGGGCGCCTGCGGCGTCCGGATCATCACCGGGGACGACGGAGCGGTCCGCGGGATTTTGCCCATTGAAACAGGACGGGAAGGATGGACGGGATATGGTGAACCGGCAGACGCCGCAATGGTGTGAGGAAATGAAAAAAAGCCTGCTGGCGATGGCCGGCGGGCTGGAAAAACGGGAATGCCGGTGGACGGGCGCGGAAACGCGCTTCCGGCCGGAGGATTACGGATATGAACCGGGTACTGTCGGCACCCGGGCGATCCAGCAGGCTATTGATGCCGCCGCGGAAAACGGCGGCATCGCCTGCCTGGAGAACGGGGAATACTTATCCGGTACGCTGGTGCTGCGGTCCGGCATCTGCCTGTACATTGGCCCGGGAGCATGCCTGAAGGCGTCCACGGACCTGCGGGATTTCCCGGAGATGCATGCGAAGCGGCTGACCGTGCAGGATACCAGCATGGGCATGCACCAGTCCCTGATCTTCGCGGAGGACTGTGAGCACATTGCGCTGTGCGGCGAGGGCGTGCTGGACGGACAGGGTTTCCCGGATAACTTCCCCGGGGAGGAAACGGCCCAGGGAACGCCCGGCCGGCCGTTCCTGATCCGGATGATCGACTGCCGGGATGTGCTGGTGAACGGGCTGACAATGAAGAACTCTCCCTGCTGGATGCAGAATTACCTCAACTGCGACCGGCTGACGATTTCCGGGATCACGGTGCGCAACCACGCGAACTACAACAACGACGGCATGGATATCGACGGATGCCGGGACGTGCTGATCCGCCGCTGCCGGGTGACCAGCGGGGATGACGCGCTGTGCTTCAAGGGCGCGTCCATGCGGCCGCTGGAGCGGGTGCTGGTGGAGGACTGCGATTTCTATTCCGCATGCAATGCCGTCAAGGTCGGCACGGATACCCAGGGCGACTTCCGGGATGTGCTGATCCGGCGGTGCCGCATCGGCGGGCTGGCGGAGGACCCCTCCGGGCTCAAGCATGCCTGCGCGGACAGCGGGGTTTCCCTCGAGAGCGAGGACGGCGGTACGGTGGAGCGCTTCTGGCTGGAGGACATCGAGATGACCCGGGTGTGGAGCCCCTACTTCCTGCGGCTGGAAAACCGCGGGCGGGTACGCCCCGGGGATCCCGCCCCGGGCCCGGGCGCCATCCGGCAGGTGCTTTTTGAGCATATCCGCGGAACCGGCAACGGGCCGCGGGGATCCTACATCCTCGGTATTCCGGAAGCGCGGATCCGGGATATCCTCTTCCGGGATATTGAGCTGCGCCAGAAGCCGTATACCGGCGAAGTCCGCCCGGCGGCGGAATACCCGGAGTTTACCGGCCTGTATCCGGACGCGCATATGATCGACAGTTTCGGCCCCGCGCCGGCGTACGGCCTGTGGGTCCGGCACGCGGACGGGATCGTCCTGGACCGGTACCGGATCATTCCGGAGGGGGAGGATACCCGGCCGGGCATCGTGATGGAAGCGGAATAAGCCCTGTGTGCCTTGAAGTTCTGCCGGAATTCAGTTACAATGATCGGAGAAAACCGACAGGAGATGAATTTCATGCTGGAAGAACTGAAACAGAAGGTATACGAGGCGAATATGCTGCTGCCGGCATACCACCTGGTCACATTCACCTGGGGCAACGTATCCGGGATTGACCGGGAGCGCGGCCTGTTTGTGATCAAGCCCAGCGGTATCCCGTATGAAAAGCTGAAGCCGGAGGATATGGTCGTGATCGACCTGGCGGGCAACCGCGTGGAAGGCACCCTGAATCCCTCCTCCGATACTCCGACGCACGCGGAGCTGTACCGCCGTTTCCCGGAAATCGGCGGCGTGGTGCATACCCATTCCCGGTGGGCAACCATCTGGGCCCAGAGCGGGCGGGATATTCCGGCATACGGAACCACCCACGCGGACTATATCTACGGCAACGTTCCCTGCTGCCGGGACCTGACGGCGGCGGAAGTGGAGGAAGCCTATGAGCTGAACACCGGCAAGGTGATTGCTTCCCACTTTGAGCAGGCGGGACTGAATCCGAAGCATGTACCCTGCGTGCTGGCGCGCCACCACGGGCCCTTCGCCTGGGGCAAGGACGCGATGGAAGCGGTGCACAACGCCGTGGTGCTGGAAGAGGTCGCCATGATGGCATGGCATACCGAAGCGCTGCCGCAGGCCCAGACCCGGGAGAACCTTCCCGAGTATGTGAAAGAGAAACATTTCATGCGCAAACACGGCCCGAATGCGTATTATGGCCAAAAAAATACCTGAAATTCCTTAAAAAATACTGTATTTTTCCTGCATTTCATCTTGAATCAAATATTTGTTCTTGTCATTTCAATCATATTTGGTTTATAATGCGTGCGGTTGAGTCCTTCGGGTCTGTGGTTGAAAGCCGATGCCAGTCGCAGGCAAAACGGTCCACGTAATCCGCTCAAAGCGGCGGGGAGCATGGTGCGGTCTAGATGTAAGTCCGTCCGGGGCATGACCCCGAGAGGCGGGAGTGAGGGCGCGGACAGCGCAGAGCAAACGTCCGGACGGCGAGTGTGGGGTCAAAAACCAGGTCAGCCGGGGGAATCGCCTATCAACATTTTGGGGGTTGCCTGATCATGTACGAAGACAAAACGCTGGTATGCAAGGACTGTGGTGCTGAGTTCGTTTTCACCGCCGGTGAACAGGAATTCTACGCCGAAAAGGGATTCCAGAACGAGCCCACCCGCTGCAAGGCCTGCCGTCAGGCCCGGAAAGCCAGCCGCGCTGCCGGCGGTCCGCGTCAGATGTTTGATGCAGTCTGCGCCGAATGCGGGAAGCCCACCCAGGTTCCCTTCGAGCCGCGGGAAGACCGCCCCGTTTACTGCAGCGAGTGCTACGCCGCCCGCCGCGGATAATCGGACGCCGCAAACAGAAAGCCCGGAAGAGCATTGCTCCTCCGGGTTTTCTGTATTTTGGGTTTTCCGGTGGACCGGCCAAAGGGCTTTCCGTAAGGAATCGCACGCGCACCGCGGACGGAATTCCCGTCCCGCGCACCGCGCGCGACAGCGCCCAACCTTCGGTCCGGATCTTTCTGCAGCGTCAGATGTTCTCAAAGAACGGGGTGCCGTCCTCGTGGCAGAGCACGTCATCCACAAACTTCAGGGGCGTCGGGACCGTCAGCATGTACTTCAGGATTTCATCCATCCGCACGCTCTCCCGGAAGGTGACCAGGGAGAAGCTGACGCCGTGCTTGTGCGCCCGGCCGGTGCGGCCGATGCGGTGCAGGTAGTACTCGTTCTCGTTGGGCAGGTCGTAGTTGATGACCGCCTCGACGTCGTCCACGTCGATCCCGCGGGCGGCCACATCCGTGGAAACGAGGATCGGGAACTTGCCGCGCTTGAAGTCGCTCATCACCACGTTGCGCTTCGCCTGGGGGATATCCCCGTGGAGGCACTGGGCGTCATAGCCGTCGCGGACCAGCTGGCGCGTGAGCTTGTCGGTCATGAACTTCGTGTTGCAGAAGATCATCACGCGCTGGTACACGTTCGCGTCCAGCAGGTACATCAGGTGGTCCGTCTTCTTTTCCTGTTCGACAGCGATGACGTACTGGGTAATCTGGGGCCGGTCTTCCTTCGTGGCTTCCACGGTGATCTCCACCGGCTCATGCTGGTATTTCCAGGCGATGGTCAGCACGTCCTGGTTCGTCGTGGCGGAGAAGAGCACGAGCTGCCGTTCCGGCGGCGTGGCCTCGATGATCTTCGTCACATCCTTGACGAAGCCCATGTTCAGCATCTCGTCCGCTTCGTCGAGCACCATGGTGTGAACCGCGTCCAGGCGGATGTTGCCGCGCTGCATATGGTCCAGCATGCGCCCGGGCGTGGCGATCACGATCTGGGGCTTGCGCTTCAGGGCGTTGATCTGCTTGGAGATGGACTGGCCGCCGTAGATCACGGCGATCCGGACGCCGGGAATGAACTTCGCCAGGCGGGTCAGCTCTTCGCCGATCTGCACAGCCAGCTCCCGGGTCGGGGCCAGCACAACCTCCTGGATCCGGCTGTCCTTCAGCTGGACGTACTCCAGCATCGGGATGCCGAAGGCGCAGGTTTTGCCGGTGCCCGTGGGGGCGATGGCGTTGATATCGGCGCCGGACATCATCAGCGGAATCGTCCGGGCCTGCACGGTGGAGGGCTCCTGAAAGCCCATCTCCTGTACCGCCCGGAGGATTTCCGAGGAAAGGTCCATGGATTCAAAGGATACCGGGGTTTCTGTTTCTGCGGACAAGGGGAATCTCCTTTCGGGGTTCAGTCATGATACGCGCGGATGGCGCGGGAAAGCTGGTCCGGGCAGGAAGTATCGCCCCGGCAGGGAATGCCGGCGAGCTTTTCCGCCACTTCGTCCGCTTTCTGGCCGGTGACCATCTTCGCGAGGCCGGCGGTGTTGCCCCGGCAGCCGTTGTTGATTTTGCAGTAGGTGATCACACCGTCCCGGATCTCCAGGTCGATTGAGGTGGAGCAGGTGCCGCGGCATTTGTAGCTGAACATAACGCATTACCTCCTGAACAAAACGAAACGCTCCCGAAAGGGGAGCGTTTCGGTAAGGGATTCAATTACTCGATGACCTTCGCCACAACGCCGGAACCCACGGTACGGCCGCCTTCACGGATAGCGAAGCGCAGTCCCTGTTCCATAGCGATGGGGGTGATCAGGGTGATTTCCATGTCGATGTTGTCGCCGGGCATCACCATTTCAACGCCTTCGGGCAGCTTGATGTTGCCGGTAACGTCCGTCGTCCGGAAGTAGAACTGCGGACGATAGCCGTTGAAGAACGGGGTGTGACGGCCGCCTTCTTCCTTGGTCAGCACGTACACCTGGCCAATGCAGTGGGTGTGCGGATGGATGCTGCCGGGCTTCGCCAGAACCTGGCCGCGCTCGACTTCGTTCCGCTGAATACCACGCAGCAGCGCGCCGATGTTGTCGCCGGCTTCCGCCTGGTCCAGCAGCTTGTGGAACATTTCAACACCGGTAACAACCGTGCTGCGGGGCTTTTCCATCAGGCCGACGATTTCAACCGCGTCAGATACCTTCACGGTACCGCGCTCAACACGGCCGGTAGCCACGGTGCCGCGGCCGGAAATGCTGAACACGTCTTCAACAGGCATCAGGAAGGGCTGGTCCGTCGCACGGGCGGGTTCCGGGATGTAGTTGTCAACAGCGTCCATCAGTTCCCAGATGCACTTGCACTCGGGAGCGTTGTCCACATCGGTGCCGCCGTTCTGGATGTACTCCAGGGCCTTCAGGGCGCTGCCCTTGATGATCGGGATGTCATCGCCCGGGAAGTCGTAGCTGCTCAGCAGTTCGCGGATTTCCATCTCGACCAGCTCCAGCAGCTCTTCGTCGTCCATCATGTCCGTCTTGTTCATGAACACAACGATGTAGGGCACGCCAACCTGACGGGCCAGCAGGATGTGCTCACGGGTCTGGGGCATCGGGCCGTCGGGAGCGGAAACAACCAGAATCGCGCCGTCCATCTGCGCGGCACCGGTGATCATGTTCTTAACATAGTCAGCGTGGCCGGGGCAGTCCACGTGAGCATAGTGACGCTTCTTGGTCTCGTACTCAACGTGAGCGGTGTTGATGGTGATTCCACGTGCTTTTTCTTCGGGCGCCTTGTCGATTTCGTCGTAACGCATCGCCTGCGCTTCGCCCTTCAGGCTCAGCGTCATGGTGATCGCAGCGGTCAGGGTCGTCTTGCCGTGGTCAACGTGTCCGATCGTCCCGATGTTTACATGGGGCTTTGTCCGTTCATAATGTCCTTTCGCCATTGGGGTTTCCCTCCTTAATTATGTCTCGCTCAAAAGCGAATGTGGTAATTGCTTCCGAGTCATTGATGCGGTCTGGAGCAGGTGATGGGAATCGAACCCACGTGACCAGCTTGGGAAGCTGGAGCTCTGCCATTGAGCTACACCTGCATGCTCCGCATCAAGCCCTTGAAGACTTGCGAACAAAGTGTATTTTATCCGTTTTTTCAATGCATGTCAAGCCTTTTGCGGAAAGGGTTTTCGGCTGATTCCGGATTCAGTCGATAAACATCGCGTCGCCGAAGGAGAAAAAGCGGTATTTTTCGGAAACGGCTTCCTTATACACACGGAGGGCTTCCTCCCGTCCCATGAAGGCGCTCACGAGCATCAGCAGTGTGCTCTGGGGCAGGTGAAAATTGGTGATCAGGGCGTCCACCGCCTTGATTTTCACACCGGGATAAATGAAGATGGAGGTGTCCCCGTCGCCGGGATGGATGATCCCGTCCGGCGTGGACATGGTTTCCAGCGTGCGCACGGACGTGGTGCCGACGCAGATGATGCGCCCGCCTTCCCGGCGGATGCGGTTCAGCGTTTCGGCGGCTTCGGCGGAAACGGCGCAGTACTCACTGTGCATCACGTGCTTCTCCGCGTCCTCCACCTTCACGGGACGGAAGGTGCCCAGCCCGACGTGCAGCAGCACGGGGACCACGGTCACGCCTTTGGCGCGGATGCGGTCCAGCAGCTCCGGCGTGAAGTGCAGCCCTGCGGTCGGGGCGGCGGCGGAACCCTCCAGCCGCGCGTACACGGTCTGGTACCGGCTGCCGTCCTCCAGCTTTTCATGGATGTATGGCGGAAGCGGCATCTCGCCCAGGCGGTCGAGCACCTCCTCAAACACGCCGTCGCAGGAGAAGCGGACCATGCGCCCGCCGATCTCCTCCACGTTGCCGAGGATTTCGCAGCGGAGCAGCCCGTCCCCGAAGGAACAGGTGGTGCCGGGCTTCAGCCGGCGGCCGGGGCGCACCAGCGCCTCCCAGTCCGTGGCGGTTTTCCGGCGCAGCAGCAGCACCTCCACCGGGACGCCGGTGTCGTCCTTCACGCCGAGCAGGCGCGCGGGAATCACCCGGGTCTCATTGATGACCAGGGCGTCCCCGGGATTCAGTTCATCGATGATGTCGTAGAAATGCTTATGTTCAATGGCACCGGTTTTCCGGCGGTAAATGAGCAGCCGGCTGTGGTCCCGGGGTTCCACCGGGGTCTGGGCAATCAGCTCCTCCGGAAGCTCGTAATCAAAATCGGAAGTTTTCATCGTACGGTCAGATCTCCATCCTGATCTGCTCCTCGGCAGAGGCAGGCATCTTTTTCTTCATATGGGCCCATGCGGCAGGCGTGCACATCCGGCCCCGCGGGGTCCGCATCAGGAAGCCGAGCTGCATCAGGTAGGGCTCGTACACGTCCTCGATGGTCACGGCGTCCTCGCCGGTGGTGGCGGCCAGGGTATCCAGGCCGACCGGTCCGCCGGAGAACTTGTCCATCATGGTGTTCAGCATGTTCCGGTCCACCTTGTCCAGGCCCAGCTCATCCACGTCGAGCATGGCCAGAGCCTCCCGCGCGACGTCACGGCTGATGTGCCCGCCGGCACGGACTTCGGCGTAGTCCCGCACGCGCTTGAGCATGCGGTTGGCAATCCGGGGAGTGCCGCGGCTGCGCCGGGCGATCTCCAGCAGGCCTTCCTTGTCCGCGTCCACGCCGAGGATTCCGGCGCTGCGTTCCACGATCTGGCTGAGCTCCTCGGGAGAGTACATCTCCAGACGGAACAGCATGCCGAACCGGTCGCGCAGGGGGGCGGACAGCTGCCCGGCGCGGGTGGTCGCGCCGACCAGGGTGAATTTCGGCAGGTCGACCCGGATGCTCCGGGCGGTCGGTCCCTTGCCGATCATGATATCAATGGCGTAGTCCTCCATGGCGGGGTACAGCACTTCCTCCACCTGGCGGGAAAGGCGGTGGATCTCATCGATGAACAGCACGTCCCCGGCGTTCAGGTTGCTGAGGATGGAGGCCAGGTCGCCGGGCCGCTCGATGGCGGGACCGCTGGTGACCCGGATGTTCTGCCCCATTTCGGCCGCGACGATGCAGGCCAGGGTGGTTTTTCCCAGGCCGGGCGGGCCGTAGAGCAGCATATGGTCCAGCGCGTCATGCCGGGAGAGGGCGGCCTCGATGTAGATGCCGAGGCTGTCCTTGACCGCTTTCTGCCCCACGTAGTCACGCAGGTTGTGCGGCCGGAGCGTCTGCTCCACCGCGCCGTCCTCCGCGAGGAAGGTTCCGTTCATCAGTCTGTCATCCATGAAAGCGTCTCCTCAAATCACATACCGGCCATCGCGCGGAGGGCGAGCCGGATCAGTTCCTCCGGCTTGTCGCTCTGGTCGCGGACCTGGCTGACGGCGTTCCGGGCTTCCGTGGAGGAATAGCCCAGCGCGGTCAGCGCCTCAATCGCCTCGGCCACGCAGTCCGCGGCCATGGAGGCGGCGGGAACAGCGGCAGCCGATCCGGCGGAAGCGGCGGAAACATCCGCCTGGGATACTTTGTCCTTGAGCTCCAGCGCGATGCGCTGGGCGGTCTTCTTGCCGATACCCGGCGCCCGGGACAGGGCGTTCACGTCGCCCAGCAGGATGGCCAGGTTCAGGTCCCGCAGGGGCATGGCGCCCAGCACGCCCAGCGCCGTCTTCGGCCCGATGCCGGAAACGGAGGTCAGCTGGAGGAACATCTCCTTTTCCTCCCGGGTGGCGAAGCCGAACAGCTCCAGCGCGTCCTCCCGCACGGAAAGGAAGGTGAAGCAGCGCATGGTTTCTCCCAGTGCGGGGGCGGCCATCAGGGTGTTGTTGGAACAGCTCAGCTGCCAGCCGACGCCGCCAGCCTGCAGCACCAGGCAGCCGTTGGTTTTTTCGCATACGGTGCCTTCGATAAACGCGTACATGGTAAGCCTCCTTCCGGGATTATTTCATCAGGAACTGGGTTTTCGCGATGCCGGCCTGGCAGTGTGTGATCGCGCAGGCGATCGCGTCGGCCGCGTCATCCGGCTTCGGGATTTCGTCCATTTTCAGCAGGAGCTTGACCATCTGCTGGATCTGCTTTTTATCGGCCTTTCCGTATCCGGTGATGGCCTGTTTGATCTGCATCGGGGTGTATTCGTAAAGGTTTTCCGTATATTCGGCGGCAGCGATGATCGCCGCGCCGCGGGCGGCGCCGACCATCAGCGCGGTGGTGACGTTCCGGGCGAAGAAGAGCTCCTCAAACGCGACGTCATCCGGGCGGTAGATATTCAACAGGTCCCGCACGCCCAGCTGGAGCGTGCGGAGGCGGTTCTGCATCGGTACGCCGGCCTTGGTTTCAATGCAGCCGTAGTTGATCAGCTTCATCCGGCTGCCCTCGGATTCGACGACGCCCCAGCCCATCAGGGCATAGCCCGGATCGATGCCCAGAACGATCAAAAAAACCGCCTCGCTCCTTATTTTTTCCGTGTTCCATGGTAAACGTACCGCCTGAAAAAGTCAAGGCGAACAAAAAAACAAATGATGCTCAATCCGGGCCTGTGAAAGTATTGCGAAACAATGCGGAAGGTGAGATAATATAAAGGATGCGCGGCCTGCCGCGCGACACGAATGAAAGGGGCTTTCACCATGGCAATGCATCTGACGGATGAAGGACTCATCAATAAGAAGGAATGGGAAAAACACGGGGTCCGGCTCCCGGAATACGACCGCGCGGCAATGCGGCGGAAGACGCTGGAGGCGCCGGTATGGGTGCACTTCGGCGCGGGCAACATCTTCCGCGGGTTCATCGCGGGGCTGCAGCAGCGCCTGCTGGACGCGGGCCTCACAGACCGGGGCATCATCGCGGCGGAAACCTTTGACGACGAGATTATCGACCGGATCTACAAGCCGTTTGATTCCCTCACCCTGATGGTCTCCCTGCGGCCGGACGGCGGCACGGACCGTGAGGTGATTGCCTCCCTGGCGGAGGGTGTGAAGGCAGGTCCGTCCTTCCCGGAGGACTGGGACCGGCTGAAGGCGTATTTCGCTTCCCCCTCCCTGCAGATGGCTTCCTATACGATTACGGAAAAGGGATATTCCCTGCGCGATATGAAGGGCGAGCTGCTGGGCGCCGCGAAGGCGGACATGGAAAACGGCCCGGCGCAGGCGCGCCACGCGATGGCGGTTACCGCAGCCCTGATGCTGCACCGGTACCAGAACGGCGCGGCGCCGATGGCCCTGGTGAGCATGGACAACTGCAGCCACAACGGCGAAAAGCTGCGCGCCTCCGTGATGGAGATCGCCGAAGCCTGGGTGAAGAACGGCTTTGCCGATGAGGGCTTCCTTGCCTGGATCAGCGATGAGGAAAAGGTTTCCTTCCCCTGGTCCATGATTGACAAGATCACCCCCCGCCCCGCGGAGTCCATCACCCGGACGCTGACAGATGAGGGATTCGCGGACATGGCACCCATCCAGACGGCGAAACATACCTACATCGCGCCGTTTGTGAACGCGGAGATTCCGCAGTACCTGGTAGTGGAGGACCGCTTCCCGAACGGCCGTCCGGCGCTGGAAAAGGCCGGCGTCTACATGACCGACCGGGATACCGTCAACAAGACGGAGCGCATGAAGGTTACCACCTGCCTGAACCCGCTGCACACGGCCCTGGCGGTATACGGCTGCCTGCTGGGCTATACCCTGATCGCCGATGAGATGAAGGATCCGGACCTGAAGCACCTGGTGGAGCGCATTGGCTACACCGAAGGCCTGCCTGTGGTCACCGATCCCGGAATCATCCGGCCGGAAGCCTTCCTGAAGGAAGTGCTCGAGCAGCGGCTGCCCAATCCCTTCATGCCCGACACCCCGCAGCGCATCGCCTGCGACACGAGCCAGAAGGTGCCGATCCGCTTCGGCGAAACGGTCAAGAGCCGCATGAAGGACGGCACGGCGGATATCCTCGAAGGCATCCCGCTGGCGATCGCGGCCTGGCTGCGGTACCTGCTGGCGGTGGACGACAACGGCCAGCCGATCCCGGTATCCCCGGATCCGCTGCAGGCGGACCTGCAGGCGGAGCTTTCCGGCGTCCGCTTCGGAGAACCGGAGACTGCGGAAGGCGCGCTGAAACCCATCCTCTCCAATCCCGTGATTTTCGCGGTGAACCTGTATGAAACGCCGCTGGCGGAGAAGATCGAGCGGAACTTCCGCGAGATGCTGGTTCCCGGCGGAGTCCGGGCTTCCCTGAAAAAGATCTGAACGAAACGAGGATACTGTCTATGAAACTGTGGGGCGGACGCTTCGAAAAGGCAACCGACGGCCTGGTGGATGATTTCCATTCCAGCATTTCCTTTGACCAGCGGCTCTTCGAGCAGGATATCACCGGGTCCATCGCCCATGCCACGATGCTGGGCGAACAGGGCATCATCCCGCAGGCGGACGCGGACAAAATCGTGGCCGGCCTGAAGGATATCCTTGCCGACGCGAAGGCCGGGAAGATCGAATGGATGGTGGATGCGGAGGATATCCACATGAACGTGGAGACCCTGCTGACCCAGCGGATCGGGGAGGCCGGCAAACGCCTGCATACCGGCCGCAGCCGGAATGACCAGGTGGCGCTCGACACCCGGATGTACGCCAAGGCGGCCTGCCGGGAAACGGAAGCCATGCTGGAGGACCTGCTGGAAGCGATCCTGGCGATTGCCCAGGACAACCTGCATACGATTATGCCGGGATACACCCACCTGCAGAAGGCACAGCCCATCACGCTGGCCCATCATATGATGGCCTACGCGCAGATGTTCCTGCGCGACCGGGACCGCTTCCGCAGCGCGTACCGTGCGGCGGACGTCATGGTGCTCGGATCCGGCGCCCTGGCCGGAACGACCTATCCGCTGAACCGGGAACGGGTGGCGGAACTGCTGGGCTTCTCAAAGATTTCCGAAAACAGCCTGGACGGCGTGGCCGACCGGGACTACATGCTGGATTACCTCGCCGCCGCGTCCATCTGCATGATGCACCTGAGCCGGTTCTGCGAGGAACTGATTCTATGGAACACCAATGAGTTCCGCTTTGTGGAAATGGACGACGCCTTCGCGACCGGCTCCTCCATCATGCCGCAGAAGAAGAACCCGGATGTGGCGGAGCTGATCCGCGGCAAGACCGGGCGCGTCTACGGCCACCTGATGGGCCTGCTGACGGTGATGAAGGGCCTGCCGCTGGCCTACAACAAGGACATGCAGGAGGACAAGGAAGCCTTCTTCGATACCCGGGATACCCTGGTGAAGGGCCTGACCGTGTTCACCGCCATGCTGAAGACCGTGACCTTCCGCAAGGATGTCATGGAGCGCGGCGCTTCCGGCGGATTCACCAACGCTACGGACTGTGCGGACTACCTGGTGAAGAAGGGCGTTGCCTTCCGCGATGCCCACAAGGTCGTCGGTGAACTGGTGGCCCACTGCCTCAACGAGAACAAAGCCCTGCTGGACCTGACGCTGGATGAGCTGAAGCAGTTCCATCCCGCCTTTGAGCAGGACGTTTTCGATGACCTGAGTATGATCTCCTGTGTCGAGAAACGGAAGATTCCCGGCGCTCCGGCGCCCGAGATGGTGCAGCGTTCGATTGACTCCGCGCGGGCAAAACTGAAGGAATAAACGGTCTGAAAACAGGCCGAAAATTCATGCTGGACAAACATGAGGGGCTTTGATATAATACCCGTTGCTGGTTGTGCCGATGTGGCTCAGTTGGTAGAGCAGCCGATTCGTAATCAGCAGGTCAGGGGTTCGAGTCCCCTCATCGGCTCCAGTGACGAGGTGTAGCGCAGTTTGGTAGCGCGTTTGGTTCGGGACCAAAAGGCCGCGGGTTCGAATCCCGCCACTTCGACTCCCCGGGACATTGTAAATCAATGCTCCCGGGGTTTTGCTTTTCCTGCTGGTTTTCCGCTTTTTTCCGGTTTGCAACGACCCGGCAAGGCACGGATTTCCGCCTCAAAAAAAACACTTCCGTAAATTTCCGTAAATTTCCGGTTTTTTCCGCTTTGAAAATGTCCACTTTGAAAATTTTTCTGACCACAGACTCCGTTGAACCGGGTTTTTCGCGGAGGAAGAGCTAGAAGTTCCCGCTGTGGATCAGAAACACACACTTTGCGGCTGAATTGAGCCGGATGGACACAGGCCGGCGGGTTTGGTAATATAACTATGAACAATACTTACGATGGAGAAAACGATGATGGAAGAACAAAATATTCAGCAGCGCCTGGCTGAATTCATCAGCAGGGAGACAGAATACTGGGATTTCTGGGGCAGCATTCGCATTGTAAAAGACGGAAAGATTCTCTGGGAGACCAGCCGGGGATACTCCTGCGCTGAGTTCGGCGTGAAGAACACCATGTCCACCCGGTTTACCATCGCATCGGTGTCAAAGCAGTTTACCGCTTTTGCAGTAATGCTTCTGTATGACAGGGGCCTTTTATCCCTGAACACGGATGCGAATCTGTATCTTCCGGAAGATATGCGGATCCCCGCCGGAATTACCGTTCATGATCTTCTTGCCCATACCTCCGGACTGTATAACTTCTACAACTTCGAGGATGACTTCTATATCGGGGAGGACAGACTGCCTTATGACCGAAAAGCATTCCTCAGCAAATGGATCCTGAAGCAGCCGATGAACGCCCCGGGAGAATCGTTCAATTACAACAATTCAAATTACAACCTGCTGGCCTGGATCATTGAATATGTATCAAAACAGTCCTACGCGGAATTCCTGCATGAAAACATATTCCTTCCGCTGGGGATGACCGGCACCGTGTTTGATGACGGCCTGGCGGTCCGCGAAAACAAGGCAAACAATTATATGCATGATTACGGGCGGATTGTTCGTGTACCGTATGTCAACAATCTGTTTCTGACAGGAGCCGGGGCATTGGTTTCGAACTGTGACGATCTGCAGAAGTGGTATGACTGCCTGAAGCGGCGGAAGCTGCTATCCGCACCGGCGTATGAAAGGTTCTTTACTGAAAACATGAATCATTACTGCTATGGGCTGGAACGGCATGACCGGAACGGCGTAACGGTGTATGCCCACGGCGGTGACGCCAACGGGATTGCGGCCTATACGCAGTACTTTTTTGAGGACGATCTATGCATCATCATTCTTTCCAACAATGAATCGCTGAACCAGTACCGGCTGGGGGAAGGCATTGCCGGCATTCTGTATGGAAAAGAACCGCAGCATGCTGTCAGACCGGATGCAATACCGGTTACGGAAGAGGAACTCCGGAAGTTCACCGGCACATATCTTCCCGGCAAAATCCATATTGAAGTAAAAAACGGAAAACTGTATCTGGTACGTGTCAACCAGAACATCCACATTGAACTGTACTGCATCGGCCCCAATACATTTATCCGCAGACATGAGGAGCAGAGCTATACGCACGATCTGCTGCCGGAAGGCGCGGAAAAACCGACTGTATGGGGATATGAACTGGTCGGTAAAGATTTTATGTAATCGTGGGAAAGCAGTGAAGACCGGACAAAAGCCGGCATTTACGGAGGGAATCATGCTTCAGCTGATCAGGAGGTGCCCGGAATTCGCGGAGGGATACAAAGCATACTGCCGGGAATTATATGATCACAATGTTGTGTTTTTCAGGCCCTCGAATCCGAAGTATCTGGAAGGCGACTGGTTTGAACGCACAAAGGACTGGTATGACCGGAAGGAAAAGGGACTTTTGGAGGGCCAGCCTGTAGGCTTTCATTACTGGGCGGTGGATGACGGCAGGTTCATCGGAGAGTTTCAGCTGAGGACAGAGTTTCCCCCGAAGGTAATGCTGGATATCGGAAGCGTAGGCTATGCGGTCAGGGTATCGGAATGGAACAAGGGATACGGAACGCAGATCCTGCGCTTCGGCCTGGCAATCGCAAGAGAGCATGGCATGGAAAAAGTGCTGCTGAACATCAACGAAAAGAATGCGGCGTCCATTCATCTCTGCGAAAAGATGGGCGGGGAGCTTTGGGATACCATTGAGAGGCATAACGAAGCAGAAGGCAATCATCTTGTCAGACGTTACTGGATCATGCTGTAAGCTGCAAAAAAGATATAACAGCCTGCCGGATCAGTCTCCGGCGCTGACAGATACGGCCGCCAGCCGGCGCTTCGGACTTGCTTGTTGAAGTATATGCGATATGCTATAATTTGATCGGGAATGAATCAATACCGGTTATGCGTTTTCGATAACCGGATGATCGAAATACAGACGGAGGAAAAGACAGTGAAACATACCAGGTGGGGGATATCGTTAGCCGCAGATGTTCCGGCTCCGCGCAAGGTCTGATAAAGGACGAAACCTGCACGGAGCGATCGGGACCTTTTCGTCCGGTCAGGCTTTGCGCCGCATGAAAACAAAAACATGTAAGGAGCAAAGCCATGAAAAAACATTCATTGAAACAACTTCACAGTTTTCTTCTGCTGTGGGGATCACAGACCGTATCCCAGCTTGGGACGGCCATGACGGATTATGCGGTGATTATCTGGGTATACAGCCGGAGGGGAACCGCGTCCAGTGTGACCCTGTTGACAGTATGCACTTTCCTGCCGACGATCTTTTTCCGCTTCCTGGCCGGAAGCATGGTGGACCGGCAGAACAAAAAGCGGATCATGCTGATTGCGGACCTGGTAGCAGCCTGCGGAACGCTGGCTGTGTTTGTGCTGCATTCCGCGGAGGTCCTGGAGATCTGGCACCTGTATGTGATCAATTTCCTGCTCAGCCTCATGAACGCCTTCCAGGAACCGGCGTCTTTTGTCGCTGTCAGTATGCTGGTGCCGAAGGAACACTATGCCCGGGCCGGCGGCCTGCAGGGATTCAGCGGAGCCGCCGTATCCATCCTGGCCCCGGCGCTGGGCGCGCTGCTGCTGGCCTGCGGCGGGCTGGAACTGGTGCTGGTGATCGACCTGGCGACATTTGCTGTTGCCTTCCTGATACTGCTGTTCCTGATCCGGATTCCGGAGTCGGAACGGCAGGCAACGGAAGAGGAATCCTTCTCAAAAACCTGCTTGGCAGGGATCCGCTATCTGAAAGATCATACGGCCATCCTGCGGATTACGCTGTTCCTGGCGGTGATCAATTTCCTGGCGAAGCTGGGTAACGACGGAATGCTTTCTCCCTTTATCCTGGGCAGGACGGGCAATAACCAGTCCGTGCTGGGCATGGTGGAAAGCTTTACGGCCCTGGGCGTGCTGGCCGGGAGTTTACTGGCAACGCTGGTGAAACCGGCAAGGAAACGGGCCCGGTTAATCTTTATTGCCACAGGCCTGGTCTTTTCCGGAAACATTATCCAGGGCCTGGCGCAGCAGCCGTGGCTGTGGTGCGCGGCGGCGTTCGGCAGCTATCTGATGGCAGCCGTAATGAACGTGAACATGGATATCCTGATGCGGGAGAAGGTTCCGGTGGAGATGCAGGGACGGGTGTTCTCCGCGAAGAGCACCCTGCAGAATTTCACGATCCCGCCTGCCCTCCTGCTGGGCGGCCTGCTGGCGGACACGGTGTTTGAGCCGTTTATGATGAAAGAATCTCCGGCACAGCAGGCACTGTCCGGACTTTTCGGGACAGGAAAAGGAACCGGCATCGGGCTGATGTTCTTTATCATCGGGATTGCCGGGATGCTGGTCAGTTTCACCCGGCTGCGGAAGCCGGTCTACAGGGAACTGGACCGGACGGAAACAGAACCATTACAGGAAAAGGGAATGGAGGTAACAATGATGAACAATAAAGCAATTGCTTTTTTCAGCGGATTCCCGGACCGCAGGTTTACGGATGAGATTGCCGGACGCCTGGCAAAAGAGCTGCCCGTGCGCCGGTGCATTGTGTTTATCACCGCCTGCCCGGTGGACTATCAGCAGAATGACGAGGACTCTGCCGGGATGCACGGGATGTTTGAGGAATACGGCATCGGCTTTGACCGGTTCTGCGTGGTTGACGCCAGGATGGAGCCCGCTGACGCGCAGCAGTGGGCCCGGGAAGCAGACTGCTTTTTCCTGATGGGCGGCGGAGTCTGCGCCGAGCAGATGCAGCTGATGCGTGACAAAGGCATCTATGATATTGTCCGGGACGGACCGGCCATGGTCCTGGGCGTCAGCGCCGGCTCCATGAATATGGGAAAAACCACGGTGGATATCTGGGAATCCCTCGAGCCGTATGAAGGGCTCGGGTTTGCCGATATTACGATGATCGGCCACTTCAGTTATGACGACACGGAACGGCTGCGCCTCATGAAGGCGGTTTCCATGGAGAGGCCTGTCTGTGCCATGGAGGATGAGAGCGCGATCTTCATCAAAAACAGCAAGGCTGAAATCATTGGAATTATTCATCGGATTGACAAGGGTGAGATCAGGCCGTTTACAGAAGAAGATGTACGGTTCTGAAGAACGGACTTCGGATATGCTGCAACAAATCCAGTTGCAGCCTGGGTTGCACTTCTAGAATTGTCCGGAAAGGCAGAATTGTACCTTAAAAAATGAATGGTCAGACCTGGTCAAATGCGGTAAACAAGGCTTTTTGATAACTTAACCGGAAAAAGCCGGTCACTGTAAGCGGAGCGAGGTTGGAATTCATAAATCTCGATTTCGGGACCAAAAGGCCGTGGATGAGCGAGCCGAACGTCAGCACAGCGTGCTGTCCGCCGCAGGCGGAAGAGAGGCGAACGAATCAATCGAAACGAGCAATGCGACCGCTCCAAGGGAGCAGTGCGAAGATTGAGATTGCGTTTCGAATCCCGCCACTTCGACGATTCCCCAAAGGGGAATCATGACTATTGAACCGTATCGAATCCCGCCACTTCGATTTCCCGGGACATTGAAAATCAGTACTCCTGGGGTTTTTGCTTTTGTTGAAATACCGCAACCGCACCGCAACGGGATTTTGCTGATGAACAAAAAAACGGGAATTGCCACATTCCCGTTTTTCCTGGAGTAAAAAACATATGCTTTGATTTCACTGAATTAACTTCCGATATCGTCGGCTATCATGTAAAGCTCTTCACTATAATTATCCTTCCGTCCACATTGATGGAAGCATAAGCCGTGAATCAAAAGACAAATCATCCACGGATATGAGCCAACCGTAATACGATTGGCCTCCTACGGGGATCTCGCATGATACCCAGACGGTGCTTTCTGTCAGGTATTGGCCCCACCCGGTTCTCTGACCGTCCTGGTCAAGGCTGGTCAGTATCTGCACTTCCGTTCCTTCCGGTATCAGGCCGAGTTCATTGTCGGGAACGATTTTTCCGCTTCCATCAAAGTGATAAGCCTGAGTTCCGCCGCTCTTTTTCACACGGGCCAGGGTTGAAATACTTCCTTTTCCGCTTTCTTCCACAAAAGACTGCTGGATATAAAAGGGGAATGTTTCATATGTTTGCTCATCCACCCAAGTTCTTCCCTCGCAGAAATACAGGGGCATTTTTTTGCTCCCTGTGATTCCGAGAATAAACAGCGGGTCATTCTGATATACTTCACCGACACTGCTGCCGGAAACGATGGCGCTGGGCTGTTTGAGCATTCCCCATTGCGGAATGAGTAACGGTTCTCCTCCGGTTGAAAAGTCAAGATAGTCATCCCGGACATATCCGCTCACGCTTGCGTTTCGCACCCTGTGCCATCCATCTGCGGAATTATGCCAGTCAAAGATCAGGTCTACAACTGTGCCCGGATAGAGTTTACATACAGAGGCAGATTTGATATCTGTATCTGCCCGAACATTAATTGGCAGATCTGCCCGGTCAGAATGTATTCTTGCGTGTCCAAGATTATCTGTCCAGGAAATTTTCTCCATGATGCAGTCGCCGTACAGGATTTCATTATCCTGAAGATGTGCTTCCACATGAACGTAGGTTTCGTCAATTGTACCCAGAACATACAAAAGCGTATTCTCGGGAATCTGGTGTTCCTTACCTTCCAGATCAATCAAAGAGATTTGCCCATCTGGATCAGGATAAGCAATTCTTCCGTATGGTGCGTTTACAGCAACCGGAATGCCTTCCTGCAGATAGGATTTCATCATCCAGCCTGTACGTCCGCCGATGGTTATGTGTACCCAGCCATCTTTTTCTTCATCAGCGGTATAATGAGCACCATTATAGTACTGGCCGATGATTTTACCTTTGGGTGTCTCACGCAGCTTCACCCTGGCATCGATGTCCTTACCAGCGACGGAAACAATGCCCTCCGTAGTTGAACTTGCCTGAGCCAGCGAAATGCCAGCCAGCAGTAAAAGTATGAGACAGAATATAATTTTCTTGCGCACAATCAATGACCCCCTTTTACCAAGATAACGATCCTGAATGTGATTTCTGTTCCGCATCACAAGAAAATCAAAATATTTCTTCTGGGTTTCTTTTCAATCAGATATCCCGGCAGACCGGAACTACCGGCACATTATTACCTAAACACAAACACGATATCATCTGAAGCGGCATCACTAATTCCGCCTGCTTTCCCGTAACACCTGCATGCGGAAACATTGTGTTTATGAGTAAGCAGAAACATTTTGCGGCAGCCCAGGGCTTTCGAATGTTCATGAATAAACCGGACCAGTTCCGTTCCGTAACCCTGATTCTGCCATCCTTCCATAATGTCAATTGCATGCAGATAGTATACTTTTTGCCCGTCCGGCTCATTCAGGACATAGCCGTAGGCAAATCCGACTGCTTTTCCATTTTCTTCGGCAATATATCCGTATGCGTTCTTTTCATTCAAAAATGCCTTCAGTACCGCTTCATCGTATTTCGTATTCTCATCATCAACAAAGTCGAGCATCAGCGCAAGATTATGTTCGGCCAGCAGTTCACATTTCATATCATCCGACCTCAACTTCCGTTTTTTTGTGCAAGATCACCAAAGGTATTCAGAGCCTCAGCTGCCCTGCATATTCATCATGATCTGTTCAATCGCCAGGGCGGCTTCATACAGCCTGTACTCATCCTTTCCGTACAGGATTACCGTTTCATTCACGCCGTTCGGATCCTTTTGTTTTCCCGCCACCGTCACAGTCGGCAGGCCGCAGAAATGCATGATGCTTGTCGGTCCTGTCATCAGGACAGCGTCATAATGCTCAATCTCAGCCGTAACCCGTGCGATGGCTTCCCTGCGTACCTCCAGGGCATCCAGATAAGGCTTCCCCTGAAGTCCGCCCGGTGTCTCATCCAATGCCGCGCGCAGCAATTTGTCTCCGTACTTCATCATGGTATCCGGATTGGCTTCGTAGTACGCGACGATCTCGGCCAGGGTTTTCCGTTTCGCTGTGGATTTTGCCAGATAGTCTTCCAGCATCGGCCGGAATTCCCACCGCATGATCGTTACCATTTCAGGTGCCGCACCCTGATCCACTTCCCCGATCACAGCCCCGCCCGCTTTCAGCTTCTTGAGCAGGCTGTCCAGGAAGCGTTTCCGACTTTCTTCAAACGCCTCCTGGTTGGCCCGGTTTACCGCAATGCGAAGTCCTTTCATCTTGAGGGGCTTCAGTTCCGGCAGCGGCTCATCCCGCATGGCGGAATATAGTTTCAGCGTGTCGGTCAGGTTCCGCGCCATGGCTCCCGCACTGTCCAGCGTTCTTGCAATGGGAATAATCCCCTCTGCCGACAGCGTGCCAACCGGCGGTTTCAGTCCGCAGATGCCGTTGAACATCGCACAGCCGGTAACGGAGTGGGACGTATCTGTTCCTACTGCCATCGGTACAATTCCCGCTGCAACCGCCACAGCCGATCCCGAGGAAGAACCGGTGGGCGAAAGCTTCGGATTCACCGCGTGAATCACCTGCCCGCCCCGGGAACTGTATCCGCCGGGCATATTTTCGGTTGTGAAGTTGGCAAACTCCGTCATGTTGGTTTTTCCCAGGATTACCGCACCGTTTCTGCGCAGGTTCCGGATCACCGGTGCATCCTCCCGGGCAATATTGTCTGCCAGTGCCAGGCTGCCCGCTGTGGTATGCAGGCCTTTCACGTCAATATTGTCTTTCACCAGCACCGGTATCCCGGCCAGTAATTTGTCCTGTCTGGCCGCTTCCTGTGCTTTGGCTTGTTCCGGCGCGGTTTCATCCAGTTCCGCGATGCAGTTTAGCCTGTTTTTTCCGCCGATGCTTCCTGCAAGAGCCAGTGCGTTTTCTGTCTGATTCATATCCTCCACATACCCTTCTGATGCTCAGGAAATTATGAGATAAACTGACAAGGGAGAATTATCTCCAGATGGATTAAATATACTTCTGCATCCAGGCGGCGCTGTCCTTCCGTATATTCTCCGATACATGGCCGTATACATGAAAGAGGTTTCCATGGAACGGCCGGTCTGTGCCATGGAGGATGAGAGCGCCATTTTCATCAGGAACGGCAAAGCTGAAATTATTGGGGCCATCCATAAGATTGACAAGGGAGAAATCAGGCCGCTTACGGAAGAAGATATCCGGCTTTGAGACATGATTTATGGGATTGCTGCAGCCTAAACGGTTGCAGCAATCCCTTTCAGTAAAAAAGCAGCGCAACCCGCAGTTGCGCAATTTCCTGAAACAGCATCTGTGAGTTGGTGGGAAAGCTGCCTGTTTTATGTTAATCTGTCCTTGCGACGCGGAGCAGAAAACTGTCAGGGACGACAAATACAGAATAAGAGGAGAAGCAACATGAGCTTTGGAAAAAACCTTCAGTATTTAAGGCAGCTGAGTGCGAATATGACCCAGGAAGCACTGGCGGAAAAGCTGAACGTCAGCCGCCAGACCATCTCAAAATGGGAAATGGACGCGGCAAATCCGGAAATGGACAAAGCGCTGGAAATCTGCAAAATCTTTAGCTGTACCCTGGATAATCTCTTCCGGGAAGAAATGGATAAGCGCAGCGACGCTTATTCAAATCTCCGCACGGAGACAGTCGAAGGATTCCTCTATGTGGAGTATACGGTGATCAGCCGGGAACCGGAAGCGGATACCATCGGCAGGATGTACAAATGCGCGGAGGAAAACGGAATCGCGAATCCGAGAGTCATCGGATGGGATTTCCCGAAGCTGTCGCAGGAACAGGTGAATGTGTTCAATATGCACGGATATACCGCGGCGTTGATCCTGCCGGAGGGCGTTACGCCGGAAGGATACGAAATTAAGGAACAGCCAGCCCATCAGTATGCTGCGATCCATATTGACAGGCCTTTTGACAATCCGTTTTCCACCATTCCGGGAGCCTATCACACCCTCGGGGATTATATGAGGACGAACGGGCTGACATTTGTGGAAAATGAAGTCATTCCGTGTTTTGAAACGGATGGGGAAGGCATGGACGTTTACATGGCCTGTAAATGATGAAGATCCGGAAAGCGGAGGCAGCTGATGACTTTACAGTTCATGAAAGCGGGTACTTCGGACGCCCTGGTGCTGAATGCCATATCCAGGCTTGCTTTTGACAGCGATACGGAGGTGGGGGCTCCTTCCGCAGGAGGACCGCCCGGGTATATGTCGCTGAAATACCATATAAAAATGGCGAAATCAGGCCATCTGTTCAAACTGACGCAGAATGGCCTAATCCTTGGCGGGGCGGTCCTTTTCCGGAACGGGGACACGCTGAATATCGGAAGGATATTCATTGATCCGCAGCACTTTCGGAAAGGTTACGGCACTTGTATGATGCGGGAAATCGAAGCACTGTTTCCGGATGCAAGGCTTTTTACGCTGGACACTCCCGCCTGGAATACCCGGACGAACGCCTTCTACACCAGGCTGGGGTATTTGGAAGTGAAGCGTGACGGTGATTTTGTTTACTATTCAAAGAACCGCTGACGGAGACACAAAACAGGTGTACCGGATGGATTCGACCCACAGGGCTGAAATATTCAGCACCGCGGGTCTTTTTTCATCTTTGCCGACATGGTATCATTTCTGATGAAGAAACCGGACAAAACAAAGCAATCCATGACAGGCTTTTTGCCGTGAACAGCCTTATGATCAATTGTGAAAGGAGGGAGACTGGATGAACTGGGTCAAAACAATCAACGACGCGATCGGGTACATGGAGAATCACCTGACGGATGAGATTGCGCTGGCGGATATTGCGAAGCATGTAAACCTTTCCGCGTTCCATTTCCAGAGGGCGTTTTCCCTGCTGACGGAAATGTCCCCGGCGGAATACCTGCGGAAAAGGCGCCTTTCTCAGGCTGGGGCGGATCTGGCAGGCGGAGATGAAAAAGTTATCGATGTGGCCATGAAGTACTGCTATGATTCGCCGGAAAGCTTTACCAAAGCGTTTACACGGTTCCATGGGTTTTCACCGATGCAGGTGAAAAAGGGAAGCCCCATTCAGTTCATGAACCGGTTTACCGTCCACATGACAATTGAAGGAGGCAGCATCATGGAGTTTACAGTTGAAAAATGGGAAGCGATGGACCTTCTCATGCATGCGAAAACTTTTCATGCCGAAACAAGCGAAGATGAGATTCCGAAGTTCTGGGACGAGTATTACGCCCATGAGGAATACCGGAAGATTCCGGGATATCTCGGACTCTGCGCCCAGCAGAAAACCGACAGTGATGAATTCCGGTACGGCATCGGCTGCAAAGCTTCCGATGTGGAAGGTATCCCGGAGGGGTTCGAGATCATCCATATTCCGGAATACACCTGGGCGGTTTTCAAATGTGTCGGACCGACGCCCGGGGCGATCCAGGCTATGTGGGAAAAGATCTACAAGGAATGGCTGCCGGTTTCCGATTATGAACTGATCCCCGATTATGACATTGAGAACTACCTGCCCGGAGATCCGTCTGCCCGGGATTATGTCAGCGAGATCTGCATTCCTGTCAGGAAAAGCAAGTGATGGGGAGGGAATGAACCATGCCGAAAAATGATAATCCCCAGGCGATCCGGTTTCTTGCCAGTATGGAAGAGCACGGAGAGCGGGAAGCCGGCATCCGGTTTTCCGAAGAAAACCCGCTGTCAAAGTCTGCTGATGCAGGCAAAAAAACCAAATGGGCCAAAGAGCTATGCGCTTTCCTGAACGATCACTACGATGATGAAACGATCAAAAAGATCAGGATGGACTGCGCGTGCGGACCGAAATACGGATACGGCGGCAGTAAACTTAAAGCGGTTTATGACAGGAACCGGGATCCGAATTCTTTTGTGGAACAGGCAAATGCCCTGGACCTTGGATTTACGCTGGAATATGATGGAACGGCCTATTACCTGATCTATCCGCAGTGCTACTGTTCATGCGTGAACCGGACCGATGACCTGCTGCCCGGGACATGGTGCTACTGTACGCTTGGGTATTCCAGGAGAATGTTTGGATATGTATTCGGAAAAGAAGTCAGGACGGAGCTGATCAGCAGCGTTAAGCAGGGAGACGCTGTATGCAGGATCAGGATCACGGTACAGGACGCATGACTGGTATCTGCGATGGAATCGCTTCGGCTGCTGAAAACAGGCACTCTTCACGGGTGCCTGTTTTTTCATGCGTTTCCGGTTTTGCGGATCGGAATGCCAATTCAGCATGTTTCTCTTTCAATTCCAATTATTTCATAGTAATGGGTTTTGACGGAATGATCTGTCAATTGCCGGTGAGGATGCTGTTCAGGAGTTCGACATACTGCCGGAAACTGTCCCGGCCAAGCGGTGTCAGTTCACAGGTGGTCAGCGGTTTTTTGCCGGAAAACTCCTTGCGGACAATAATATAGCCCGCATCCGTAAGCTTGCTGATCTGGACACTGAGATTGCCGTCGGTTGCTCCGGTCAGATGTTTCAACGCAGTGAACGAAAGGGGCTGTTTGATTAGTCCGCTGACGATCATCAGCCGAAGTTTCGACTGGAACATCTCCGGGATATTATTCATCTCCATAGACAGACCCTCTCTGCTTTTTCATGGAAAAGATACCCATGCCGATATACACGAATGGGAGCAAAAGGGAGATTAGATTCGCTTTCGCGGTCAGAAATGCATACAGCTGAACCGCAGTTGTGGTTCCATTGAGGTCCACAGCGGTGACATAAGGCAGCGGAATGATAAACAGAACGGGAAACAGAACAGAGAGTACAGCAGCGATAATCTTCATGATCCGGCTGCTGATATAGTGGCCGGTAAAGAAAATGCAGATACATACGGCACCGTATTTCATGCAGCTGAGGACTGTGTTCCCGATTGCTGGATTCGAGGATGGGACAGCCAGCCCGATGAGCTGCGTGATGAGCTCCAGGACAACCGGAGCGAAAAGTATTACACCCCACATATCAAACAGACGCATGGTATATACATTCTCGCTCTTTCCGATTTCCCTGCGTTTGCGTATAAACAGGACGAAGAGCACGATACTGACAACATACGACAGGCCTGTCAGGATAAGGGACAGGGTGGCGACGTTCTCCAGGCGGGATGTACGGGCGGTATAAAAGGTGAGAACGATCTGGAATACCAGGAAGGCGAGCGTGGCTGAACCATATACCAGGAAGAGCCAGCCGAGGCGGCGCAGATTGATTTCCGTATGGTTGATAATGCGCTTGATGAGCGCAATATCCTCCATGGCGGTTTTGATGTTTTCCTCACTGCGCTGGTTTTCGGAAGCAGGTATCTGCTGTGTCATACTCATTTCTCCTTTGGAATGGATTCGGAAATCCGGTGGTGTTTTCCGGATGCTTTATAATATAAAGTACTTTATAACAGATGTCAACCCTTCTTTCCGGTTCTTTCAAAAAGATTTCAAATCCCGGCAGTTTGACAGTTAAAAAACCCTGTAGTCATAACGGCTGCAAGGTTTTTTAACTGTCATAATTTGAATGTTTGTGTGTAAAGAACTGCCTGATTATATTGCCCGGGACCTTTGTTTCAGCTCCCGGAATTGCCGGGTTTCAGCGTTTCCGGGTTTTTGTTTCCTAAATCATGCTTTACGGAAACTTTGGGGACATGGTATTCCACGCCCTGGTCAAAGCGCACTTCTTCCGGCGGAACCTCCAACTCTTCCGGATGATCCATGAAATGAATGACGTCGAAAAAGAAGCCCGCGTAGTGCGCGCCGGAGCAGACCCGTTCATCCGCCGTGATGCCGATGGGCAGGATGCGCTTCATCCGGGCTTTTCCGTCCTCCACAACCGCTTCCTTCTGGATGCTGCCCATGCCGAAGAACAGGCTGACATTGCCGAAGTTATAGATGTGGTGCAGGGGGTTGTGCAGCCCGATGGAACCGTTGTTGGTAATAAACAGTCCGCTGTAGAAAGGAAGCTCGCGGATCAGCACGGGCGGCGCGATTCCGTAACGGTCCAGCAGGCGGACCAGTCCGACCACCGTTGTGGCCAGGCCGGGTACAGCCAGCAACGCGCTGGCCAGCTTGATGACAAACCCGCCCTCTTTTGTGCTCCGGCTCTTTTCCACTGCCGCGTTCATGCGGTCCCGGACGTCGAAAATCGTGTCGGTCAGGTCAAAGAGGATGCGGACCGTATCCTCGTTGCTGTGGATGTCCTGCGGGTTTTTCAGGACCGTATAGGAAATGGAGCAGTTGTTCCGCGCAAAGAACTGCTTGTTGAAGATAAACCGGTTAACTTCCGGATTGCGGCTGACAGCACGGACGTAGGCGGCTGCCAGGATCTGCATGAAGGTGATCTTCTGGCCTTCCCGGCTTTTCTGGGCGATATACCGGCTCAACTTCTCATAGTCCGCCTTGTGATCCAGGAACACCTGCGCGTCGCAGCGCATCGGCATGAGGTAGGGGGTCATCTGAATAATGGGATCCAGCTTCTTCACTCGTTTTCCGTCAGGTCTGCGTCCGAACATGGAAAGGGCCTCCTTTTAAATTAATCGTCCTGATGAGACAGGAGTTTTACTGAGAACAAATTAACAGATGACGGCTTCGGCCTGAAGACCGTAATTCTGTGCATAAATATACAATTCGTCAAAGGGCGGGGGACTCCTGTCAGAAGGATCCTTTCATCTGCGGGGAATGCTTCCGGCCGGCAGGATCCGGCGTATTTGCCCTTTATTTGTAGAAAACATGTTTGTTCCCCTTTTCTTTCTCCGGTCCGGCAAGTAAAATGCAGATACAGAAAATCGCACATACAGGAGGAGTAAACCATGCGCCTGATGCTGACATCCTGCGGACTGGAAACGGAAAAGATCAAAGGATACTTCCTGGAGATGTTGGGGAAGGATCCCTGCCATGCCAAAGCGCTTTTTATCCCGACCGCCGCGATTGACGCGGATGCTGTCGAAGTGCTGCCGAAATGCATGCATGACCTGCTGAAATGCGGCTTTCCGAAGGAAAACATCCGGGTATATGACCTGCATGCCGATATGCCGGCGGACGAGCTTGGCACTTTTGACGTGGTTTATTTCTGCGGCGGAAGAACCTCCTACCTGCTGGAGCGGATCAATGATTCCGGTTTCCGGGGAACGCTGCTGAACTATATCCGGGAGGACGGATTTGTGATCGGGGTCAGCGCGGGGAGTATCATTTTCGCGAACAACCTGCCCGGCAATCTGGGTTTTATTGATACAAAGCTGGATGTCCACTGCGACAGGAGCAGTTTTGCCGGCCGGGTCACATTCCCGCTGGCGGACAACCTGAAACTTTCGAATACAGCGGCGATGCTGATCCGGAATATCCCGGATGATACGGAAATCATTGATGACTGATGATACGGGGACCGGAAGAAGGCGGAACGGAGCGGATCTGTATGCCGAATGAAATCACGAAGGTTATTCAGTGCATGCTGGCCATGCAGCGGTATCCATGGGAACAGGGAGTCTGCGCCCAGGCTCTGCTGGAAGCCGGGCGGGAAGAACTCTGGATTCCGATGGCGTATGATGCCATCCGGCGCCAGTCCCCGGACGGGCGGCTCGCGATGGCCGGCGGCGGTCCGGCGGTTTCCGATCCGGCGGCAAACGGAGAGGTCTGCCTCCGTGCCTGGCAGCGGACCGGCAATCCGTTTTTCCTGGACGGCGCGCAGCGCATGCTGGACTACCTGGATCATTCCGCGCCGCGTACGGCGGACGGAATCATCTGCCATAATGACGTTTCCTTTGAGGCGGGCTTTTCTGCCGCCCAGCTATGGATTGACGGGCTGTATATGGTTCCGCCGTTCCTGGCGGTGATGGGCCGGATTGAAGATGCCGCGGAACAGGTCCGGGGTTATATCCGGCATCTCTTTGATGAGGAAACCGGCCTTTTCTTCCACATTGTGGATACGGCAGGCGGAAGGTTTGTCCGCAGAAAGCACTGGGCGACCGGAAACGGCTGGGCCCTGATGGGCCTTGCCCGGATAACCGAAGCGGCCGGGGAAGCCGACCGCCTGGAGATCCGGGATGAGATGTCCGGTTTCCTGAACCGGCTGCTGGATTCCATGCTTGCGTACCAGGCAGCGGACGGGCGCTTTCACGATATCCTGGATGACCCGGAAAGCTTTATGGACGGCACTTCTTCCGCCATGATGGCGGCAACGGTCTTCCGGGGAATCCTGCACGGATATGTCAGCAGGGAATACCGGGACGCGGCGGAGGCCGCTTACCGGACCGTGATGGAAAAAACAGACGGGATTGGCCTGGTCCGTGAAGTATGCGGATGCCCGGATTTCGTCTCTGAGGGAACGTCAGCAGAAGCCCAGGCGGCCCTGGTGATGGCGGATGCCTGGCGCAGAAAGCTGAATATGGAATAACCGGGCGGTATCCGCCCGGTTATCTGCTTCGGTCAGTCTTTCTTTTGAAACGGGGATACGGAAGGATCCAGGTGCCCGTCCCGGAACATGGAGAACTGATCCATCGGGTAATTCTTCAGGTTTTCCAGGATCTGCCGTCCGTCCGCCCGGCTCAGCAGCTCCTTCCGGTCACGCAGGACCTGCGCTTCCGCCTGGTGCTTGGAGGGACCGCCGATACAGCCGCCGGGGCACATCATGCCTTCGACAAAATCCTCCTGCAGTTTTCCGGCCTTGAGCAGCATCATGGCCTTTTTGCATTCATCCCCGCCGGAGCACTGCAGCAGTCTGATATCGGAAGGATCTTCGCCCAGCTCTTTCATCACCTGCAGGACCGCTGCGGCCACGCCGCCGCTGCCGGCAAACTGCTTGCCGAAAAGGGAGGCTTCCTGGTAGGATTCCTCCACCGGTTCGGGGGTGATTTCCCGGGAATCCAGCATGGCAACAATCTCGCCGTAGGTCAGCGCGTAATCCGGCCGGTCCGCGATGAACTCATTCAGGGTTTCTCCCTTCTTGGCGATGCACGGCCCGATAAACACGGTGACGCAGTCCGGGTCCCGGTGCTTCAGGTACCGGGATACCGCGACCATCGGGCTGACCGTGTTGGACTTGTATTTCTGGTATTCTTCCGGGAAATGGTGGCGCAGCATGGAGATAAACGCGGGGCAGCAGGAGGTGGTCATCTTGCGGCCTTCTTTTCTGGCTTCGATCCACTCCAGCGCCTCATACGCGGCCGTCATATCACCGCCGAGGCCGACTTCCACCATGTCCGCGAAGCCCAGCTTTTTCAGGGCCGCGCGGATGGAAGCCATGGATACATCCTTGCCGAACTGGCCTTCCGTGGCAGGCGCGCACATGGCATAGACTTTTTTTCCGCTTTTGATTTCCCGGATGATATCCACCGCGTAGATCCGGGAACCGATCGCGCCGAAGGGACAGCTGTGGATGCAGTGGCCGCAGTGGACGCATTTCTCATCGTCAATCATGCACAGCCCGTTTTCGGTATATGTGATGGCGCCGACCGGGCACGCCTTTTTGCAGGGCCTTTCCGTATGAACAATCGCGCCGTAGGGGCAGGATTTTGCGCACATGCCGCAGGACTTGCACTTGGACGGATCAATATGCATGCGGGTATCGCCGGGGGTGATGGCGCCGAAACGGCATGCGTTCAGGCAGGCCTTTCCCAGGCAGAAACGGCAGATATCCGTGATCATGTAATCCTGGATCGGGCAGTCATCGCAGGCGGCGGGGATAACGGCCACCACATTGCGGGATTCGCTGTTCACATCCGGATTCTGTCCCATGGCCAGGCGGACCCGCCCGCGGACGATCTCGCGTTCCTTGTAGATACAGCACCGGTACTGGGGCTGCGGGCCAGGAATGATCTCCAGTACCAGCCGCTCACAGTTATCCGTTGTCAGCTTGTCTTCCCATGCCAGGCGGCATACCTCCCGCAGGATATGGTGCTTTAATTCCACAATGCCCTTATCGTTTGTAATCATTCCCAAGACTCCTTCTGGACTATTCGGTTTTTGTAGTAAGAAAGTGCCGGGACAGTGCCCATCTGCATTTATTATACCCAAAAAAGCGCAGAACGGCAATCCCGGTCCGGAAAGGATTCCTTCGCCCAAATGACGAAATACTTACCAGGGAGGAAGCGGAGGAACATATGGATAAGCAGTATGATCCTTTGTCGGAGCCGGAGAAGGAGGAAACCCCGCAGGACCGGGAGGAAGAGCCGATCCTGATCAGTACGGATGACTTTTACGACCTGCTGATGGAGCAGCAGGAGCAGATGTAATATCATGAAACGGAGAAGAACGAGATGGACGGTTGCATTTTCTGCCGGATTGCGTCCGGTGAGATTACCGGCCTGAGGGTATACGAGGATGAGGCCACCCTGGCGTTCATGGATGTCGCGAAGGATGTGGATGGGCATATCCTGGTGATTCCGAAGGCACACTGCAAAAAAATCCTGGACTGCGAGCCGGAGACACTGGATGCCATTTTCCGGACGGTGCGGAAGGTGTCGCAGCACCTGGTTTCCGACTGCGGGTATGAGGGGGTCAACCTGCTCAATGCCAGCGGCGAATGCGCCGGACAGTCGATTCCGCATTTCCACATTCACATCATTCCCCGGAAAGGCGGGGACGGGATTGACGCCTGGCCGGAGTTTGCCGGTGCAAAGGAAGACCTCCAGGCGGTATATGACCGGGTGAAGATGTAAAAACACAGGGAAGTGGAAAAAAGGACGGCCCCGGATATGCGGGGACCGTCCTTTTGGGTTGCTTATACGATTTCTCCCCGTGCAAAGAGGTTGTCCTTGCCCATTCCACAGACATAGGGACTGCGGTCATACAGGTAGCAGAATTCCAGGAAATCCTTTTTCTGTGCGGGGTCGTTCATGATTTTCACCAGGATCTCATTGGGAATGGTCCGGGCGAAAGCCCCCGGGCCGGCCAGGGAGATCTCCCGGACCCCGTTTTCGGCCAGGATCCGCTCCAGCTCGTCCGGCATGAAATGATAGGTAATGCTCCATGGCGCCTCGCCCCGGTCATAGGCAGCCCGGGCTTTCTCCACATCCCCCATGAGCCCGGTTTCCAGTGTTTCCAGCAGGGATTTCTTCCGGAAGGAAAAATCCCGGATCATCTGCTCCCGGCTGTTCAGACACCACTGGACCCATCCGTCCGGACTGCTCCGGTCCAGGATGAACTGGTTCTTCTGGATGGGATTGGCCAGGTAGGGGAGCGCTCCCAGGCGGCTGGAAACGCTGAGCATGATGCGCTTTTTCGCGATGCGCACCAGTTCCCGGATGGTTTTCTCCTGCTGCGGATACGTATAGGAGACCGGCGCGTCAAAGGAGATCACCAGGTCAAAGCTCCGGTCCGCATAAGCGGAAAGATCCTCCAGGGCACCCTGCACAAAGGTGATCCGGTCCAGGACGCCGGCGGCTTCGGCCAGCTCCCGGGCCTTGTCAATCATGGGCCGGGAAATGTCGAAATGGGTGACCTGCAATCCCTGCCGGGCCAGCAGGATGGAAAAGCGGCCGCACCCGGCGCCGCCGTCAAACACCGTGTGAATCCCGTCCAGGTGATCCAGGAGCTCATGCTCGATATGGCTTTTCTGCACGATGTCGTCAATAAAGGTCTGCTCGCGTTCTGCTTCCCGTTCTCCCTTGTCGGGAAGGTTCCACATCCTTTCGGAAATCCGGGTGCTGTAATCCATTGTTCTTCCTCCTTCCGGTGTGCCATAAACGAAAACGCCCCAAATAATACCCCTCCGGGCACTATCTGCGGCGTCGCTCAAAACGTACATCACACACAAACTGTACTCAATATATCATAAATGCGGGGCTTGTCAAGCGGATGGCCGGACCCGGTGAAAAAAACTTCTGTTCCCCTTTCTTCCGCGTGGCGCTCATGGTAAGATGAAGCAGGTAAAACCAGGCCGTTCCGGCAGGAGGGAAGACGCATGAAGATCTATGATATTTCCCAGGAGGTTTTCGGCTGCGCGGTGTTCCCCGGGGATCCGCATCCGGAAAGGGAAATCAAACTGAGAATCAGCGAAGGCGCCATGTGCAACCTGAGCGCTTTCAGCATGTGCGCGCACAACGGCACCCATGTGGATGCGCCGCTGCATTTTATCGACGGAACGGAAAGCGTTGACCGGGTGGATCTGGACAAGTTCATCGGGTATGCCTATGTGGCGGAGCATGACGGTCCGGTCCGGGCGGAGGACGCGGAGCGGATCCTGGAAACGGCTGCGGCGTTTGATCCCCGGGCCGCGGAAAGGATCCTGGTCAAGGGGAAAGCCACCGTTACGGCGGAAGCAGCCCGGGTTTTTGCGGGCCGGGGGATCAAACTGTTCGGAAATGAATCCCAGACGGTCGGCCCGGAGGATGCGCCAATGGAAGTGCACCTGATTATGCTCGGGGCAAAGGTCGTCCTGCTGGAGGGCATCCGCCTGGGGCATGTGCCGGAAGGGGTATATGTCCTGCACGCGGCGCCGCTGAACCTGGGCGGCGCGGAAGGCGCGCCCTGCCGGGCAACGCTGATCAGCACCGATCTGTGAAGAAGGGGAGTTTTCAGATGAAATACGCATACCGGGAAATGCCGGAAAACCTGAAAGGAACTTATGCCGATATCTCCAGGAACTGGGGCTTCTGCTGGAAGGAATTTGTGATGAGTGTGCCGTCGCCGCTGTTCCTGGTAACCACCTATAAATCGAACGGCCTGCCGAATGCGAGCATGCAGTCCTGGTCCACGTTCACCTGCGCAAACCGCGGCAGCGGTTACTACGCGCTCCTTGGCAGCGTGAACAAAAACGGCCATCTGTACCGGACACTGCAGGAAACAAAGGAAGCCGTGATCAATTTCATGTCGGCGGAAGCACATGCCGCCTGTATGGCTACCATCCACAACAATGAATTTGATAAAGATGAGATTGCCGCATCCGGGCTGACCGCGGAGAAGGCGGACTGGGTGAATGCTCCGACGGTAAAGGAATGCTTTATGAACCTGGAATGCCGGTATGTATGGGAGAAGGAAATCGTACCGGGGGATGACCATGTGATAATCTGCCTGGAAGTGCTGGGCGGACACATTGATGAGGAGCACCTGGCGGACCGGATCGGCGAAAACGGCCTCCTGTACAATATCCACTACCAGATGAATCCCGAGCATCCCGGGAAAACGGGGCATGATTACGCGGCGGTTCTGCAGCGGAAAGTCGATGTCGGGGAATACTGAATTCAATCGGAAGGCAGCAGGAAAGAATGATCAGCAGGGCAAAGCCTGAACAGGCCGGGGAGATCCACGACGTTGTGGTTTCCACGATATCGGAGATTTACCCGAAGTATTACACCAAAGAAGTGGTGGAGTTTTTCATCGGTTACCACAGCCCGGAACGGATCCGGGAGGACATTTCAGCCGGAAAAGTATATATCGCCGAAGAGAACGGCAGGATCGCCGGCACCGGGACGATTAACGGGGACAATATCGAGCGGGTATATGTGCGGCCGGAGTACCGGGGAAAAGGAATCGGCTCCGCCCTCATGGATTATATGGAAGGCGAGATCCTGAAGGACCATGAGGCGGTGGTGGTGGAATCCTCCCTGCCGGCCGGAGAGTTCTACCGGAAACGGAAATATATCCAGGTAAAGCATATGGACTATCCCGTCGAAAACGGGAAGATCCTGTGCTATGAGGTGATGCGGAAAACGGGGAAACCGTAAACTGGCCCTATTCTTTTTTCATATTCTGGCTATTTCGTGAAGACCACTTTCGGTTTATACTTCCTTCCTGAAAGCGGTTGTACCGCGGCTGTGCGCATGCGCACAGGAGACAGGGGGAAGAAACACATGAAACGGATACTGACCATTCAGGATATCTCCTGCTTCGGGAAATGTTCCCTGACGGTGGCGCTGCCGCTGCTGTCTGCCATGGGAATTGAAACGGCGATCCTGCCGACCGCTGTGCTCAGCACGCACACGCTGTTCAAGGGCTTCACCTGCAAGGACCTTTCCGACCAGCTGGTGCCCATCACCGACCACTGGAAGCGGGAGGGGATCACTTTCGACGCGATCTATACCGGATACCTGGGCACGGAAGAGGAAATCGACACGGTGATCGGCATCATCCGGGAATTCCGGAATGAGAACACCCTGGTGATCGTGGATCCGGCGATGGGGGACAACGGCCGGCTGTATGCCGCCTTTGACGAGCACTACGCGAAAAAGAACGCGGATCTCTGCGCGGTGGCGGACATCATTGACCCGAACATTACGGAAGCCGCCTTCATGACCGGGCTGCCGTACCGGGAGGAATATTCTGAAGACTATATCCGGGAGATGCTGCTGGCGCTGGCGAAGCTCGGAACGAAAACGCCGATCCTCACCGGGGTTTCCCTGGGGGAAGGCAAAACCGGCGCGATGGGGTATGATTCCGAAACGAAGACGTTCTTCAACTACCAGAACGACCGGGTTCCGGCGGCGTACCACGGGACGGGGGATATCTTCTCCAGCGTCCTGGCCGGCGCGTTTGTGCTGGGGATCAGCCGGGCAGAGGCCCTGAAGATCGCCGCGGACTACACAGCGCTGACCATTGCGGAAACGCTGAAGAACCCGGGGAACCCCTGGTACGGGGTGGACTTTGAGGCCACCATTCCGGCACTGGCGGATATGCTGAAGCAGGCCGGGAAATAACCGTTTTTCACGGATGGAAAGGAAGATATGGAATGGACGGGCAGGCGCCGGAGCAGGCACAGATGACACCGGAGGAAAAGAAACGGGAGCTGTACCGGAAGCAGAAGGAGCTGCTGGACACATTCCTTTCGCACGGCGCGATCAGCCGCGCGCAGTATGACAAGTCGCTCGGCGACCTGACGGTGAAGATGGGCTTCGGCCCGGAAACACCCGGACCGTAAAGCGGTATATGGCATGAAGGGCATCCCGGAGCGGGGTGCCCTTTCCTTTTCCTGCCGCTTCATGGTAAGATGAATCCCGGAGACCGTTCCAAAAAGGAGGAATGCATGCATGGACAGCTGGGTGGAAACGAAGCAGCTTCCGGTGCACTTTGTATCGGCCGCGGGGCTGGTATGGAAGGACGGCAAGGTCCTGCTGATCCGCTCGCAGCGGCGGGGATGGGAGATCCCCGGCGGCGTGGTGGAGCAGGGGGAAATTATCCTGGACGGCCTGAAGCGGGAGATCCGGGAGGAAAGCGGCGTGGAAGCCGAACCGCGGTGCCTGGGCGGCATCTACCAGCGGCTGAACCTGAAGCCGGGATTCGGCCCGCTGGAGGGAATGATGATCCCGACCACGGTGAATCTGTTTTTTGTCTGCGATTATGTCGCCGGAACGCCAGGCCCGTCCGAAGAGGCCCTGGAGGCGGGATGGTTCACGCCGGAGGAAGCGCGGGAGCGGGTGACTTCCCCGCACATCCGGAAGGCGCTGACGGATATGCTGGACTGTGACGGGAAGGTGTCTTTCAGCGCGTTCATCCGGAATGAGGACGGATCCAATACCCAGGTCAGCGAGGAATATATCGGATAACGCGCGGCGGCCGATGTTTTTTTGCCGTATCCCCTTGACGGGGAAAGGGAATATGATATCATATTGCCAATGCTCCCCGGGAGAGGCGGGGAGAAGGAATATTAAGACAAGGTGACCTGTCATCAGCGTCTTAAGCAATTTACGGGACCACTCCGAAAAGGAGTCAAGGCCATACGGACAGCCGGGTCCACTGCCGATGGGCGGTTTCCGCCCCTATTGATTGAGTTAAAAGCTCAGTTTTATAAGTTGGTTACTTTATAACCGAAATGCGTAATCTGCGCAAACTTGTGAAATGGTCAATAAGAGTAGTAAAAGTAAGTATTGCTATATAGACTCTGTATGCCGAGCACCACAGATATTCCGTTCCGGACCTCTTTACCGTGCCATGGCGGGGCAAGGGAGAATGCCCGTATGCTGAAGGACGGTACAGGAACCTGGTTTTATGTGGACTGATACGCAAGTTGTGAGATTACAGCTTGCGTTTTTTGTTTGAGGTGGAGGAAATGGGGAAGTACTTGTACGACCAGTCCCGGGCGCCGATCTATGAGGCGCTGGAGCGCTTCCGCGGGATGCGGGTGGTGCCCTTTGACGTGCCGGGACACAAGCATGGCAAGGGCAATCCGGAGCTGACGGCTTTCCTGGGAGAGAAGTGCGTCGGCGTGGACGTGAACAGCATGAAGCCGCTGGACAACCTGTGCCATCCGGTATCGGTGATCCGGGAGGCGGAGGTCCTGGCCGCGGACGCCTTCGGCGCGGCAAATGCCTTCCTGATGGTGGGCGGAACCACCAGCTCGGTGCAGAGCATGGTGCTCTCCTGCTGTAAGCGGGGGGACAAGATCATCCTGCCGCGAAACGTGCACCGCAGCGTGATCAATGCCCTGGTGCTGTGCGGCGCCGTGCCGGTGTATGTGAACCCGGACGTGGACCGGCAACTGGGCATCTCCCTGGGCATGAGTGTGGAGCAGGTGCGGAAGGCGATCCGGGAGAACCCGGACGCGGTGGCCGTGCTGGTGAACAATCCGACGTATTACGGCGTCTGCAGCGACCTGCGGACGATTGTGAAGCTGGCGCATGAGGCCGACATGATGTGCCTGGCGGACGAGGCCCACGGAACGCACTTCTATTTCGGCGACGGCATGCCCGTGACTGCCATGGAAGCGGGGGCGGACATGGCTGCGGTTTCCATGCACAAGAGCGGCGGAAGCCTTACCCAGTCCAGCCTGCTGCTGACCGGGAAGCGTGTGAACGCCGGGCATGTGCGGCAGATCATTAACCTGACGCAGACCACCTCCGGCAGTTACCTGCTGATGTCCAGCCTGGATATCAGCCGGCGGAACCTGGCGCAGCGCGGCAAAACCGTGTTCCGCAAAGTGGCGGAGATGGCGGAATACGCCCGGGAGGAAATCAATGCGGTCGGCGGGTACTACGCCTACGGCCGGGAGCTGATCAACGGGGATTCCATCTTTGATTTTGACCCCACCAAGCTGAGCGTGCATACGCGGAACATCGGCCTGGCGGGCATCGAGGTATATGATATCCTGCGGGATGAGTATGATATCCAGATCGAGTTCGGGGATATCGGCAACATCCTGGCGTACCTGTCCATCGGCGACCGGATGCAGGAGCTGGAGCGGCTGGTGTGCGCGCTGGCGGAGATCAAGCGGCGGTATATGAAAGACCCCAACGGCCTGCTGAGCCAGGAATATATCGCGCCTGAGGTGGTGTACAGCCCGCAGGACGCGTTCTACGCCGACAAGAAGAGCGTCCCGCTGGCGGAAAGCGCCGGGTATATCTGCAGTGAGTTTGTGATGTGCTACCCGCCGGGAATCCCGATCCTGGCGCCCGGCGAGCGGATTACCGGGGAAATCCTGGACTATATCGTCTACGCCAAGGCGAAGGGATGCTCCCTGACAGGCCCGGAGGATCCGAACATTGAGCATATCAACATCATCCGGGAGGAGGCGAAGAGCACATGGAACTCTGGTTCAGTGAATGCCACGCTCCGGACGTCAAGCATAGCCTGAGGGTGAACCGCCACCTGTATTCCGGGAAGAGCGAGTACCAGCAGATCGATATCTTCGATACCCCGGAATTCGGGCGGGTGCTGGCCCTGGACGGCAATGTGATGCTGACGGAGCGGGACGAGTTTATCTACGACGAAATGATCACGCACATCCCGATGTCCGTCCATAAGAACGTAAAGGATATCCTGGTGATCGGCGCCGGGGACGGCGGCGTGGTGAAGGAGCTGACCCGGTATGATACCGTGGAGCGGATCGACCTGGTGGAGATGGACGGCCAGGTGATCGAGGCCTGCCGGACCTACCTGCCGGAGAACGCGTGCAAGCTGGATGACAGCCGGGTACACATTTACTTTGACAACGCGCTCCGGTTTATCCGCCGGTGCACGGATGAGTACGACCTGATCATCGTGGACTCCAATGATCCCTTCGGTCCCTCCGAGGGCTACTTCACCCGGGAGTTTTACGGTATCTGCTACAACGCCCTGCACGAGGACGGCATCATGGTGAACCAGCAGGGCAGCCCGTTCTACAAGCATGACGCGGAAGCCATGCAGCGGAGCCACAAGCGGATCGTGAACACCTTCCCGATCAGCCGGGTGTACCAGGCGCATATCCCGACCTACGCGGCGGGCTACTGGCTGTTCGGCTTCGCGAGCAAGAAGTACCATCCGATCGATGATTTCGATGAGGAGCACTGGAAGAGCCTGCACCTGAGCACGAAGTACTACACGACGAAGCTGCACATCGGCTCGTTTTACCTGCCGGCCTACCTGGAGAAGATGCTGGAGGAGGTGGAAGCATGAAGAAGAACATTGAAACCTTTATAGGCTGCGACGCAGATTACGAAAGCGCGAAGATCGCGGTGTTCGGCGCACCCTTTGATTCCACCACCAGTTTCCGGCCCGGCGCGCGGTTCGGCTCTTCCGCCATCCGCCACGAAAGCTTCGGCCTGGAAACCTACAGCCCCTACCAGGATAAGGACCTGGCGGATATCCGGGTGTTTGACTGCGGGGACCTGGAGCTGTGCTTCGGCTCGGCGGAAGCGGCTCTGCGGGACATTGAGGAAAAGGCCGGGGAAATCCTGGCGGACGGCAAGCTGCCGTTCCTTATCGGCGGGGAGCATCTGGTGACCCTGGGCGCAGTGCGGGCGGCGGTCCGGAAATACCCGGACCTGCACATCATCCACTTTGATGCACACGCGGACCTGCGGGATGACTACCTGGGTGCGCAGCTCAGCCACGCCTGCGTGATGCGGCGGTGCCACGAGCTGACCGGCGACGGGCGGATCCACCAGTTCTGCATCCGCAGCGGGGAGAAGGCGGAGTTCACCTTTGCCGCAGCGCATACGGACATACATAAGTTCACCTTTGACGGCCTGGAGGAGCTGGCCGGGAAACTGGCGGCGGAGAACACGCCGGTGTATCTGACGGTGGACCTGGACTGCCTGGATCCGTCCCTCTTCTGCGGAACGGGCACGCCGGAAGCCGGCGGCGTCCGGTTCACGGAGCTGCTGGAGGCAATCCTGGAAGTCAGCAAAACCAACATTGTGGGCGCGGACGTGAACGAACTGGCGCCCATGCTGGACGCCAGCGGCGCGTCCACGGCGGCGGCCTGCAAAGTCGTGCGGGAAATGCTGCTGGCAATTTACAGATAAGAACAGAAAACGGAGGATAAAGATATGAGCAGGGTACTGGTAATCGGATGCGGCGGGGTGGCCAGTGTGGCCATCCGGAAGTGCTGCCAGGCGGATGATGTGTTTACGGAGCTGTGCATTGCCAGCCGGACGAAGTCCAAGTGCGACGCGCTGGCGGCGTCCCTGGTGGGAAAGACGAAAACGAAAATCACCACCGCGCAGGTGGACGCGGACGACGTGGAACAGCTGAAGGCGCTGATCAACGGTTATAAGCCGGACCTGGTGATGAACATCGCGCTGCCGTACCAGGATCTCACGATCATGGATGCGTGCCTGGCCTGCGGCGTGAACTATATGGATACCGCGAATTATGAGCCCGAGGATACGGACGATCCGGAATGGCGCGCCATCTATGAGAAACGGTGCAAAGAGAAGGGTTTCTCCGCCTATTTCGACTACAGCTGGCAGTGGGCGTACCGCGAAAAGTTTGAGCAGGCCGGCCTGACCGCCCTGCTGGGCTGCGGCTTTGACCCCGGCGTCACGCAGGCATACTGCGCCTATGCGAAGAAGCATGAGTTCGACACCATCGACACCATCGACATCCTGGACTGCAACGGCGGCGACCACGGCTATGCCTTCGCTACCAACTTCAACCCGGAGGTTAACCTGCGGGAGGTGTCCGCGCCGGGCAGCTATATGGAAAACGGCAGATGGGTGGAAATCCCCGCGATGAGCATCAAGCGGGAATATGACTTCGAGGACGTGGGGCCGAAGGATATGTACCTGCTGCATCATGAGGAGATCGAGTCCCTGGCTGTGAACATCCCGGAGGTGAAGCGGATCCGCTTCTTCATGACCTTCGGGCAGAGCTACCTCACGCATATGCGCTGCCTGGAGAACGTGGGCATGCTTTCCACCACGCCCGTGAACTTCGAGGGCCATGAGATCGTGCCGATCAAATTCCTGAAGGCGCTGCTGCCAGATCCGGCCAGCCTGGGCCCGCGGACCCACGGCAAGACCAACATCGGCTGCATTTTCACCGGGAAAAAGGACGGGCAGGAAAAGAAATACTACATCTACAACGTCTGCGACCACCAGGAATGCTACCGCGAGGTGGAAAGCCAGGCGATCAGCTACACCACGGGTGTTCCGGCCATGTGCGGCGCGATGATGCTGCTGACGGGCAAGTGGAACAAGCCCGGTGTGTACACCGTGGAAGAGTTTGATCCCGATCCCTTCCTGGACGCGCTGGACCGCTTCGGCCTGCCCCGCCGGGAGAACTGGAATCCGGTGCTGGTGGACTGATGGAAAACAAAGAAGTATTCAAAGGCCTGGCCGGCCGGAACGCGCCGGCATGCTTCGCCCCGCTCCGGACGCCGTGCTATATTGTGGATGAGAAGCGCCTGGAGGAAAACGGGGAAATCCTGGCCGCGGTGGCGGAGCATACCGGGTGTCGGATCCTGCTGGCCCAGAAGGCGTTTTCCAATTATGATTTCTATCCACTGCTGGCGCCGTACCTGGCGGGCACCGAGGCCAGCGGCCTGTATGAAGCCCGGCTGGGCGCGGAGGAAATGCCCGGGAAAGAGGTGCACGTTTTCTGCGCCGCCTACCGGGAGGACGAGTTTGAAGAACTGCTCCGGTATGCGGACCATATCGTGTTCAATTCCGTGAACCAGCTCCGGCAGTTCGGGAAAACGGCCCGGGAAGCCGGAAAGAGCGTCGGGCTCCGGATCAACCCGGAATGCTCCACCCAGGAAGGCCATGCGATCTATGATCCCTGCGCGCCGGGCAGCCGCCTGGGCGTCACGCGGGAAGTATGGAACCGGGAGATGACGGACGACCTGCTGAGCCTGCTGGACGGATTGCATTTCCACACCCTTTGTGAGCAGGACGCGGACGCGCTGGAAACTACCCTCGCGGCAGCGGAAATCCGCTTCGGCGACGTGCTGCCCCGGATGAAATGGCTGAACATGGGCGGCGGGCACCATATCACCCGGGAGGATTATGATATTCCCCGGCTGGAAAACCTGCTCCGCCGCACCCGGGAAAAGTGGAACCTGCAGGTATACCTGGAGCCCGGGGAAGCCGTGGCGCTGAACGCGGGATACCTGGTTGCCACCGTGCTGGACGTAACGGAAAACAGCGGTATCCGGACCGCGGTTCTGGATGCCAGCGCGGCCTGCCATATGCCGGATGTGATCGAAATGCCCTATACCCCGCCGCTGCTGAACGGGGAGGCGGAGGGCCCGGAGACCGGCCGGTTCCGGCTGGCCGGCCCGACCTGCCTGGCGGGTGACGTCATCGGGGAATACAGCCTGGATGCGGAACCCCGGCCGGGGGACCGCCTGGTGTTCGGCGATATGGCGATCTACACCACCTGCAAGAACAATACGTTCAACGGAATGCCCCTGCCGGACATCTATGCCATGAACCGGGACGGGGAATTCACGAAGCTGACCGGATTTGGCTATGAAGATTTCAAAGGAAGGCTCGGCAGCGGAAAAAGGGAATAAACCGGAAAGACACCGGCAGGCCGGATATCCAGGCGCCATGATTTATGATACAATCGGGTGGAAACGGAATCTGTGCCTGCCGGTTTTTGATATCCGGCGGAATACCGGATCCGGAGTATCCCGGAGGTTATGATATGAAGTATTCGGATCTCAGCCATATCTGGAAGGAAATATATCAGGCGGAATGGGAGTCGGTATGCCGCGGCAGCAAAGCGATTGCCGCGATGATCACGGATGAAAACGGGGAGATTATTTCGTCGGGCAGGAACCGGATTGCGGAACAGGACATCCTGAATCCGCGGGTCCTGCACGCGGAAGTCGAAGCGGTCCGCGGCCTGGATGTCGCGAAGTATCCGTTTGTCAAATCCTATACGCTGTACGCGGCGCTGGAACCGTGCCCGATGTGCCTCGGAACGCTGGTGATGGGCGGAATCCGGAACCTGGTGGTCGGCGCCCGCGATGATCACGGCGGTGCGGTTGAGCTCCTGGAAAAAAGCGCGTTCCTGGCATCCAAGCATGTCCGGGTGACCTGGATGCCGCAGGAATACGGAGACGTCCAGCGGGGCCTGCAGGCTATCCGGGAGCTGCTGTTCAATGATGAACCGGACCGGCTTGCGAGGATGCTGGCCGACTTTTCGGTTTATAACGGCCGGGGAGTCCGGGCGGCCCGGAAGATGGTGGAATCCGGAATGTTCCGGGAGAAAGAACCCCGGGATTATGATGCTTCGTTTGTTTTTGACCGCCTGTGTGAACTGATTGCGGAGGGAGATGCGGATGATGAACCGGGAAATCAATAAGGAAAAGATCGAAACGCTGTATGAAAACCGGTTTCTGAAATGCTTTGACCTGCAGTACGCGGAGGGAAAGCATTATTATGTGGCTTCGCGGCGCGGGAAGGAAGACCTGGTCGCGAAGAAGGCGGACGATGAATTTCGCTCCATGCTGCCGGATGCCGTCACCATTGCGGTGGTGCTGCACCTGCCGGGGAATGAGACGTGCCTGCTGATGTCCTATGAATACCGCTATCCGGTGGGGCAGTTCCTGCTCAGCCCGGTGGCCGGCCTGCTGGATCCGGAGGACCGCGCGGCGGAAGATCCCCTGGTGACCGCGGCGGTCCGGGAGATCCGGGAGGAGTGCGGCCTGCAGGTGAAGGATACCGACCGGGTGTATGTGCTTAACCCGTGTGCGTTCTCCACGCCCGGCATGACGGACGAGAGCAACGCCTTCCTGTGCGCCGAAATCACGCTGGACAGCCTGGACGGCCTGAACCAGAACGGCGCGGAGGGCTCCGAGCTGTTTGACGGCTTTGAGCTGCTGGATCGGGAGCAGACCCTGGAAATTTTCCGGACCGGCCGGGACAAACACGGCAATTTCTTCTCGCTGGCCGCATGGATGGTGCTCGGCATCTTCCTGTCCCGGTTCTGATTCCGGGAAAGCGCATACAGATCGGGAAACAAGGGGATATGGAAGATGGAAGCAATGGAAATCCGGGCGCTGGAGGAGATGGCGGCCAACGCCCATGTGGCACTGAACGTGATGCAGTATGATGGGTGGCTGCTGCGGTTTTCCGCGGGACATACCAACCGGGCCAATTCGGTCAGCGTGCTGTATCCTTCTACAATCAATACTGATGAAAAGATCGGATACTGCGAGCGGCAGTACCGCGCGCAAGGCCTGCCGTGCGTATTCAAGCTGACGGATGCGGACGGGGAACTCGGCGCGCTGCTGGAGAAGCGGGGATACGGGATCGTTACGCCGACCGATGTGATGATCCTGGACCAGCCGGAAATGGAAATGCCGGATGGGGAGATCACCTTCACTGACCTGCCGGCGGAGGAATGGCTCCGCGCTTATTTTGACTTCGAAGGGCTCACCGATCTGGCCCGGCGGGATATATTCCGCCGGATGCTGGAGAAGGTGCTGGTCCGGACCCGCTATGCGGCCCTGAAGCTGGACGGCCGGATCATTGCCTGCGCCTCGTCCGCAGCGGAGCGGGGGTATGCGCTGCTGCAGAATATTGTGGTGGATCCGGAATACCGGGGCCGCGGTTTCGGCCGGACGATCTGCCGCGCGCTGCTTGCGGAGGCGGCGGGGGCCGGAACCGGGCATGCGTACCTGCAGGTGGTGCAGTCCAACATACCGGCCATGCGGCTGTATGAAAGCCTGGGATTCCGGAAGGTATATACCTACCGGTACCTGAAACAGGGGACCTGACTGCTGCACTGCAGAGGAATGAAAAATATTTCCATTAATTTGTATAAAACGGGGAATACAAAACAACGCTGCATCGTATATAATAGCAGGGACGGACAAATGTCCCTGATGACCGACTGAGGAGGAAGGAAAATGATGAAGCGCTGTCTGTTGTTTGTTGTAATGACCGTGATTCTGCTGGCTGCCTGTGTCTGCACCGTGTACGCAGAGGAACAGCTTCCGGCGGAAATCCGTGATAGTCTGTCCGGTGTAACGATTACCGATGCCGATTATGTGGGCGGGAAAGCGGAAGAGAGCGCCTGGTTTGTGCTGGGCCGCACCGGAAACGGAACCAATACCCTGTACTGCTTCACCCTGAAGAACGGCAAATGGGCGAAAAGCTTTTCCACCAACAAGGCTGTTCCGCAGGGAAAGAAAGCGGTCAGTATCTATGTGATCGACCAGTACCAGGATGCCGCGACGGACAAAAAGGTCAAAGGCCCGGTGCTGATCATCAACCAGGAGGAGGAGCACGGCGAGTATTCCGATCTGATTACCGCTTACCAGCGTTCTTCCAAAGGGACCTGGAACCTGTTCCGGATCCTGGGTTATGCTGATTTCGAGAGCATGGAAATCGGCGACGGATATATCACCTATTACAAGGATCCGGATGAAGCACGCGTGAAGGGAACCGTCCGCGGGACGTTCCAGCGGGATCTCCGGTATATCAACCTGTCTTCCTTCCCGAAGACCTACAAGCAGGCCCAGCAGAAGCTGACCGTGGCGCCGGATATGCCCCGGGGATCCGAGCTGGAGGCGACCGAGGTCAAGTTCACGGGCGGAAAGAACTATGAGGTGTATTCCGCGCCGGATAAGAACTCCATCCGGGGCGGAAACGGCAAGGCCAAGGTTTCCACTAACGGCTGGATCCAGGTGTTCGGCCGGGAAGGCAGCTGGATCCTGATCCAGTACTCCATTGACAGCGACCATTACCGCTTCGGCTATATTGACGCGGCTTCCCTGCCGAAGAAGACCAGTGTGAGCAGCCTGGACTTCCACCGCATCAGCGCGATGGCCGGCACCCGCGTCAGCGTAACGGATGACCCGCTGTATTCCCGCAGTGTGCTGACCACCCTGGAGGCCGGAACGGAAATTACCTGGCTGGCCACCGTGGGCGACTGGGCATATATCGAAGGAGCGAATTATCGCGGCTTTATCCCGGTATCCGCAGTTGCCTTCCCGGAACCGGCGGGACAGGAGAACTTTGAAGTTTTCACGGGAAGCGACGGGGAAAAGTATGACCTCTTTGAGGTAAAGAAGCTTTTCTATGACGCGAACCACAAGGTGTACGCGGTGTACGGCACCTATGAGCGGGTGGCGGAGGATGATGAATGCTACTACGGAAAGCTGGCGCAGGACGGCAGCTTCACCTATGTGCTTGCGCCGGATTTCACAGCGGACATGATGAATCCTGAAACGATGGATCCCCTGGATTCCAATTTACCGGTGAAAGATCTTTACGCGTGGTATATTGACGCGTATCTGGGAGGAGAAGCGCCGGCAAACGGCGAACTGGTCTTCCAGTGCGACATTCCGGCGGACCAGCTGGAAACCACGCAGGCGGACTTCTGGTTTGTCACCACACGCATCCGCCTGAATGCCGCGAATGAAATTGAACACATGGAATACTATTACGTGCCGTGGAACTGACAGGGATGATTCCGGATCAGTTTCCCGGCGGGAAGGATACCGGATCGGATGAACAGGGAAGAACGGATTGCGCGCTATGAGCAGATGCTGGACCGGGCAGCCGCCGCGGCCCGGCAGATGGAGGAGGCGCGGGAAGCCTTTGAAAGCGTCCGGGGAGACCTGGCGGAGCTGGAAAAGTATTATACCGGCCCGGAATGGAAAGAAGACTTTGAAGCCGATGAAGCAGGACTGCTGCCTCCCGGCCTGAAGCGCGGTGTACTGTCGGAGGACGGGATCAGCGATGTGCTGGACACCTTCCGGGAATTGCGGACCCGGCGGGTGCGGACGTCGGCCAAGGCGCTGGTGATCAAAGAAGGGCGGATGCTGGCCATTAAACTGCGGGACGCGGACGGCGTGTTCTATATCATGCCCGGCGGCGGACAGCACGCGGGCGAGCTGCTGCCGGACGCGGTGGAACGGGAGGTCGCGGAAGAGGCGGGCATCCGGGTGAAGGCCGGGGACGCCGTGCTGGTGATTGAAGGCGCGGAGGGTGAACCGGACCACCGGGTGGACATCGTCTTCCGGTGTGAGTATATCGGGCCGTGCGACGCTGAAGCCCAGTATGACTGGAACCAGATCGGCACCGAATGGCTGCCGCTGGATACGCTGAACCGGGCGCCCCTGTATCCCTCAAAGCTGAGAAGGGCGATCATGAATCTGGCGCAGGGGAAGGGAAACCCGGTTTATCTCGGCAATGAGAATGCCGGCGATCCGGAAATAACGGACTGACCATTGCAAGGAGGCGGAAGCCTCCTTTTTCTTTGCCCGGAAAACGTTTGTTCCCCTTTCTATTCAGGGAGTTCCATAGTAAAATGATTTATCAGAAGAAATGAAAGGGGGATCGGTTTGTACCTGAGCGCGTTTTACTTTCCGGGAGAAGAAGCAGAATCTGATTTCATGTTCGGGCTGAAAACCACTTATGACCAGTCCGTTTATCCGTACGGCATCCTGCCGAAAGTCGGATTGAATGAAATCCTTTTCCGGCCGGTAACCATCCTCTACGGCGGGAACGGAAGCGGAAAAAGCACCGCCCTGAATGTGATTGCCGAAAAGCTGCGCCTTACGCGGAACAGCGCGTATAACCGCTCCCGCTTCTTTGAGAATTTTGTGGACCGTTGCTCGGTAACGCTGGAGGAAGCGGTTCCGAAAAACAGCCGCATCATTACCAGCGATGACGTTTTCGATATGATGCTGGATATCCGTACCATCAATGAGGGCATCGACCGGAAACGCTCAGATCTTTCAGATGAATATTTCAGCCTGAAGCATGAGAAGTTTCAGCTCAAATCACTGGACGACCTGGAACACCTGCAGAAGATCAACCAGGCAAGGAGCAAAACCCTGAGCCGGTTTGTGGCCAAAGAATCCGGGGACAGCATCCGGGAACGGTCCAACGGGGAAAACGCGCTGATATTCTTCCAGGGCAAGATTGAAATGGATACCCTCTGCCTGCTGGACGAACCGGAGAACAGCCTGAGCCCGGAGAACCAGATGATCCTCGCGGATTTCCTGATGGATTCCGTGCGGTACTGCGGCAACCAGCTGGTCATCAGCACCCATTCCCCGTTCCTGCTGGCGTTCCCGGGGGCGAAAATCATCAACCTGGATGATCATTCCCGGGTGGCGGACAGCTGGACGCAGCTGAAGAACCCGCGGGTTTACTATGAGTTTTTCAAAAAGCACGCAGATGAGTTTGAACAGGAGCAGTAACGCAGATGCATTTTGTGGATGCGAAGGGAATCCTGACCGGCGGAAAGGGCCGCTACGGGATGAATATCTACCGCGGGTGCTCCCACGGGTGTATTTACTGTGACAGCCGCAGCCGGTGCTACCAGTTTACCCACGCGTTTGAGGATATCGAGGTAAAGCGGAACGCGCCGGAACTGCTGGAGCAGGCCCTGCGCTCCAAACGGGAAAAGTGCATGATCGGAACAGGATCCATGTCGGATCCGTACATGCACTGCGAGGAAAAGCTCGGCCTGACGCGGCAATGCCTGGAGATTATCTGCCGATACGGGTTCGGCGCAGCGGTGCAGACCAAATCCGACCGGATCCTGCGGGATATCGATCTCCTGGAGGAGATCAACCGGAAAGCCAAATGCGTGGTCCAGGTCACACTGACCACCTGGGACGATCAGCTGTGCGGGATCCTGGAACCGAATGTGTGCAATACCCGGCGGCGCGTGGAAGTGCTGGAGGAGATGCGGAAACGCGGGATTCCCACGGTTGTGTGGCTCACACCCATCCTTCCGTTCATCAACGACACGGAGGAAAACGTCCGGGCCATCCTGGAGGCCTGCGCGCAGGTACAGGTGAAAGGAATCATCTGCTTCGACATGGGGCTGACCCTTCGGGAAGGGGACCGGGAATACTATTACGCGGCGCTGGACCGGCACTTCCCCGGACTGAAGGAGAAGTATATCCGCACCTACGGGAATGCCTATGAGCTTCCCAGCCCGGACAGCGCAAAGCTGATGAACCTGTTCCGGTCCTTCTGCCGGGAGCACGGCATCCTGTACCGGCCGGATGACTGCTTCAGCTATATGCAGGAGTTTCCGGAAAAGTATCAGCAGATCTCATTTCTGTAATCAGTGAAAGTTACACAGGCCGCCGGTTTTCCGGCGGCTTGTTTCTGTCCGGAACGACGGGAAACAAAGGTTTTCCGCTTTTTTTGTTTTTGGGGGTTGACATGACAGGATAATCGTGATAATAATATGTCACAGATATTATTTCAGAAATAATATATTAGGACGAATATCGAAAGGAGAATGAAAAATGAAGCAGGAAAGCAAAAAGTGGCCGATCACAGTGGAGGACCACCAGGAACAGGGACGGATTCACGCGGAGAAGCAGAGCGCAGTCAATGCCGCGCTGAAGTTCCCCACGGGCAGCGCATTCGACGAGGACCTGGGAGAAATCCTGGCGTCCGATGCCGAGGCAAACGGCGAGGTGGTGGCCATCGCGCTGATCGACTGCGACAAGTTCGACCATATCAATAAGGATTTCAGCCGGGAAGCGGGAGACAATGTGCTGATCAGCGCCGGCGGATATATCCGGGATAACCTGCCGGAAGGCGCAAAGGTTTATCGGATCGGCGGGGATGAATTCGGCATCATTTTCCGCGGAACAATGGAGCGGGAGGAAATCTTCCTGTTCCTGAACGACCTGAAGAACAACTACAGCGTTGCCACGCCGGACGGCGTGCGGCAGACGGTCACCATCGGCATGGCAACCGCTTTTGAGGATGCCAGCCGCTGCGCGGAGCTGGTCCGGAAGGCGGACGGTGCGCTGTTCCGGGCCAAGGTGGCCGGCGGAAACAAGGTGGCCATGGCGAAGGAGGAGAAGATGGTTCCCAAGACCAGCCACTTCACCCAGGACCAGCTGCAGCGCCTGGCCAAGCTGGCGAAGCGGGAAGGCGTGGGGGAGGCGATCCTCCTGCGGGAAGCGGTGGATCTTCTGCTGAAGAAATATGACATCTGATCCGATATGACACTGACCGGCCCGGCGGGAATCCGCCGGGCTGAATTTATGCCTGTATGGAAAGAAAGCCATGCTTGCAAAGCGGACGGTTCATGGTACAATAAAACCCGGAAAAACTTCCGGAAAGAAAACCGAATACCGGGAAAGGAAGAGAAAGATGGCATATCTTCGGATTGAATACTATTCCCAGGCACTGCACCGGACAACCGCGTTTGAGATGCTGGTTCCCAATGACCCGCGGGAGGGAATGCCGGAACCTTCACAGCCGATGAAAACCCTGTTCCTGCTGCACGGGTATACGGGAAAGGCGGGCAACTGGGTGCCGGAAGACCTACCGGTGAAATACAATTTCGCGATCGTGATGCCGAACGCGGAGAACTCCTTCTACCTGGACGGGCTCTCCTCCGGCCACGCGTTCCAGACAATGGTGGGCGTTGAGCTGGTGGACTATGTCCGGAAGACGTTCGGCCTGGCGGAACGGCCGGAGGATACCTATATCGCGGGCCTTTCCATGGGCGGCTTCGGCGCACTGCATACCGGCCTGGCGTATCCGGACCGGTTCGGTAAAATCGGAGCCCTTTCCTCAGCGCTGATTGTGCATGAGGTGGCCACGATGAAGCCCGGGCAGGGCAACGCTGTCGCGAATTATGAATACTACCGCGAGTGCTTCGGCGATCCGGCCACCGCGGCGGAACGGGACTGCAACCCCGAACTGCTGGCCCGGAAGCTGAAGGCGGATGGGAAAACGATTCCCGGGATCTATATGGCCTGCGGAACGGAGGACTTCCTGATCGAGAACAACCGGGCATTCCACCGGTTCCTCGTGAATGAAGAAATCCCCCATGAATATCATGAGGGAAAGGGAATCCACGATATGGTGTTCTGGACGGAACACATCCGGAACGCGGTGGAATGGATGTTCGATTCCTGACGGGCGGGATTATTCATCGTCCGGTTTTGCGGTCATCTGCTGCCGGATGGCATTGGCGAGATTCATAAAGCCGCTGGCTTTCATGATGGCCAGGCCCTGGCCTTCGTCCCCCAGGACGACAAGCTGGTCGCCGGGGGAGATGTCAAAGATCTTCCGGGCCCGGGCCGGGATGATAATTTGTCCCTTGTCACCGACGGAAACAATCCCGAACAGGTGCTTCCCCTTGGGCGGTGTGTAAAGGTTCATATTGGTTTCGGATTCAAAGCTGACCAGCATATCGAGGGAAACGTCGAAAAGCTGCGCCAGCTTTTGTCCTGTTTCCAGGTCGGGCATGGAATCGCCGGCTTCCCACTTGGCAACGGCCTGGCGGGTGACGCCGACCTTTTCGGCGACTGCTTCCTGGGTCAGGCGGCGGGCTTTCCGGAGATGGATCAGGTTTTCACTGAACATGGGGTTCCTCCTTCTTATGCGAGGTCGGCCTTCATCCGGGAACGGAAGGCCAGGGAAGAAAGCACAATCAGAAGTATAGCACATCCGGTGACAATCAGCAGCGGAATCCAGCACGCGGAGGCAGAAAAATCCAGCCGGACCGCAGCGCGGGCGCTGCGCGTGCAGTAGTAGAAGGGCAGCGCTTTGCAGATATCCAGCATTGTGCCGCCGGTGGCGTCCGCGTCAAACCAGATGCCGCCCAGGAAGGAACCCAGGGAAATGATGATGGAGCTGACGCCGGGCGCGGCCTTGTCGTTGAACAGGGAACCGAACAGCATGCCGAAGCCGATGAACATCGCCGCGGAGGGAACGAGCACCGGGATGGACGCGATCAGTCCGAGCGGGTTCAGGCGGTCCGGGGTGAAGAACGAAATCACAAAGGATACCACGTAGATCAGGATGCTCTGCAGGACGCAGATCACCAGCATGGGCAGCATGTATCCGATAATGAAATCCGTGGAGGTCATCGGCGTGGCATACAGCCGGACCAGGAAGGAGCCGGCGCGGTCCTTGGACACGGTCAGCGTGGTGAACAGCATGACGAACAGCTGGCCGAACACCGCAATGCCCGCGCACAGGTTCTGGATATGGAATACGGTCATGCCGGATTCCCGCGGGATGCTGGTATCCACCAGCGTCATCACCACGAGCATCACCAGCGGGAAGGCCAGGCAGAAGACATAGCTGAGGGGATCCCGGAGAAGCTCCTTCCGGTTCCGGTCCGAGTAAGCAAGGATGCGGTTCATTCTTCGGTCACCTCTCCTTCCGCGATGGCCACAAAGGCGTCTTCCAGGGTGGTTTTACCGGTCATCTCCAGAATTTCCGGCAGCGTTCCGCAGGCGGCGATCCGGCCGGAGATCATGATGCCGAGCCGGTCGGACAGGTGTTCCGCCTCTTCCATGTAGTGGGTGGTGAGCACAATCGTGAGGGAACCCTTCAGGGATTCGATCACGCGCCACAGATCCCGCCGGGCGAGCACGTCCAGGCCCAGGGTCGGTTCATCCAGGAAAAGGACGGAGGGCTCGCCGATCAGCGCCATGGCGATGGAAAGCTTCCGCTTCCAGCCGCCGGACAGCGTGCCGGCCCGCTGGTCCAGCACTTCCTCCAGGTGGAAATCGGCCACGGTCCGGGTCACCCGTTCGGCGGTTTTTTCCTGACCGAAGCCGTAAATCCGGGCCATGAATTCCAGGTTCTCCCGCACGGTCAGGCGCTCCGCCACGGCGGTGTCCTGCGTGGAGATGCCGATCATGGGCTTGATCTTCGCACTTTCCCCGGTGCAGCTGAAGCCGCCGACAAACGCTTCGCCGGAGGTCGGCGCGGACAGGCAGGTCAGCATCCGGATGGTGGTGGTTTTGCCGGCGCCGTTGACGCCCAGCAGGGAGAACAGCTCGCCCTTCCCGATACTCAGGGAAAGGCTGTTGACGGCGGTTTTCGGGCCGTACTGCTTGGTCAGGTTTCTCGCTTCAATCATGTTCACGGGCATTCCTCATTTCCTTTGGGCGCGGATGGGGAACAATTCCCACATTCGCAACTGATTCGAACATATTGTAGGTCCGGAAGCGGGGGGAAGTCTACCAACCGGAGATGACATTCGGGGCCAATTGTGTTAATTCTGGTTGCGAAAGTGGGAAAAGGGGCCGTTTTTTCCGCAGGGAAGGATTGACAGGGAGCCGGGAATCGAATATGATAACCGCATAACGAAGAAAGGACGGTCTTTCGCGACTGATGAGAATCCGCAACTGATAATCGGCTGCATGACGCTCCGGGGCGGTTGGCCCGGGGGGATCGTTTTTGTTGCCGTTTGGAGGTTGCGTTACGCGAATGCCAAACGTCTTTTTATATGTGCGCGTCGCTCCTCCACGGCATCGGGAGGAGTTGTTTTTTATGCCTAAGATGATACTGGAAGCGACGGATCTCCGCCTGTTTTTCGGAGACCGTGAAATACTCAATACGGACCGGCTGGCGGTATATGACGGAGAGCGTATCGGCCTGATCGGGGAAAACGGCGCCGGCAAGACCACCCTGCTGCGGGTGCTTTCCGGCGAACTGGCGCCGGATGAGGGAATCGTCCGCTGCCGGACAACCGCGGCGCTGATCCGCCAGCACGGAAGCGCCGGGGCTGGGGAGGACCCGGAAACCCGGGCGCGTTTCCGCGCGACAAAGGAACGGGAAGGCCTGTCCGGCGGCGAGATGACCCGGAACCGGATATCTTCCGCCCTGTCAGCCCGGCCGGGACTGCTGTTTGCGGATGAACCCACCACGGACCTGGACCGGGAAGGAATCCGGGTGCTGCGCGGGGAACTGGAAGGTTTCCCGGGCGCCATCATCCTGGTATCCCATGACCGGGCGCTGCTGCGGGCGCTCTGCACGCGGATCTGGTACCTGGAAGACGGAAAGATCCGGGATTTCCCCGGCGGATATGACGATTTCGTCCGGGAACAGACACGCGAGCGGGAACGGGCGGCGTTTGAGTACGAGCAGTATAAAGCGGAAAAGAAGCGGCTGAAGGAATCCGCGCAGCGGATGACGGAATGGGCTTCATCCGTCAAAAAGGCGCCGACCCGCATGGGCAACAGCGAGGCGCGGCTGCATACGCATGAGTATACCAATTCCGTACTGCACCTGAGCGCGATGAAGCGGACCATCCAGAACCGGATGGACCACCTGGAGGTGAAGGAAAAGCCCCGGGCGCTGCCGGAAATTACAATGAAGCTGGGTGTCGCCCATCCGGTGGAGGCGCGGAACGCGCTGGAAGTCTGCTGCGACAGCCTGCAGGCCGGCAGTAAAACGCTGCTGTCAGATACAACCTTCTGCCTGCCGGCAGGATCCCGTACGGCGCTGACGGGGCTGAACGGCTGCGGGAAAACCACCCTGCTGCGGGTGCTGGCCGGAAACGCGGAGGCGGGCGTCCGGTTTGCCGGAAACGTGCGCTTCAATCCGGCCGTGCGCGCGGGCTGGTTCGACCAGCACCACGAGAAGACGCTGCGGATGGACAAAACTGTGCTGGAGAATGTGATGGAAGGTTCCTCCTGTCCGGAGCACTTTGCCCGGACCGTCATGGCCTGCCTGGGTATCGCCGGGGACAATGTGTTCAAGCCGGTGCACCTGCTGTCCGGCGGGGAACGCGTGAAGACGGCGCTCGGAAAGCTGCTGCTGGCGGACTGCAACCTGCTGGTGTTGGACGAGCCGACCAACCACCTGGACCTGTTTACCCTGGAGGAGCTGGAAAAGCTGCTGGCCGGATACGGCGGCACGCTGCTGTACGTCAGCCATGACGAGGAGTTCATCCGGAAAACGTCCACCCGGATTGTCCGCTTTGAGAAGGAAAAGCTGGTAACGTTCGAGGGCGGCTGGGAGGAAATGCAGAACGCCGGAAAGCGCAACGTTTCGGCGGAGGAACGCAAAATCGCCATCAGCACGCTGGAAATGCGGATGGCGGCCCTGTCCGCCCGGATGTCCAGTCCGAAGAAGGGCGACCGCCCGGATGAACTGCAGGCGGAATACCTGCGCCTGGCCGCGGAAGCGAACGCGCTGAAAAGGCAGGCCTGAAACCGCTGCGCCGGCTGTTTCCCTGCCGGTTGGAAGCTTGCAAAACCGGCGATGGATATGGTATGCTTGCACGAGACAGGAGGAACCGCATATGACGAAAAAGACAACCACAGTCCAGATTGTGATGCCCCAGCATTGCAACGGATATGCCATTCCCCGGCTTTTCGGCGGCCAGATCATGGCATGGATTGACGTAATCGGCGCCGTGGCGGCCCGGCGGTATACCCATGCCGCGGTTACCACCGTGTGCATCGACAACCTGACGTTCCTCAAACCTGCCCACCTGAACGATACGGTGGTGCAGGAAGCCTGCGTGACCTGGACCGGGCGCACGTCCCTGGAGGTCCGGGTGGACAGCCTGGTGGAGAGGCTGGACGGATCGCGGGAGCTGATCAACCGCGCCTACCTGGTGTTCGTCGCGATTGATGAAAATGAGAAACCGATCCCGGTGCCTCCCTTTGTCCCGGAAACCCTGGAGGAAAAGAAAGAATACGCGGCAGCCGAAATCCGCCGCAAAAACCGCCTGAACAACGGCTGAACCGCCGAGGCGAAAATGGAGAGGAGAACCCTATGAAACCCGGAGAAATTCTGCACGGCTTTAAACTGGTTTATTCCCAGCCCATGCCGGACCTGAAGGCCACCCTGTACCGCTTTACCTACTGGAAGAACGGCGCGGACGTCATCTGGCTGGAGCGTGACGATGTCAACAAAACCTTCGGAATCGCCTTCCGGACGGTTCCGTCGGACCATACCGGTATTTTCCATATCCTGGAGCACTCCGTACTGAACGGATCGGAAAAGTATCCGCTGCGCGAGCCCTTCGTGGACCTGCTGAAGAGCTCCCTGGCCACGTTCATCAACGCGTTCACGTTCCCGGACAAGACGATGTATCCGTTCTCTTCCCGGAATGACAAGGATTTCCTGAACCTGATGGACGTCTATATGGATGCGGTGCTGCATCCGCTGTCCCTGCGGGATCCACACTCCTTCCGCCAGGAAGGCTGGCACTATGAGCTGGACAACCCGGACGGTGAGCTGACGATCAACGGCGTCGTGTTCAATGAAATGAAGGGCGCCTATACCTCCCCGGACAGCCTGATCCGCGATTATCTGGACCGGCAGCTGTTCCCGGATACCTGCTACGGCAAGGATTCCGGCGGCGATCCGGATCATATTCCGGAACTGACGTATGAAGATTACCTGGCGAACCACCACCGCTTCTACCATCCGTCCAATTCCTATATCTGGCTGGACGGCAGCATTGATACGGACGCGGTATTCGCCAAGCTGGATTCCTTCCTGCAGGACTATGACCGGATCAATCCGGATTCCGATATCGCGCTGCAGGAACCCATCACCCCGGCGGAAAAAACTGAGTATTATCCGGTCGGCCCGGAAGATGACAAGGGCAGCAAGGCGATCATTGGTATGGGCTGGGTTTACGGCACCTATGCGGATACCCTGAAGAACCTGGCGGTCGGCGCACTGACGGAAGTGCTGGCCGGATCGAACGATGCTCCGCTGACCAGCGCGCTGCTGGAAGCCGGCCTGTGCGAGGACGTCTCGCTGGAACGGTCCGACAGCACCAAGCAGATGTATGTGGACCTGGTCCTGAAGAACTGCGACCCGGCGAAGAAGGATGAAATCCGTTCGCTGGTCTATGAAACGCTGCGGAAGCAGGCGGATGAAGGAATCGACCGGAAGCGTCTGGCCGGCGTGCTCAGCCGGATGGAATTTGTGAACCGCGAAAAGGATTACGGCCGGTTTCCCCGGGGTCTGGCCTACGGTATCGAGAGCTTCACGACCTGGCTGTACGGCGGGGATCCCGCCGATGCCCTGAGCATTGAAAGCCTGTTTGCCCCGCTGGCGGAAATGGCGGAGAACGGCGGCTTTGAGCAGCTGATCCGCGAGGTGTTCCTGGACAGCCGCCACCATGGCGATGTGATCATGCTGCCTTCCGCCACGATCGCGGAAGAAAAGCGCGAGGCGGAGAAGAAGCGCCTGGCGGAGATCAAAGCCGGCTGGACAACGGAACAGGTGCAGCAGGTAATTGATGAATTCCGTATCCTGCGGGAGAAGCAGAGCCGGGCGGATACGCCGGAACAGCAGGCGAAGCTGCCCCGGCTGACGCTGGAAGACCTGCCGGCCCAGCGGACACCGGCGCCGAATACCGTTTCCGAAATCGACGGAACGGTCCTCCTGCACCAGGATGTGGATACCGCCGGTATTTCCTACCTGACGCTGTATTTCTCCCTGGCGGATATGCCGGCGGAGGAGCTGAGCCGGATTTCCATTCTGGCCCACCTGATGGGCGATGTGGCCACGGAAAACTACGACGTGGCCGCGCTGCACGCTGAAACGAACGAGAAGCTGGGCCGCCTGAATATCTTCCCGCAGATTCATGCCGGACGGAAAAAGGCGGAATCCTTTGTCACGGTGAACGTGGCGGTGCTGGAAAACCGGAAGCCGGACGCGGTACGCCTGCTGGATGAAATCCTGAACCGGTCCGTGTTTACGGATGAAGCATATATCCTGAACATGATCCGGCAGGACCGGATCAACACGGAACAGGGCATCATGATGAGCGGCAATGCCTATGCGGCGCGCCATGCGGCAGCGGCCCTGTCCCCTGCCGGCGCGATGAACGAAGCCATGCTGGGCATCGGCTTTACGCGGGTCCTGCAGAAAACGGAAAAGGAATTCGGCAGGGATACCCTGGCCTGGATGGCGGAAATGGCGAAGCGCATCTTCACCCGCGGCCGGGTAACCGTCAGTGTGACCGGCGAACTGGATGAAGCGTGGGTCCGGCAGGTGCTGGCAGTCCTGCCCGCCGGTGAAAAGGGAGAAGCGGCGGTTTATACGCCGGCCGAACGCCGGGCGGACGGCTTCACCATCCCCTCCGAAATCGGCTTCGCGGCCCGCGCGGCGGCGCTGCAGCCGGAGAACCGGGGCGCGGCGCTGGTGGCAGCCAATTTCCTCACCCTGGATTACCTGTGGAACACGATCCGCGTGAAGGGCGGCGCCTACGGCACCAACTTCCGGATTTCGGAAACCGGCAACATGGAAATTACCTCCTACCGGGATCCCAACGCGGCGCAGTCGCTGGACAGCTTCTGCGAAACGGGACGGGTGCTGCGTGAATTCTGCGACAGCGACAATCCCCTCACGCAGTATATTGTCAGTACGATCGGGGGAATCGATCCCCTGCGGACGCCGCGGTCTGTCAGCAATGAGGCAGCGTGGATGTACTTCTCCGGAACCACCGAGGAAGACTGCAACCGGGAGTGGAACCAGGTCCTGCATACCACGAAGGATGAGCTGCGGGAGCTGGCGGACGCGATCGGGAAGGCCTGCAATGAATCCGTGGTCTGCGTGGTCGGCGGCAAGACGGCGCTGGATGCCTGTGGCAGCAGGCTGGAGCACATCGAATCCATCCAGTAAACAAAGAAGAACAGATACAAAACGGGCGTCCGGTGATCCGGACGCCCGATCTTTATGCTTTCGAAACTGCTCAGCCGTGAGCCTGCAGCCGGCGCATGATTTCCTGGTACGCGTCTTCCACGCCGCCCATATCCCGGCGGAAGCGGTCCTTATCCAGCTTCATGCCCGTTTCGCTGTCCCACAGGCGGCAGGTGTCGGGGCTGATTTCATCCGCCAGCACGATGGTGCCGTCAGACAGCCGGCCGAACTCAAGCTTGAAGTCCACCAACGTAACGCCGCAGGACTTCCAGAAGGCTTTCAGCTCTTCGTTCACCTTGAAGGCGTACTTCTTGATGGTGTCAATTTCTTCCTGGGTGGCCAGGCCCAGCGCGAGGGCATGGTAGTCGTTGATCAGCGGATCACCCAGTTCGTCATTCTTATAGGAGAATTCAATGGTGGGTGCCTTCAGGAGGGTGCCTTCCTCCACGCCGTAGTGCTTGCTGAAGGAACCGGCAGCGATATTGCGGATGATGACTTCCAGCGGAACGATCTGCACCTTCTTCACGAGGGTGTCGCGGTCATTGATCTCCTCCACGTAATGAGTGGGGACACCTTTCTTTTCCAGGTACTGCATGAGCGCGTTGCTCATCTTGTTGTTGATGACGCCCTTGCCAGCGATGGTGCCCTTCTTCAGGCCGTTGAAAGCGGTTGCGTCGTCCTTGTAGGAAACGAGCAGAAGCTCCGGATCATCCGTTGCAAAGACCTTTTTGGCCTTTCCCTCGTACAGCTGTTCACCCTTAACCATATGAAATCCCCTCCATCATCTGAATCGGTTTTCCGGTCCCCCGGAAAAGAGAAAGAGCGTTTTCCACCAACCCTTTCGGAAACGCCCAAATCACATTGCATGTATACACCCAAACCGCTTATCTGTCAACCCTCAAAGCATTTTCCCAAGCGGATTCATACAACAAAAAAACGGCGCCTGGCGCAGGTGGGTTTTCCCTGTGTACAACCTCCACAGGACGGGACACTGCCCCTGCGGTTCAGCGTTTTCCTGCCTGAAACCTCCGGGCGTGTTCCTGCGGCTGTGCCCAAACCCCGTATATAGAGGATCTGGTACTGGATTTTGAAGGAAATATGCAATATCTATTTTTCTGTTCCAAATGAAAATTCCAAAAATCGGCGTATTCTGTTGTGCAATTTCTGCGTTTTTTGCAAGAATTGCGAATTATTTGCCACAAAATGCGGATTTTGTTCACCACCCAATGCGATAATTGGTTGGATTTTTGATGTTTTTATCATGGATGTAAACCTTTGCACCCGAAACGCCTGGTTTTTTCGTGATTCCCTTTGTGCAGAAATTGCATAGTAATGAGCAAAATTTGCATAGCAGCCTGAGAATGCGTGTTGTTAGAATACGGGTAGAAATACGTGGTTTCAGACATAGTTGACGGCGCAGGGTTTTCCAGTTTCGGAGTCCCCGTTCCTCGCAACCCCATTGTCCGATCCGACCCGACGGAATGGAGGAATCAGGTTTGACGACCAAGGCTAACGAAATTGCCCCGACAGTAAACCGCCGGATGGGTTTTTCCTGGAAAACCTATCTCAAGCGGTACTGGACGCTGTACCTGCTGCTGCTGCTCCCGGTTGCGTTCTTTCTCATTTTCCGGTACTACCCCATGGCCTACGTCCTGCTGGGCTTCAAAAAGAACAACATCCTGATCCCGCCGTGGCAGGTTGAATGGGCCAAGAACAATGGCTTCCAGTGGTTTATCCGGGCTTTCAGCGACAAGAGCTTCATCAACGCCCTGAAGAATACCATTTTCCTGAACCTGCTGGACCTGTTCATCGGTATGCCGATGCCAATCATCATGGCCCTGCTGCTCAACGAACTGGCTTTCCCGAAATACAAGCGCATTACCCAGACGGTACTGTACCTGCCCCACTTCCTGAGCTGGGTTATTATCTCCAGCATCACGCTGCGGCTGTTCGGTACGCACGACGGTATCATCAACAAGCTGCTCGGAACGGAATTCCCCTTCATCAGTACGGAGGGAACCTGGCGCGGCACTTACATCTTCCTGGGCATCTGGAAGGAATGCGGCTGGAACACCATCATTTACCTGGCGGCACTCACCGGCATCAACCCGGAACTGTATGAGGCTGCCGAGGTGGACGGCGCGACCCGCCTCCAGAAGATCTGGCACGTTACGCTGCCGGGCATCCGCTCCACGATCATTGTTCTGCTGATTATGAACCTGGGCCATATCCTCGGTTCTGAATTCGACCGCCCCTTCACCCTGAGCAACAAGCTGGTACAGGGCGCAAGTAAAACGATCTCCATCTTCGTTTACGAACGCGGCATCCAGGGCCAGCAGTATTCACTGAGTACTGCAGTCGGCCTGTTCCAGAGTGTGGTCTGCGTAATCTTCCTGCTCCTGTCGAACTCGCTGGCGAAGCGGTTCGGCGAGCGCGGTGTATGGTAAGGAGGCGAAGGATATGAGTACTGTTGCGAAATCCGAGTTTCCCGCCAAGAAGAAGCTGCGCGACGGCATGATCAAATCCCGGAAAACCCGTACCGGCGACCTGATTATCGCGGGAATCTGCTTCCTGCTGATGCTGCTCTGCCTGCTGCCCATGGTTCACGTTCTCGCTTCCAGCCTGTCCTCCGCGGATGCACTGGTCCGGAACGACGTGTTTATCTGGCCCAAGGGCTGGAACATCGAAGCATACAAAACCGTGCTGACTACGGAGAAATACGTCCGCTCCCTGGGCTGGACCGCGATCCTGACCGTCATCTGCACGCTGCTTTCCATCTCCCTGACGATTATGGCCGCCTACCCGCTGACCTATACCAACCTGAAGGGCGGACGGTTCATCAACTTCATCATCCTGTTTACGATGTATTTCAGCGCCGGTACGATTCCGTACTACCTGCTGCTGAGCCGGCTGGGAATGCTGAACACGCCGTATGCGCTGATATTCCCGAACTGTATCGGGGTATTCAACGTCATCATCATGCGAAGCTTCTTCTTCGGAGTCCCGGACAGCCTGAAGGAAGCCGCAGAGATCGACGGCGCCGGCCCGATCCGGGTCCTGATCCGGGTTTACCTGCCCCTGAGCCTCCCGGTGATCGCCACCCTGAGCCTGTTCTATGCTGTCGGCCGCTGGAACGGTTTCTCCGATGCGCTGATGTACCTCAAGAGCTCCGATTCTGAAAAATACTGGCCCATCCAGCTGCTCCTGTACAACGTGATCAAGAATTCCACCCAGACCACGGAACAGGCGGCGCAGGAAGGCTTCTTCGACAACGGCGTTTCCAAGACCATCCAGATGGCGACTGTTATGTTCGCCACCGTGCCGATCCTGCTGGTATATCCCTGGCTGCAGCGGTACTTCGTTGCCGGTGTCACGATCGGTGCCGTAAAAGGGTAATCCTTTGATGACCGCCGGTGGCGGGAATTTCATCAAAGGATTACTCAACCGAAACGAGTGATCTCCGCGGTGCGGAGTCACGACGATTGAGGTTGCGGAAGTAATTCGGGGTAATAATACCCTGGAAATATAAAGGAGGAAAAACCTATGAAACGCATCCTGTCCCTGGTGCTGTCCCTGGCACTGCTGTTGACTGTGTTCGCGACCGTGGCTTTCGCGGACGTGACCGATGACGGCTTTGTGGATGGCAAATTCACCGAAACCCGCTCCATCACGGTTGAAATCTACAACCGCAACAACGATGGCGGCACCGATCCCACCGACAACGTCTGGACCAAGTGGATCAAAGAGCAGATGCTCGAAAAGTACAACGTGGATGTGACCTTCGTGTCCGTCGGCCGTTGGACTGAAACCGATGACATGAACAACCTGCTGGCTGATGGCAAGGCTCCCGACGTGAGCTACACCTACGGCGGCAACATGGTCATCTCCTACGCGAACATGAAGGATGCCAACGGCAACCCCGGTGTTATCGACCTGGCTCCCTACATTGAGGCGTACAAGGATCAGCTGGGCGACCTGACCGCGCTGCTGAGCGAAGATGACCTGTACTATGACAAGGATCCCGAAACCGGCGCCCTGTACATGATCGAAGGCCGCCGCGCGGACGTGTCCCGTATCACCACCTTCATCCGTAAGGACTGGCTGGATGCCCTCGGACTGGCCGAGCCCACCACCGAAGAAGAGTTCTACAATGCCCTGGTTGCTTTCCGCGACAACGCTGAGAAGCTGCTGGGCGCCGATGCTGACAAGATGGTTCCCTACGCCACCTCCACCGATATCGGCTGGCGGAATGACCTGATGGCTGTCAGCTATGTTCCCACCGATGTGTCCGATGAACAGCTGTTTGTGTATGGCTACGATGATCGTCACCTGCTCTACCCCGGCTACAAAGAAGGTATCCGGACCCTGAACAAGTGGTACAACGAAGGCCTGGTCTGGAAAGACTTCGGCGAACACAACGATTCCACCGATGAAGACAACATGATGAAGGCCGGTTATGTCGGCGCCTTCATGCACAACTGGGATTACCCCTTCCGCAATGGCGAAGACTGCATCAACCTGAATCTGCAGCGGAACGTTGGCGAGAACGCCATGTTCGTCCCGATCGACTGCTTCCCGAACGCGGATGGCGTGACCAAGAAGTTCATGGGCGCGGCTGTCGGCAGCGACCGGAAGATCTTCTTCCCGTCCACCAACAAGGAGCCCGTTGCTTCCCTGATGTATGTCAACTTCATCTCCAGCGCCGAGACCATCAAGTACCTGCAGACCGGTCTGGAAGGCACCAGCTTCGAAATGGAAGGCGATGCCTATAAGATCCTGCCCGCGACCGGCGAATGGGTCAAGAATTCCGGCAACAACATCGACTACACCATGACCTGCAACGGCCTGTACCTGGGCGAAGCCACCGGCGCCACCACCGCGCTGAGCTATCCGGGCATCCCCGCTGACATCGTCATCAAAGCGAACGAGTTCGGCAAGAACAACGGCTACTTCGTGAAGCACTTCAACGTCGGCACCATCGAGAGCGAAACCGAAGTCGGTTCCTCCCTCACCAGCCTGCGTGACGAAATGCTGACCAAGGCTGTGACCGCTTCCGTCGCTGACTTCGACAGCGTCTGGGACAGCTACATGGATCAGTACCTGGCCCTCGGCGGACAGGACATCATCGACGAGCGCATCCAGAAGCTGGCTGATGTCTATGGCATCACCATCGAGAAGTAATCCTTCTCCTTAATTGGTACACTCCTTCGGCGGGCGCCGGCTCCGGCCGGCGCCCGCTTTTGAAAAACACGGAAAGGAGGGCATGCCCGTGGAACGTTCGGAATCCCTGATCCGGGGAGTAACCGCCTATATTGACGCCAACTATACCCAGTCAGTTCGCGGTGATGACCTGGCCAGACGCTTCGGCGTCAGCGTCAGTTACCTGAGCCATGAGTTTACCCGGATTACCGGGCGCAGCATTTACGATTACGTTCTGTCCCGCCGGATTGAACTGGCGCGGGAGATGATGCAGACGGACATGCCTTTACAGGAAATCGCGGTCCGCTGTGGTTTCCGGGATTATTCCAATTTCCTGCGGGTATTCCGCAAAGCCGCAGGCGTCTCGCCAAGCGAATTCCGCCGGCAAAGCCAGGCAGCCGGAGCCGGGATGCAGGAGGCGTAAATAAATGCCATCCGGCCGGGATGGCTGAAAGAGACCGGAACAACCGGATTATGAAAGCCAGGCACTGAAAAGTGCCTGGCTTTATTATGTCTATGGAACTGTATGGTCCGGTTAATAACAATGGGAGCAGTCTGTTTTGGACTGCTTTTTGCATCTTTTTTGTTTCTCCGGACGGACGGATGACAGGCCCGACCTTTGCGGAGCAAGCAATCTCCGGGGCCTGCCGCAGGAACGCCGTCCGGCTGCTGTTTGAAAACATGCATTCCGTATGATATAATTCCACCATCATCAACAACAGGATCCCCCTGTGAAACGGAGGCAATCATATGGGCATGGCATCCAGGCCGGAAGTATCGGAACTGCCGGGAGGCGGGAAGTTCTGGTCGAATACCTTCAGCTCTTTCAGCGCCCTGGTTTATGTTCCCCTCGGGCAGCCGGATTCCGCTGTCATCAATTACGGCTACAAGGCGCCCTACCTGCTCGTGTTTGATGACCAGGACCGGGATGTAGGACTTGCGCTGGATTATGCGGAGCGATCCGGCCTGGCGGATATCGCCCGCAGCTATTCCACCTCCGTCGTGTTCATCCGCCCCATTGCCCCGGAGGGCTGGGCCGGCGCGCCGGATACCCTGTTTGCCGACCTGGCGGCGGAGAGCAAAATCGGCCAGTATTACCAGGACGGGATCATTACCCCGAAAAACTTCTTCACCGGTGAAATTGGTGAGAGCTTTATCCGTGGTTCCCTGTTCCGCACGGTGCTCTTCGGATGCGGTGAGTCGGCGGACTATATTGCCCGCTGCTGCCTGAAGACGCTGGAGGGCCAGTACCTGTGGGGCCCGGGCGAAATTACGCCTATGGCCGCCGTGCTGGAAAACCTGTCCGTGATTCCTTCGCCGGAGCGCCGGGATATCCCGGTGGTTTCCATTGGAAACAGCGCCCGGGTGAACGATGCGCTGCGCGAAACCTGTGATTTCCTTTGCGTCCGGGATGAGGCGGACTTCCGTGCCGATCATGATGAATTCTGGTGCCGGATGAAGCGCTGGTGCGGTATGCTGTCCCGGGACGAGGACCTGTCGGCCATGAACATGGCGGAAGAACCGGTGGTCACTGAGCTGGTTACTTCCCCGGACAACCAGGGTGATGATGCCGGCACCGACATGCATAAGGTGGGGTATGTTGCCTATTATCCGACGCCGCTTTCGGAGGACAGCCCGCTTCCGCTGGTGCTCGCTTTCCACGGCGGCGGCGATTCCGCTTTCCATATTGCGTGGGTTTCCGGCTGGTGGCGCGTTGCCATGCGGAACCGCTTCCTGCTGGTGTGCCTTGAAAACCACCTGAACGTTACGGCCACCGAGGTCATGTCCCTGATCGGGCAGCTGAAGGAAAAGTATCCGATTGATTCCTCACGGATCTATGCCAGCGGCTTCTCCATGGGCGGCTGCAAGTCCTGGGACCTGTTCCAGGAATATCCGGAATCCTTCGCGGCGCTCGCGCCGATGGATGCGACCTTCGAGGTCGGGCTGAACCTGTACGGCCAGCCGGCGCCGAAGCCCATCAACCGCGACATCCCCGTGCCGGTGTATTACGCGGCGGGCGAGAAGACCCCCCTGCCGGAAATGCCCTGCCAGGCGGACAAGTGTATGGAACGCGCCCGGTATGTGTTCGAAGTCAACCAGGTGGTCAAACCATACAATCTCGTATTCGATGACCGGGAAAGCTGGGAGGAACCCTTTTGGGGTGTTCCCGGTGACCGGGTTGAGAAGATCCCGGACCTTTCCCGGGGCGCCATCCTGACCGAGCACCGCTATGTGAGCAAAGACGGGGTATACCGTACCGTTTTCGCCGGCGTGGACAACCAGGGCCATGAATGCCGGGAGCACACATGTGAACGGGCGTGGCAGTTCATGAAGGACTTCACGCGGTAACCATTCCGATATAACTGATTCGGCCTGCAGATCCTGCAGGCCGGTTTTTTATGCGGATTGCAGGAAATGATTGACATACGGCGGATTCCGGATATAATTGAGAACGGTTCTCATTTTCGGGAGGGGGGTTGTTTGCGGTGGCAGGCAAGACAGGATACCGGACAAAGGCCCAGGCGGAACTGCTGGAATACCTGCAGTCAACGCCCGGGGTGCATCATACGGCGGCCGGGCTGAAGGAGCATTTTGCCGCGGAGGGAACGCCCATCGGCACCGCGACGATTTACCGCCGCCTGGAACAGTTTGTGGATGAGGGGAAAATCCGGAAATACGTGATCGGGACGGGTGAAAGCGCCTGCTACACGTATGAGGAGGAATCCAGCCACTGTGCGGAGCATTACCACTGCAAATGCGAGCGGTGCAGCCGCCTGATCCACCTGGACTGCGACGAGCTGGATGAGATCCGGACCCATATGCTGGCGCACCACGGTTTCGCGTGGAACGCCGGGAAAACGGTTTTTTACGGCATCTGTGAGCAGTGCCGGAAGGAAATGGCGGTCGGGAGCCGCATAACCAATCCCCGGGGAGAGTAAGAATGGCATTATTGACCTGTAAGGACCTGGTGCTCGGATATGACGGACATCCTGTGCTGTCCGGCATCAGTTTTGAAGTGTGTGCGGGGGACTACCTGTGCATTGTCGGCGAGAACGGATCGGGCAAGACGACCCTGATGAAGACCGTGCTGGGCCTGCAGAAGCCGCTCGCCGGGAAAATCACCTTCGGCGACGGGCTGAAGCAGAACGAGATCGGCTATCTGCCGCAGCAGACGGACGTACAGCGGGATTTTCCCGCGACGGTGCGCGAGATCGTGCTGTCTGGCTGCCAGGGGCGAATGGGGCGCCGGCCGTTCTACAACCGGGAAGACAAAAAGACCGCCGCGCAGAATATGGAACGCCTGGATCTGGCTGCCTTTGCCGGCCGTTGCTACCGTGAACTGTCCGGCGGACAGCAGCAGCGTGTACTGCTGGCGCGGGCCCTGTGCGCGACGCAGAAGCTGATCGTGCTGGATGAGCCGGTTTCCGGCCTGGATCCGCACGTCACCTCGGAGATGTACGGCCTCATCCGGAACCTGAACCGGGAGGACGGCATCACCGTCATGATGATTTCCCATGATATTACCGCTGCCCTGCAGGAAGCCACCCATATCCTGCATGTGGGTGAGGAGCTGTTCTTCGGTACGAAGGCGGATTATCTCGCGTCCCCGCTGGCAGCCCGCTTCCTGGCGCTGAAGGGAGGGGAGCCGGTATGATCGAAACCCTGCGGATGTACATGCAGTATGACATGGTCCGGAATGCGCTGATCGTTGGGGTGCTGATTGCCCTGTGCTCCTCGCTGCTGGGCGTGACGCTGGTGCTGAAGCGGTTCTCCTATATCGGGGACGGACTGTCCCATGTGGCGTTCGGCGCGATTGCGATCGCGGCCGTGCTGCACCTGTCGGACGACATGGTGCTGGTGATGCCGGTTACGATCCTGTGCGCGGTGCTGCTGCTGCGGACGGGCCAGAAAACCCGGATCCGCGGCGACGCAGCGATCGCCATGATCTCCGTCGGCGCGCTGGCGGTCGGATACCTGCTGATGAATATCTTTTCCGCCTCCTCCAACCTGTCCGGCGACGTATGCTCGACGCTGTTCGGCTCCGCGTCCATCCTGACGCTGACGAAGGCAGAGGTGTGGCTGAGCATTATCCTGTCCGTTGTTGTGGTGGTTATTTTCCTGCTGTTCTACAACCGGATTTTCGCGGTGACCTTTGACGAGAACTTTGCCCGGGCCGCCGGGACAAAGGTAGAGGCATACAACCTGCTGATCGCGGTGGTGATCGCGGTGATCATCGTGCTGGCCATGAACCTGGTTGGCTCCCTGCTGATCTCCGCGCTGGTGATTTTCCCGGCGATGTCGGCCATGCGGCTGTTCCGGAGCTTCCGCGCTGTAACGATTGCTTCCGCGGTGCTGTCGGTTTTCTGTGCGCTCATGGGAATCCTGGTCGCGATCCTTGCTGACACACCGGTCGGTTCCACGATTGTGGGAATGGATATTCTCGCTTTCCTCATCTGTGCGGCGGCCGCCCGGCTGCAGGGAAGGACATCCAAATGAGAAAAACCGGACGAATCCTGCTGTTTCTGGTGCTCCTGCTCGCTGTGATACGGGCGGGAAGCGCCGCCGCGGAGAAGCACAGCCTCCTGCTGCGCTGCACCGGCGGAGGGCAGGTCGGCCGGATCAATGAAAAGGCGGTCAGCGTCATCATTGAACCCCGTGGAACGTTCCTGGATGCAGGGGATGAAACCTGGACGCCGGAAAAGCTGCGGAGCCTGCCGGGATTCCGGCTGGTGAGGGCCGCCCTGCGCTTTACGGCGGCGGAAGCCATCGGCAGGGGATCGGTGCTGTATTCGCTGGCATGCGGGAATCAGGTGACCCAGCCGTGCACGGTGCCGGACGGACACGTTCTCTGGGATGTGACGGACGCTGTCAGAACCTGGCTGGAAACCGGGGATGCGCTGAAGCTGATTCCGGTGAACCGGGGAAACGGTGAATATATCCGGGTGGAGGAAGATTCGATTTACCTGCAGCTGACCTTTACCGCGGACGGGGAGGTTCCGCTGTTTCCGCTGGACCGTGCGGAACAGCAGGAATGGCTGGATGAGGCGCTGGGCATGCTGGAGGAGGGAAATCCCGTGCTCCGGCAGTACCGGGAGGTGGCCGGCAGCCTGGTTTCCGCGGAATATCCGCTGGGCGTTCCGTATTTCTTCAGCGGGGAAACCGGAAACGGCATGCTGAAGCCGCGCGTTCCCAATCCCAATTCCACCACGCGCTATTTCCGCGCGGAGCGGACGTACCTTTACGGCCTGGACTGCGCCGGATACCTGAACCTGGTGCTTTCCCGGAATAACCTGGGGCATGTTTCCATTGCGAAGATGATCCGGGATGGCCAGGGCGGGAAACTGCTGGCCGCGGATCCGTCGGAATGGCCGGAATTCCTGCTCCCCGGCGACCTGATCGGTATGGACCACGGCCGGTATAACCATATTGTGATGTATATCGGGACCATGCGTACCTTCGGCTGGACGGAAGAAACAGCCGGGGAGGCGCTTCCCGTGCTGGATATGCCGTTGGTGATCCACTGCGGCAGCAATCCCTTCTACTACGAACGGTATACGGAGTATATCCGTGAGTGCGGATACCGCAACACCTATCCGCCGGACGGAGGCGTAACGGTGTCGGTGGTGCTGCCGGATGCAAAGAGCGTGCCGTACAGCATGAGCCCGCCGTGGGGATGGGGAGACGATTTCCACTGGTACCTGCTGGACGGCAGCCCGCTGCTGGTGTTTCCGCTGGATACAGCCGACAGCCTGGTCTGGACCGGCATCCGGTAAGCTGTCCCGGATTTACCGCGCAGTGGAGGGCGGTTTCCGCGGGAAAGGAATGATCACCTGCCGGGTCGGCAGGATATATGGAGGTATATGGAGATGACCGGAAAAATCCCTTATTACAGGGCAACGGAGATTGCCGAAAAGAGCTGGAAGATTGAGAATGCGTGCTGCGAAAGCTCCTACGCGCTCTGCTACCTGGTGGAGGGGCGGGATTACGCGCTCCTGATCGATACGATCCTCGGCATCGGCAACCTGAAGGCGTTCTGCGAAACGCTGACGGACAAGCCGATCCGGCTGGTGAACACGCACTCGCATTCCGACCATGTCGGCGGCAATTTCTTCTTTGATCACTGCTATATGCATCCCCGGGATATCGGCTCCTTCCAGGACAGCATCGGCATTCCGAAGGAGAAAGTCCTGGAGATGGCCAGGGAGATGGTCCTGCCGGAATACCGGGATTTAATGGAGCCGGACGACAACTTCTCCGACTGGCATCCGATGAAGGTGTATCCGGTCAGTGACGGCGATGTGTTCGACCTCGGGGACCGGCAGCTTGAGGTGGTGGAGGTCGGCGGGCATACCCTCGGCTCCATCGTGCTGATTGACCATAAAACCCGGATCGCGTATGCCGGGGATGCCTGCAACGGCAATACCCTGCTGGAGTTTGACAACTCCCTGCCGGTGATTGCCTACCTGCGGGCCCTGCTGCATCTGAAGGACCACCAGGCGGAATTCGACATGGTATACGGCGGGCATGAAATCTTTGACGCTTCCATTGTGGACGAGGGGATTGAAACCGTGGCGAAGGTGGTCGCCGGAACGGACGACCGCTGCGAACGCACCGGCATCATGGGCGGCCCCGTGTTCTATGCCGCGGAAAAGGTGGAAGGCGGATATGAACGCAAGGACGGGAAGCATTTCAACATGAGCTATATTCCCGGGAAAGTCCTGGGCCCGGACGAGCCAAAGCAGGTTTTCCGGATGGAAAACAGGTAACCCGGAGGCAGAAAGAATCACCGGCGCGGTTCCGCGCCGGTGATTTGTATACCGGAAAAGTTATTTTACCGGACGGATGGTGAGATCGCCGGAAGTGGTGCCGATGGTGATCTTCGCGGATCCGTCGCCGCAGGTGTAACTGCCTTTGCTGCCGGCCAGCGGGATATCCGTGGTCATCTTGCCGCTGGTGGCGTTGTGCTTCAGGGTGAAGCCGGGCTCGGCAGGCAGCTCCGCAGTCACGTCGCCGGAGGTGGCGCTGACCGCCGCATTGTCAAAGCGCTTCAGGGCAAGATGGATATTCCCGCTGGTGGAACCGGCCGACAGGTCCCCGACCCGATCCGCGGTGATGCTGATTCCGCCGGAGGTGGAATGGGCGGCAACCTTCTCCGCTTCATCCAGGTCGGCGCTGAGGGATCCGGAAGTGGAATCCAGGCTCAGGGTACGGACTTTTCCGCGAACGATCAGCTTCACATCACCGGAGGTGCTGTGGGCGGTGACAGCCGGAGCGGTGACCGAGGCGGTCACATCGCCGCTGGTGCTGTTCAGGGATACGCTGTCCGCGGCAATGGACGGGATGTCGATTTCCGCGCTGGTGGCGCCGATCACCGCGTTCTTCAGCACGGTGCCTTCCGGCAGGGTGATCACCAGGTTCTTCGCCGGGGTGTTCAGGCGGATACCGGGCTTGTTGTACTGCACCTTCAGGGTGGTGCCTTCCAGCTTCCACTGCAGCTTGTCATCCTCGCTGATGGAGCGGCTGGCGGTTTCATCAAGGGTTACGGTGCTTTCCGCGTGATACGCGATTTTCACGCTGCCGGCAGTCCAGCTGATATCCAGGTTTTCAATTTTATCGGTAATCACGGCGTTGCCGCCCTTGAAATTGCCGCCGGTGATACCGGAGACAAGGGAATTGATTTCGGCACAGCCGGACAGGATCACGGCGCAGAGCGCCAGGGCCAGGACCAGGGCTATCTTTTTCATTTCAGGATACCTCTCTTTTTCAGTTCGGGAATAATCACATAGAAGGCCAGTCCGCAAAGCAGGGCGGCCAGGAGCAGCAGGCGCGTCAGGCCGAGACCGTTGTTCCGGATATCGATCGCTTCCATCATGAGGCCGAACAGGCCCAGGTCCACCGCGATCACCGTAACGGCTTTCCGCTCCGGCACAAACGGCCGGATCGGCTTTGCCTTGATGACAAACGGCAGGAAGAAGACCGACAGCCCGAACAGCGTCGCGGCGGTCACCACGAAGAACCAGTCGCCGCCGGTGCACAGGCAGATTACGGCAAAGAGCATGACCACTGTGGCAGTAAATGCGCAGAAGGTCCAGAACAGCTTGTTTTCCGGCACCATCAGCGGTACCACTGTGACGGACGCGGCCACCGCGACCGAGGCGAGCGTGATCAGGAACCAGCCCATCCCGCCGCCCTGCAGGCGGTTGATGAACAGGCAGATCACCACGGGGATCAGGAATATCCACGCCAGCACGCTGCCGATTGCGGCGCTGCGGCGTCCCATCTGTTTTTTCTGTTTCCGGATGACATCCTCCCGCTCGGCGCCGAGGCGGTCTTCAATCTCGCTTTTCCGGAGATTGACCAGCTCCTCCAGGCAGTCCGGGCATTCCTGCAGATGTTCATCCACCAGGGCACGGCTTTCCTTGCTGCACACGTCGTCCGCGTACAGGGGCAGCAGGTCCCGGATAATATTGCAGTCAGTTTTCATCCGCATTCATCCTTTCCTGTAGTTTCAGCCGGGCCCGATGATATGTGACACGCGCCCAGTTTTCCGTTTTGCCGAATATCGTTCCGATTTCCCGGAAGGACAGTTCCCCGAATACCCGCAGCTCGAAGGCTTCCCGGTAGGGTTCATCCAGCGCGTGCAGGGCCATGTGGATCCGGAAGGAGGAATCCCTGTCCATGGTGAGCTGCTCGGGGGTTTTCTCCTTCGAGGGGATTTCCTCAGGCATCTGTTCCGTTCGGGTCTGCCGGCGTTTTTCATCGAGGAACAGATTCCGGGCGATCGCACACAGCCAGGTCACTTCGTCCGATTCATTCCGGAAGGAAGCGCTCTTGGACATTGCCTGGCTGAAGGTTTCCTGGGTGACATCCTCCGCCAGGTTCTGATCCCCGCAGAGCGTCATTGTGAAGGAGTACACCCGCATGTAGTAAGCATCGTACATCTTTTCCCAGGCCTGATCGTTCACACATCATCACCTCCTTCCCGGCTGAATTCCATGGATTAGACGGACAGGATCCGTTTTCGTTACAGGAAAATACAAAAAAAACTAAAAAAGTTTTCCGGACCCGGAATGCGGGCCCGGAAAAACGGTTATTCCGGCCGGCCTGTCGGCCTGCGGGATCAGTTGCTTCCCGAAGAGGAGGACGAGGATGAAGAGAAGGAGGACCGGGCTTCCCGGTCTTTGATCATATGCTGCAGGGTGACCAGGATCGCAACCACTGCCTGCTCGTGCTCCGGCTGGTAGATATCCACGCAGTATTTGTCATGCAGGGACAGGAACTTCTGGCTGATGACAGCGATGACCTGATCCCTTTCGTCATACAGTTCAAAATTCAGGGCGGCGATATTGCCCCGCAGCTGCCAGCCAAGGCCTTCGATATTCGTGATATCGCGGACAATATGGAACAGCTCGTTGGAGATCTGGAACGAGGTGCCGTTTTCCATGGTCACGAAATGGCGCTCATGGAGGGTCAGCAGCTTCCGCTCGATATGGGCCACGCGGTTTCCGGATGCGTCCAGCACGTCGGTCTTGTCGTGCAGGGAGGGGAACTTGGTCTGCGCGTGGTACACAACCTGCTCATGCTCATCGGTAATGTCCGTATGCCTGTGCAGGGAAATGACCTTGGATGTTGTGAACAGGGAACGCACCGGCTCCCCGAACCGCTCCACGTTGTTGACATTTGCCTGTTCGCCGGCTTCCCGGAAACGGAGATATTTTGAAAAAACGCCCATACGCATCCTCCTTCTGTACCGGCCTGCGGCGGCAGATGCCGGCGGCCATGGGTATTATACCATCCCGGGGCCGGAAAGGACAGATGTTTTTGGGCGTTTGCGGAAAACGGAAGGAATCAGAAGCGGAAATCGCGCCGGTTGGAGGAGCGGATCTCGGCGATATGCTCCCGGGTGATTTCCCGGACCTTGTCCTTCGGAATCTTCTTCAGCTCCTCCTCAATCATGCGGTAACCGGTCTCCTTCGTTTCGGGGGAGGCATAATCCTCCAGGTATTCGGCCAGCGTCATCAGCGCGTTGGGGTGGCAGCAGTTCAGAATCTGGCCGTTCTTGCACAGGGCCATGAACCGGTCGCCGGTGCGGCCTTCCCGGTAGCATGCGGTGCAGAAGGACGGGATATGCCCGCTTTCCATCAGCCAGCGAACCACCTCATCCAGCGTTCGCTGGTCGGATACGTCAAACTGCTCGGTGTCATGGGGGCGTTCCTCCTCGGTATAGCCGCCCACGGAGGTGCGGGAGGCGCCGCTGATCTGGGAGATGCCCACCTGCAGCATCCGCTTGCGCACCTGTTCGCTCTCCCGGGTGGAGATGATCATGCCGGTATAGGGTACGGCCAGCCGGATGCAGGCAGCGATCTTCGTGAAGGTCTCATCATCGATTCCGTTGTCGAACATGTCCGGATCGATATCGTCCGCGCGCTTGACCCGCGGAACGCTGATCGTGTGCGGACCGACACCGTGCACGGCTTCCAGGTGCTCGGCGTGCATCAGCAGGCCGGCAAACTCATACCGGTACAGCTCCAGCCCGAACAGCACGCCCAGGCCGACGTCATCGATGCCGCCCTCCATGGCGCGGTCCATTGCCTCGGTATGGTAGGCGTAATTATGCTTCGGTCCGGTCGGATGCAGCGTCTCATAGCTCTTGCGGTGGTAGGTCTCCTGGAAGAGAATGTAGGTGCCGATGCCGGCCTCCTTCAGCTTCCTGTAATTCTCCACGGTGGTGGCAGCGATATTGACGTTCACCCGGCGGATGTCGCCGTTTTTATGGTGCACGCTGTAGATGGTATGGATGCAGTCGAGGATGTACTCGATGGGGTTGTTCACCGGATCCTCGCCGGCTTCGATGGCCAGCCGCTTATGGCCCATATCCTGCAGGGCGATGACCTCCGCCCGGACCTCATCCTGCGTCAGCTTTTTCCGGGCGATATGCTTGTTCTTCAGGTGATAGGGGCAGTACAGGCACCCGTTCACGCAGTAGTTGGACAGGTAGAGCGGGGCGAACATTACGATGCGGTTGCCGTAGAAGGCCAGCTTGATCTCTTCGGCAATCTCGTACATCCGCTGCACCTTTTCGGGAATGTCGCAGGCCAGCAGCACGGAAGCCTCCCGGTGGGTCAGCCCGGCGCAGACGCAGCCGGTTTCCGTTTTTCGAGGCCGGGCCTTCTCCAGGATCCGGTCGATCAGTTCCACATCGTTCTTGTGCGCGTCGGCATAAGCCAGGGTTTCCAGGATTTCCCCGTCGTTGATAAACTCGTCCGCGACCATGGACTTGGGATTGTAAACAGCCATTTTCAGTTACCTCCTTTTATTCTTCCCGGACCGCGTCACCGCGGGCGGTAACGGTCCGGTACCCGATGCTTTCCATCCGCGTTTCCAGGCAGCCGCGGCACTGCGCGGATTCCTCCCCGGTGCAGATCTTGTTGTCGTACAGTTCATATTGCTTCCGGACGCTCCGGGGCGACAGGTTCGGCATTACGACGTTGGCGCCGGCGAGGATGCCCATCTCCCGTCCGCGCGGGTGGATGGTGCCGAGCGCCGTGGTGGCCGGCAGCAGGACCGCCGGGAGCATCAGCCGGATGACCGACAGCAGGAAGCAGGTCAGCTCCGCGCTGCCCGCCGGCATATTCCGGAAGGGTGTCTGGTGATGCGGGATGAACGGCCCGATGCCGCACATATCCGGCCGGAAGGTTTCGATGAACTTCAGGTCCTTTGCGAGTTCTTTCTCCGTCTGGCCGGGGGAGCCGACCATGAACCCGCAGCCCACCTGGTAGCCGATTTCCTTCAGCTCCCGGAGGCACTGTATCCGGTGGTCAAAGGACATACCCGGCGGGTGCAGGCGGGCGTAGTGCCCGCGGTCCGCCGTCTCATGGCGCAGCAGGTACCGGTCCGCACCGGCATCGAACAGCGCCTGGTAACTTTCCCGGCTGCGCTCCCCCAGGGAGAGGGTTACGGCGCAGTCCGGGTACCGCTTTTTGATTTCCCGGATTACGGGGATCAGCACCTCATCGGTGAAATGCCCGTCCTCGCCGCCCTGCAGTACAAAGGTGCGGAAGCCCAGAGCGTATCCATCCTCCGCGCAGGAGAGAATCTCCTCCGGGGTGAGGCGGTAGCGGACCAGCGCGGTGTTGGACCGGCGCAGCCCGCAGTACAGGCAGTCATTCCGGCAGATATTGGTGAATTCAATCAGGCCGCGGATGAAGACGTCATTGCCGTAGATCCGCTTTCGCTCCGCCACAGCGAGGTCTGCCAGCAGCCGCGCGGATTCCGGTGTGCGCTGACGGATCAGCTCCGCATATTCCGCTTCCTCCAGGCTGCGCGTTTCCTGCAGCTTCCGGATGAGGGATTCCGGATTTCCGTTCATTCAAATCCCTCCCCGAGCAGCGCGTGGATTTCCGGGAACAGGCGGAGGCTCCGCTCCAGCACGCCGGTGATATGCGCGATCACCAGCCCGTAATTGGTGAAGGGTACTCCCTGGGCTTCCGCCATTTCCCGCCGTGCCTGCACTTCCTTTTCGGTGATCATGCACCCGCCGCAGTGGATCACCGCGGCATACGGGGAAAGGTCCTCCGGAAAATCCGGCCCGGAGCAGGTATCGATTTCGATTGTGCGGCCGGTATGCTCCCGCAGCCAGCGCGGGATTTTTACCGTGCCGATATCATTGCACTGGCGGTGGTGGGTGCAGCCCTCGGCCATCAGCACGCGGCTTCCGTCCCGCAGGGACCGGAGCGCCGCGACGCCCCGCACCGCGGTTTCCAGGAAACCCCGGTAACGCGCCATGAGGATGGAAAACGAGGTCAGGGGGATTTCTTCCGGTACCCGGGGGGCAACTGCGCGGAATGCCTGGCTGTCAGTTACGACCATGCGCGGCGGTGAAGCGAGTGCGGACAGCGCATCCGGCAGCTCCGTTTCCCGGGTGACCAGGGGCAGTGCCCCGGCCTCCAGCAGGTCGCGGATGGCATGCTGCTGCGGCAGGATCAGCCGGCCCTTCGGTGCGGATTCATCGATCGGGCAGACCAGCACCACGCAGTCGGCCGGACGGACCAGGTCCGCGATGAGGCACTTATCCGCCGCACGCCCCGGCAGCAGGCGGGCCATGCGTTCCTTCAGTTCCCGGATGCCTTCGCCGGTGAGGGCGCTGACCGCCACGGTCCGGTCATCTTCCGGAACTGTCCGGCACAGGTCCTGCTTGTTCATGGCCACCAGGAAGGGGATATTCCGCTCCCCGAACAGGCGCAGCAGCTCCCGGTCGGTCTCCTGCAGGCCGGCGGTACTGTCGGCCACCAGCACGGCCAGGTCCGTCCGCCGCAGAATCTGCCGCGTACGCTCCACCCGCAGGCTGCCCAGGCCGCTCGCATCGTCGAATCCGGGCGTATCGGTGATGACCACCGGGCCCAGCGGCAGCAGCTCCATGGTTTTCGAAACCGGATCCGTGGTGGTGCCCTTCACTTCGGATACCACCGAGACCGCCTGCCCGGTGACGGCGTTCACCAGGCTGGACTTCCCGGCGTTCCGGCAGCCGAAAAAGCTGATGTGCACCCGCTCGGCTGCGGGCATCTCATTCATGGACATCGTGTCACCTCCGCAAAGAAAAATCGCCGTGATCCCTGACGGAAACACGACGACAAAAAACAAAGCCTTTTATCGCATCGGTTCTTTCGCCTCAAGTTTCGTTTCGGCGTCAGGGGATGCCTTGGAAAATATTCAGTTCACCGGAATCCCGGAAAGATCAGACGGCGGAGTAGGTGGCCTTGGCCCGGAGACCTTTGATCCGGCCCAGCGCGCCGGTCAGCGCGTTGATCCGGTCGTTCGGCGCGTCAATCGCCAGGCAGATGATGCTGATCTTCCGTTCCCGATAGGGAATGCCCATTCTTCCGATGATGTACTGGCTGTAATCGTGGAGCAGGCTGTTCAGCTCGGTGACGGCGTCCCCGTCCTCGACGATGATGCTGATGACCGCAACCCTGCTATCCATCCGAACCCCTCCAGACATTACCGGTGCGTACCGGGCAGGCTCATTGTACATCACACCCGGCGGGTTGGCAAGGGAAATTCCGGAGGGGGAGAAAAGTCAATATTTTGTATTTTTTTGAAATTTTCCTGAAATGGATATTGTATTTTATCTCTCCTGGCTGTACAATCTGTGGTAGTTCTGACAGAAGAAAAGGGAGTGTCGACCGATGTTCGAGGAAACGCAGGAAGCGCAGGCACCGCTGTGGGAAGATTCCCATCCATGGCTCGTCAGTATCCCCTCCGCGAAGGAAGAGGAAGACTCGGTGGATGAGATGCTCCGCTATTCACTCGACGAGATTCGTTTCACCTGACAGGGGAAACTGTCTCCGGATGACAGAATCGGAAATGACCTGATGATACGCGGCAGGGGGAGATGATCCCGCTGCCCGGTTTCTTTTTTACGGGACCTTTGGAGGAACAGGCATGCTCTACATCATGCGGCACGGAAGAACCGACTGGAACGACCTGCGGAAGCTGCAGGGGCGGACGGATATCCCGCTGAATGACGCGGGAAGGGAAATGGCGGAAGCCGCCCGGAAGGAATACGCGGACGTCCATTTCGATATCTGCTTCTGCTCCCCGCTCATCCGGGCACGGGAAACCGCGGAAATTGTGCTGCGGGACCGGAATATCCCGATTGTTCCGGATGACCGGCTGAAAGAGATGTCCTTCGGCGAGTGCGAGGGGCTGGAGAACAGCTTCGGTATTTCCGACTGCAAGGTCAATGTGCTGTTCCGGGAACCGGAAAAGTATACCGACCTGCCGGAAGGCGCCGAAAGCCTGGAGGAACTGTTTGCCCGCACCGGGGAATTCCTGCGGGAAAAGGCGGATCCCCTCCTGGCGGAGGGAAAAGACGTGCTGATTGTCGGCCATGGCGCCATGAACTCCAGCATTGTCTGCCAGCGGAAGGGACTTCCCGTTTCACAGTTCTGGAGCGCCGGAATCGAAAGCTGCCGGCTGATGGAGCTGCCGTAGGGAAATATTGCAGAACCGCCCTGTTCTTTTGAACAGGGCGGTTCTGTATGGGATTGGCGCATGGTTATTCCTGTGAGGGATGGATTACTGCAGATCCGGATTCGTATGATTCTGAAAGAGGGATATACAGCAGTTCATCGGAGGAATCTGCAGCCGCAGGATGGTATTGGCCAAAGTGGAGGCAGATTGCTTCTGCATCCCGGGGAAGATTCAGGGACAGTTCATCGATTCCGCTGATGCGGTTCGTTTCCGGATCCGGATAATAATCAGGCGGGTTTTTATCGAGAACAGCCGGGACAGGCTGCAGGGAATCAGGCATATAAGCACAGAAACTACACCCGGTCAATGTTTCCGGATCTTCCGAATGGAGGATGTCCGCGTGAAAACTGATCACTGCCCGGGTTTCCAGGGAAGACCGTTTCAGCGTCAGGGTGTCCACGATTACCGGACCGGTCGGTCCGGTAATCTCCTGATTGACCGGAATCGTTACGGTTTCCAGATCGGAGACCGGGAGCGTGATGGCTGTTCTTTTGCCACTGGCATACACAGCCTCCCAGTCGGGTTCCTCTTCACTTTCCGGGAGCACATAGGATATCCAGTCCAGGTCGATGGCCTGTTCGTTATCTGCCGGGGTCCAGAAAGCTTCGGATACGAAGATGGCTTTGGTATCATCCACGCACCACAGCATATCCTGCCATCTATTACACTGCGGGTTTTCCAGCTCCACATATACGGGAATCACAGGAAGCTGCTTTTCATCCGCATAATCCTGAACAGTCCGCGGGTCATCTGTGCCGCGAAGGTCATACAGGTAATTTCCGAGCGGGGTCTGATCCGCAGGATCGGACCAGTGCCGGAACAGCGCCGGGCTTCCGTCCTTCATGCTGATTTCCGTCATCACGATTGCGCGGCCGGGAGTCGCGTATGCGTCCACAATGCGGAACAGAACGCCGTCCAGTTCCGTTTCCAGGTTCTGGTCAAATCCGCTTTCAAAGTTTTCCGGAACATCCTGGTCGCCGTAAAAGCGGGAAAAACTACCGATATTCCATCCGCTGAGCGTGGCGGCGACAGCCGTCAGGGACAGCAGGGCGAGTACAATGGCAAAGACCAGGCCGACAGATTTTTTCTTCTTCATTTGGGGTTCCTCCTCAATCATCAGCTTTGCGAGCTTGGCTTCGCTCCGCGCGTCAAAGCCTTCAGGAGGTTCAGGCAGGTTCATCTGCAGCTCTTTTTTCAGTTCGTTCTGATTCATAGCGTTCAGTCCTCCTTCCTGACATCAACCCGAAGCATATTCAGGGCTCTGGTGATGCGGGTGGAAACGGTTCCCCGGGGAATCTGCAGGATTGCGGCGATATCTTCTTCCCGCATATTTTCCTGGTATTTCAGGATCAGCGGAGTCCGGTATTTCTCCTTCAGCCCGGAAACATATTCCCGGACGGATGTGCCGGCTTCCGGTGCGGCCAGGGTATCCTGGTAATCCTCCAGCGGTTCGGTTTTCCTGCGTTTGCGCAGTTCCGCCCGGGCTGCGTTGACTGTGCAGCGCATCAGGTAGACCGGCAGGCGGTCTTCATCCTGGATGCGCGGCAGGGCTTTCCATGTCTGCTCTGTTGCGGTGGAAACCGCGTCTTCCGCATCGGCCGGGGACCGCAGTATGCTCAGGGCAACGCGGTACAGCCGGTGCCGGTTCAGGCGAACCGCGGCCACAAACGCGTTCTCAAGCTCCCGTTCCATTCCATCACTTCTCCTTGTTTCGTATCCGGATACATAAATATAGATGCACCGGCGATGCGTTTTTGCTTCATTTCCGCAAAAAAAATTTTTTGCGTACCGGGCATTATAACAGATGGTGCCCGGATGTAAAGCATATCATGCTTCCGGGGCCAGCGTCTTGACCGGGGCAGGGGGTCCGGTGGTACAATGAAAGCCATCCCGGAAAACCCGGACTGAAAAAACAGGAATACGGAGAAGGCAGATATGAATATTCAGTACAGGAAAATGACGGAGAATGACCTGGAAACCTTCATTACGATGCGGATCACCCAGCTGCGGGAGGAAGGCGCCACGGAGGACGTGGACCTGGTGCCGCCGCTGATGGACTATTACCACCGGCACCTGGCGGACGGAACGTTTGTCTCCTGGCTGGCGGTGGACGGCGAAAAGATTATCGGCACCAGCGGTATGTCCTTTGTGGAGAAACCGCCGTATTTCAGTTGTCCTTCCGGAAGGATCGGCCTGCTTTCCAGCATGTATACGGATCCCGGATACCGCCGGATGGGCATCGCAAAGGAGCTGCTCCGCCGGGTGGTGGAGGAAGCGCGCGCGTACGGCTGCGGAAACGTGCAGATTACGGCGTCCGATATGGGCGTGCTGCTGTACACGGACTTCGGTTTTAAGAAGAACGGGAACTTCATGCAGTACAAACTGTAAGGAAATTTTTCATCCGGGCCGGAAAAGGGTTGACACGGCCTGTCCTTTTGATGTATAGTCACCCCAATATTTTCCGGAAAGGAGCTCGTCCCATGATCCGGTGCGGATACGTCCATGAACTGCCGGCGAACAACGAACACGTTGTCCGTTACTTTGTCGTATCCGTTATTTCCGTCCAGAAGGTCAGGGAAGAGTAGTCCGGTATATCTTTACAGCCAGCCGGCCGCTTATCCCTGACGGATAAGCGGCTTATTTTTTATATATCCAAAGGAGGGGATTCCCATGAGGTTTGCGGAGAAAACCATCACCCTGAAGGACGGCAGGACCTGTATCCTGAAGCCGCCCGCGCCGGAAATGGCCGAAGAAATGGTCGGGATCCTGAAGCAGGTTGCCGCGGAAACGCCGTTCCTGTCCCGGTATCCGGATGAGGTGGACGCGACACCGGAAGGTGAAAAGGAGTTCCTGCTCGGATCCCTGGAGAGTACGGATTCCGCGCTGGTGATCGCCACGGTGGACGGTAAAATCGCGGGGCATGCCGGCGTCCACGGGAGCCGCGTCCGGCGGAAAACCCGCCACCGCTGCACGATGGGGATTTCCCTGCTGGAGGAATACTGGGGACTGGGAATCGGCACCGCCGTCATTGGGTACCTGGGTGAACTGGGAAAACAGATGGGGTATGAGCAGATGGGACTGATCATGGTGGCGGAAAACGAACGGGCCGGGGCCCTGTACCGCAAATGCGGGTTTACTGAATGCGGAAGGCAGTACCGCGGCATGAAGTTTGACGACGGAACCTACCACGATGAAATCCTGATGGTGAAGATGCTGTAAAGGAGGGACAGAAATGAGAGTCTGCCTGGAAACGGAGCGGCTGATCCTTCGCAACCTGGTGCCGGAGGATTATGAGGCGGTGTTCCGCTGGTGCGGCGATCCGGACGTCGCGCGGTATATGGTTTATCCGGTCTATACGAAGGCGGAGGATGTCCGGACCTGGATTGAATCCCTGGATCCGGATGACCCCGATGAATATGACGTGGGAATCGTGCTGAAGGCGACGGGCGAACTGATCGGCGGAGGCGGGATCTTCTACCGGCCGGAGCGGGATCTCTGGACGATCGGCTATAACCTCCGGAAGGACCAGTGGGGAAACGGATATGCCGTGGAGCTGATCAAAGCCCTGCTGGAGCATGCGGGAAAGACCCGGGACATCCGGGGAATCGAGGGAACATTTGCCAGTGAGAATGCCAGGAGCCGGCGGGTGATGGAGAAGCTCGGCATGGAATATGTGGAGGATGTGACCCTGACCAAACTGGACGGGAGCGAAAGCTATCCCGGAAAACGGTACGGGAGGATGTTCAGATGATTACAGAATCCTTTGACAACACAAGCGAAGCGATCATTTCCCCGAGGATCCTTTTCGGTGAGCAGAACCGGATCTGTGACCTGGCCATCGGCACCTTTTCCCGGGAGATCTGGCCGGCGGTGCTGGAAAAATACCCGCATGAGCAGATTGCGGAAATCCGCGCGGCAAACAGGATCAAGCCGATTTACCTGCTGACAGTGGACGGAATGAAGGTGGTATTCTACCTGTCTGAGATCGGTTCGGCCATGGCGGCCACGGACGTGATTGAAATCAACTGGAAGACGGGAGCGGAACGCTTTATCCTGTTCGGGTCGGCCGGGGCGCTGGACCGGGAGGCAACTGCCGGAAAGTATGTCATTCCGACCGAGGCGTACCGCGATGAGGGAATGTCTTATCACTATGCTCCGCCGGCAGACTATATCACCGTTCGCAATGCGGATTTCCTGGAAAATGTTTTTGCCCGGCACCATCTTCCGTATGTAAAAGGAAAAGTGTGGACCACGGATGCCCTGTATATGGAAACACGGGAACTGGTCCGCCGGCGGAAGGCGGAGGGATGTATTGCCGTGGAAATGGAACTGGCCGGCGTCCAGGCAGTCTGCGACTACCATGGGCTGGAGCTGTATGATTTCCTCGTCACCGGGGATGTGGTGGACCAGCCGGAATACACCCCGGACGGCCTGACGGAGGCCAATCATTCGCAGGACAAGTTCGATGTGGCAATCGCCATTGCGAAAAACATCAAAGGCCTTGCCTGAGAAAAGCGGAGGATGCGGGGATGGAATGGAAGTACATGAGGATCCAGGGCCGGGAGGACTCCTGGGTGACGAAGTACCCCAAGGGGATTTTCGGCATGTGCTGGCGGATGATCATGGACGGGCAAATGGAACCGGAAGACGAGAAGCTGTTCCGGGAGATTGTTGATTGGTTTATCGCAAACCTGCCCCAGCCGGAGCCGTGCAGAAACGGGGAGAAGGTCATTACCTTCTTCAAGACCGGGACGACAGGGGAGATGCTGCGGAAGATTGAACCGGCGGTCCGTCTGCTGGACAAGTATGAGCACCCGTACGACATCGTTTATACCAACTTCATCGGTACGGTCATCTATGAGGATGAATGGCAGGTGGCCGTCCGGGTGGAAAACGGAAAAATGATCTGATATGATTCTATGGAAGAAAGGGGCAGGAAACATGATCATTCCGGAAATCGCATTTACCCTGAAGGACGGGCGGAAGGCGGTCCTTCGCAGCCCGCGGGATGAGGATATCCCGGGCATGCTGGAGTGCCTGTATGTGACGGCCGGGGAAACTGAGTTTATCCTCCGGTATCCGGAGGAGTGCGGCAAATATACGCCGGAAGGCGAGAAAGCGCTGTTTGACAGTCTCAATGCTTCCCCAAACGATGCAATGCTCCTGTGCCTGGTGGACGGAAAAGTGATCGGGAACTGCCAGATCGCCTGGAAGAATTCCATCAAGACGCGGCACCGGGCCAGCGTGGCGATCGGGCTGATGAAGGAGTACTGGAACCAGGGAATCGGGACCCGGATGTTTGAGGAAATGATCCGGATTGCGGAGGAAAACGAAAACATCCTGCAGATGGAGCTGGAGTTTATTGAAGGGAACAGCCGTGCCCGGGCCTTGTATGAGAAAATGGGCTTCCGGATTACCGGGGTCAAGCCGAACGCGGTCCGCCTGAGGGACGGGACGCTGCTGAATGAATATTCCATGATCCGGGAAATCAAACGGTAAGAAGAAGGAGAGGGGAAAAGAAGATGCGGGAGGAAACGGATACGATCCGATCCCATTATGATATCAATCCGCAGAAGGAATGGGACCGCCTGAAAAGGAGGTTCCCGTATGAAAAATACATCACGATCCATATGATGGACCGGTATATCCGTCCGGGAGATACGATCCTGGATATCGGCGGTGGACCCGGGCATTATTCTGTCCATTATGCCAGGCAGGGGCATGATGTCACCCTGCTGGACCTGAGCGGTGAAAATGTCCGTTTCGCAAAAAAGAAAGCCCGGCAGTACGGAGTGAAGATCACGGCGCTGCAGGGAGATGCGCTGGATCTTTCCCGCTTTGCGGAAAACACATTTGATATTGTTTTTCTGATGGGTCCGCTGTATCATCTGATGAATGAGGAGAACAGGCTTCAGGCTGTCCGGGAGGCAAAGCGTGTGCTGAAGCCGGGAGGAATACTGTTCAGCAGTTTTATCCTCATGTTCGGCGGTGTGATCTATGGGATCCGGGAAGTTCCGGAAACCATTACCTGGGACCGGCAAAAGGAAATGATGATCTATGAAAACGCGGCGACAGAAGAAAGCGCGTCTTTTCATTCATTTACCTATGCCTGGATGACGACGGTCCGGGATGCGAAAAAGCTGATGGCGTCCGTTCCGGGACTCAGGACGAAAAATGCCTTCGGGCAGGAGAGCATCCTTTCCCCGTATCGGTATGTCCTGGCCGGCATGCCGAAAAAGACCCGGATGGCCTGGTATGATTACGCACTGAAGTTCTGCGATAAGGAAGACTATCTGACCCATACCGAGCATCTGATGATTGTTTCAGAAAAGGAGACCTAACCTATGTCCGCTGAAATCTGGGACCTGTACGATGAGCAGGGCAACAAAACCGGGGAGACCTGGGAGCGCAGCCGTGCCGGGGAAATACCCGAAGGGCGGTGCCATATCGTATGTGATATCCTGATCCGCCATCGGGACGGGGAGTTCCTGCTGACGCGGCGGGATCCGAACAAGAAACCGTATCCGGGCTGCCTGGAAGCCAGCGCCGGCGGATCTGCCCTGGCCGGGGAAACGGCGGAGGAAGGCGCCCGCCGGGAAATGAAAGAGGAGACCGGGCTGGAAGCCGGGCCGCTGGAACAGATCAGCGTGACGCACTGGCCCGGGAGCAAGTCCGTGATCTACGCATACCTGGCAGTGGTGGACTGCGCGAAGGACGCGGTCGTTCTCCAGGAAGGGGAAACGGTGGATTACATGTGGGTGGATTATCCGACGCTCATGAAACTGATTACTGAAGACGAGGTGCTACAGGTTCAGTATCCCCGTTATAAGCCTTACCTGGATCAGCTGGAAAGCTGATCCGGTTTTCTTTTTTCAGATCTCAATGCAGTCACCGGTTCCCAGGTAATGGAGACGGTCCATGTGATCCTGCATAAACCTGTACTGTGCTGTTCCTGTGCAGTGGCAAGTATAGCAGACTGCCGGATATGTGTTCAGTTCCCGGGCATAACCGGCCAGTATATCATCCAGGGGCAGTTTGGACATATGGAATCCCCCGATCAGGATATCCGGACGGAACCAGTGCATAATATTCAGGATCCCCCGATGCGAACACCCGCTGAAGAGGATCCTTTTTCCGTTTTCTTCCGCCAGCAGGTAATGCTCATGCCGGAAATCCTCCGGCAGAAGGCGGCCGTCCCGGACCATGTTCAGCCCGGAAGAACCGAAGTCCATGATCTTTGGGGCATCGGGACAGTTGTGCAGGGAGATGCCTTCGGCAATTGTTTTTTCTGAGTCGATGAATACAAGACGGCCGGATTCCTGCAGTTCCGGATCCAGCCCGATATATTTTTCAGTTCCGTTGTAATGCGGTTCAAAGGCATACCGGCTGAGGTAAACCGGCGCATGACTGTTCAGCGACAGGAAGGTTTTCAGTCCGCCGCCGTGGTCATAATGGCCGTGGGACAATACTGCAAAATCGGCTGTGTCCAGATCAATGCCCAGGGCCTCCGCGTTTCGGGCAAACAGGTCCGTCTGCCCCATATCGAAAAGGAAACGGATTCCGTTTGTTTCCACGAACAGGCTGAGCCCGTGCTCTGCGGGAAGCCCGCAGTCGGAAGTGTTTTCCACCAAAGCTGTAATCTTCATTTCCGGCCTCCGGTTTTTGAACTGATATTGATTATACCAGAATACCGGGACCGGAAAAAGGACGGCAGGCAGCAAAAAAACAGGGCCCCTTCCGGGACCCTGCGGGTATCAGGCGGAGTATACGGTCAGTAGTTTTCAGCATTGACTTCGAAGTAGCTCTGCGGATGGGCGCATACCGGGCAGACTTCCGGGGCTGCGGTGCCGACAACGATATGCCCGCAGTTGCGGCATTCCCAGATTTTCACTTCGCTCTTTTTGAACACTTCCTGCATTTCCACATTCTTCAGGAGGGCGCGGTAGCGTTCCTCATGATGCTTTTCGATTGCAGCCACCATGCGGAATTTGGCGGCCAGGGCCGGGAAACCTTCCTTCTCGGCGGTGACGGCAAAGCCTTCGTACATGTCGGTCCATTCATAGTTTTCGCCGTCCGCGGCCGCAGCGAGGTTTTCCGCGGTATCGCCGATCCCGTTGAGCTCTTTGAACCAGATCTTGGCGTGCTCCTTTTCGTTGTCCGCGGTTTTCAGGAACAGCGCGGCGATCTGCTCAAAGCCTTCCTTTTTGGCCTTGGAGGCAAAGTAGGTATACTTGTTCCGGGCTTGGGACTCGCCGGCGAAGGCGGCTTCCAGGTTTTTTTCGGTCTGGGTTCCGGCATAGGGATTCTTCTTCGGCGCTTCCGCTTCCACCTTTACGAATTTGGAGGCAGGCTGTTTGCATACCGGGCAGGTAAAGCCCTCGGGCAGGGGGCCTTCGTGAACATAACCGCAGACAGAGCATTTCCAGGTTTCCATTTTGGTTTCCTCCTTTATTGTTTCGGGTTCATTGAATGAAAGGGTATTGAGCAGCTTCTCCGCTTCTTCCGCGGGGAAGCCGGGATCTTTGATTTCGGACAGGAGCTTTTTCAGGAGTCCGCGGGCGTTTCCGCTCTGCGGCAGCATATAGCCGGCTTCGCGGAGCAGGTCTTCCGCCATGATCCGGTTTGATTTTTCCAGCGCCCTGGCCAGCTTTCCGGGAAGCCGGGCGGCCATCTGCTCCTGCTCCATTTTGGACGCGGCCAGACCGCGGAGGGCGGCGATCACTTCGGCTGCCTTGGCCTGCTGCGGGGGATATTCCCTGGGAACCAGGCTGATGGCGCCGGAAGGGCAGGCATCCGCGCAGGCGCCACAGCCAATGCACTTATCAGCGTCGATGATGCTGTTCTCGGTATCAGACGCGCCGGTGGGACAGACATAGAGGCAAAGGCAGTCCTTGCTGCACAGCCGGATATTCCGGATGGCGATTTTTCCGCTCATATGCTTTACCCTCCTATCTCTTCGAATTTGCGGTTCGGCACCTTGCATACCGGGCAGACCTCGGGCAGTTCATCGCCGATGTAGACAAAACCGCAGATTGTGCAGACGTATACATGGGAGTTTTGCAGCATCGTGTCTCCCTCCTGCGCATACCGGGCCAGCAGGGAGCGGAGGATCCGGGACACCTTCTCGCTCCAGACCAGGCTCCGCTGTGCGCCCCGGTCGCCATACTGCCGGGCAGCGGCGTTCACTGCCGGGAAGCCGGTTTCCAGGTCCGCGTTGATTTTACCCAGCAGCCGGTCAAAGGACGCGTCCACGGCGCTGCTCCGGGAACCGAACCACTCCGCCAGGCGGCTGAAGGCGGCTGCGGATTCCGGCAGGTACTGCTTTTCACAGCCCTTGGCCAGGTTGGAGCACAGGACGCTGACCTCGATGGCGGTCAGCTCCCGCATATCGCTTTCTCCGGTCGGGACCGGGACGGCTTCGGCTGCCGGGACAGCCGGGCCTTCCGGAACGAAATCGGATTTGGACGCACCGCACAGCGGGCATTTCCAGTCCGCCGGCAGTTCAGCCCAGGGGATTTTTTCTTTCTCCTCATCATATACATAGCCGCAGATGGAACAGGTATACCTCATTCGGGCCCTCCTTTCACGGGGATGCACAACAGACTGCCGGACCGGGATACTGGATTGCGCCGGAACCGATACAGTCAGGTATGCAGCAGATATCTTTGATGATAGATATATTAGACAACAAAGTGTACATTAAGTCAAGCGGTAAAATTTTTCGGCCGGTATTTCCCCAAAAAGACTGTTCAGAAAGTCCGGTACGTGATATATTCTCTTCCGGTTCATGACATGAACCGTGCCTGATCGGAAGGCAGACCCGGAAAAGGAAGCGCAGAGATGAAGAAGGTATTCGGTTATTTCAGAAAGGAAATGATGCTGACGCTGTCGCTGCTGGCGGCAGTAGTGGCTTTGATCATCACACCGCCGTCGGAACGGCTGCTCCGGGATATCGACTGGCGGACGCTGGGCACCCTGCTGATGATGCTGTGCGTGCTGGAGGGCTTCAAGAAGGAGAATATTTTCCGCCCGCTGATCCGCCTGGCGGCCCGGATGAAGCGGATGACCACGCTGACGCTGTTCCTGGTCTTCGGCGTTTTCTTCACGTCCATGTTCGTGACCAACGACGTCTCGCTGATTATCTTCGTGCCGCTGACAATCCTGCTGTTCGGGGCGGCCGGGAAAGAAAAATACATTCTTCCCGTGCTGACGTTTCAGAATATCGCGGCGATCCGCGGTTCCCTGCTGATGCCCTTCGGCAGCCCGCAGAACCTGTTCCTGTACGGGCAGGCCAGTGTTTCGGCCTGGCATTTCATGCTGCACATGCTGCCGCTGTGCGTGATGTCCGCCGCGCTGCTGATCGGCTTTATCTTCTTCCTGTACCGGAAGGATCCGCGCGAGGCGATTGATGCCGGCACGGTGGACAAGCCGTGGACGCCGGAGGGAAAGACCCGGCGGATTGTGTACCTGGTTCTTTTCGCGCTGATCATCGCGGTGATCGTCACGCGCACCACCCTGTGGCCCTGGGCGGTGGCGGTGGTCATCGGTGCCATCCTGCTGGTGGACCGGAAGCTGCTCCTGCAGGTGGACTATGTGCTGATTATCACGTTCCTGTGCTTCTTTGTTTTTTCTTCCTCCATCGCGGCGCACCCGGGCATCTCCGGCGTGCTGACAAAGGCGGTGGCGGGCAATGAATACTGGTGGGCCATCGGCCTGAGCCAGCTGATTTCCAATGTCCCGGCAACCATTGTGCTGTATCCGTTCACAGAGAACTTCGCCGGGCTGATCTACGGCGCGGATACCGCTGGCCTGTGTTCCCTGATCGGGTCGCTGGCTTCGGTGATCAACTACCGGATTTATGTGCGTTCCTATCCGGGCAAGGGCGGAAAGTTCATCAAGGTGTTTACCCTGATCAGCTGGGCGTTCTTCCTCATTGTGGTGATTCCCGGCTTCCTGCTGAGCGGCTGGCCGTTTTTCTGATACGACAAGCCATGAAGCCCGGTCCGGTGAATCCGGACCGGGCTTTTGTTGTCCACGGCGGATCCCTCCCGGATGCCGGCAGGAAAAAAAGGACCGGAACATGAATTCTATATGCAGGATATTGCGGTTCCCGGACAGGGAGGGGTAAAGATGAAACACGAAAAATCCTGCGGCGCAGTTGTTTATACCATCGAGGACGGCCGGCTGCTGTTCCTTGCGGAGCATATGCGGCTGGGGCACATCTCCATTCCCAAGGGGCATGTGGAAGGAAACGAGACGGAAGAGGAAACCGCCCGGCGGGAGATTAAGGAGGAAACCAATCTTGACGTCCGGATGGATACCGCCTTCCGGCAGGAGGTTTCCTATTCCCCCGCGGCAGGAATCATGAAGCAGGTGGTCTTTTTTGCGGCGGAGGCGGTTTCCCGGGAAATGAAGAACCAGGAATGTGAAGTTTCCGGGCTGGAATGGCTGCCGGCGGATGAAGCAATCCGGGCCATGACCTATGATACGGATAAGGAAGTGCTGGCACGCGCGGTGGAATACCTGGGCCGGAAGCACGGGCTGGATGCCTGATGCGGCATGGAGGAAAACAGGAATGAACAGCATCCGGATTGCCGATACTACCCGAGAAGAGCGGGAGCAGATTGTTGCGGAATCCATCGGGAATACCGACGGCCTCTGTGACGGCTGCAGCCCGGGAATCATTGAAATGTACCAGGATTATATCGACGGGAAACGGGAGCTCCGGGAGATCAACGCGGAATTCCGCGCCCGGTATATGTCCGGCGCGCAGGGCCCGGCCCGGGGCGGTTGCGTTTTTGCCGGCGGGGAAGGCTGAAACGGAGGAGACAGATGAAGAGAACCGTGGAGGAACTGCTGGAGGAAAAGTATGTGCTCGTGGATATCCTGCCGCGGCGGGTGCCGGCCGGGAGCCCCGGGCAGTATTTCGCGGTGGAAGGATACCTGCTGCGGGAGCCGCAGCTTTCCGCCGTCAAACAGAAGCATATTGACCTCATCCTGAAGCTGAACTGCTACCGGGACATATCGGCAGATGAATGGAAAACCGTGAATCCGCCGCCGGAAGAGCTGGCTGAAGCGATGCGTCGGGAACCGGTGATGATTATGACCGGGGATTCCATGTTCTTTTCCGAGCCGGATGACCTGTGCATGACGCTGTATCATCCGGACGGGGAACTGCTTTCCCTGGTGCGGACGCTGGCCGCCGGGGAAGGACTGTATGTTTGGGAACCGGATCCGGAAACGGATAACGGATAAGGAGGAAGGAACATGCTGAATATCGGAACAACCGCGCCGGATTTCGCACTGCCGGACCAGAACGGGGAAACCCGGAAACTGTCGGACTTCAGCGGACAGCGCGTGATCCTGTATTTCTATTCAAAGGACATGACTTCCGGATGCTCAAAGCAGGCCTGCGGGTTTGCGGAGCTGTACCCGCACTTCCGGGAGAAGGGCGCGGTGGTCATCGGCGTCAGCAAGGATACAGTGGCCAGCCATAAAAAGTTTGAGGAGAAGTACAGCCTGCCGTTTATCCTGCTGTCCGATCCGGAACTGGACGTGATCAAAGCCTATGACGTCTGGCAGGAGAAGATGAACTACGGCAAGCCGACCATGGGCGTGGTGCGGACCACCTACCTGATTGAAAACGGGAAGATCATCAAAGCCTTCGGCAAGGTGAAGGCGGCGGACAATCCTGCGCAGATGCTGCAGGAACTCGGATAACAGAAAATCAATGCTTTGGAGGAACACCCGGAATGATCACGGATTCTTTTGACAACCGGTCGCCGGCCATCATCAACCCGGTGCGCAGGGAAAACGCGCCTGAGGTGGATGCGTGCATCGTTACCTTTTCCCATGAAATCGAGAAGTATGTCGCGGAGAAGTACGCATCCGGGGAGATCGCCGCGCTCTGGTGTGCCAGCGGGAAAACCCCGGTGTACCTGATTGAGCGGAACGGCAGGCGCTTCGCGTTCTACCGGACGTATGTCGGCGCGCCGATCACCGTGGGCCTCATGGAGGATGCGATGACCGAGCTGAAGTGCGACCGGTATATTCTGTTCGGCGGCGCGGGCTGCCTGAATAAGGAGATCGCGCACGGCAAGGTCATGGTGCCGACCGCCGCGTACCGGGATGAGGGAACCTCCTACCATTACGCCCCGGCCGCGGACTATGTGGACATGAAAAATGCCGCGGTTGTGGCGGAATGCATGAAGGCGAACGGAATCCCGTATGCGCTGGGGAAAACCTGGACAACGGATTCCTTCTACCGGGAGACGCGGAACAACTTTGAAAAGCGGAAGGCGGACGGGTGCATTTCCGTGGAGATGGAAAGTGCCGGCGTTCAGGCGATGTGTGACTTCCGGAATATGGACCTGTACGCGTTCTTCACCGGCGGTGATCTGCTGGACGCGCCGGAATGGAATGCGCGGCAGAATGAGAACAATGACGGCGGACAGCACGACGTCGGGCATTTCAGCATCGCGCTGGCCCTGGCGGAGTATGTGGCGAGTCTGCCGGATCAGCATGTCCGGATTGAACCGTTTGACATGAAATACCTGGATGAGTACTATACCGGCTTCAACCGCGAGATCACGAAATACCAGTGGCCGGATCCCTTTGAAAGCCGGGAGGCGGCAGAGGAACTGCTGCAGTCCTTCCTGGATGAGATGGAGCGCGGGGAAACCCTGCTGTTCTCCATCTTTTCCGGGGACGACCGTTTCCTCGGCAGCGTGGAGATCCACGGCGTGGACGGTGACTGCCCGGAACTGGGCATCTGGGTAAAGGAGCCGGAACAGAACAAGGGCTACGCATACAGGGCGCTGGGTGAAGCGCTCCGCTATGCCCGGAAGCATTACGGGAATGTTGCGTTCTACTATGAAGCGGATGTCCGGAACATGGGAAGTCTCCGTCTGCTGGACAAGTTTGCAGATGAATATGAAATCATCCCGTATGAGCCGGAAAAGGTCACCACGGATTCTGGCAAGGAGCTGGAGCTCCGGGGATATGAACTGCGGGTGAAATAACCCCGCCGGCATAAAAAGATGCGGTCCGTACTGACACGGACCGCATTTTCTGTTAAATGAAGGATCAGCCGAGCTCCACAGCCAGGCAGGGAACATACTCGGTGGGAAGCTGCTCCGGCATCTTTACCGTGAGGACGCCGAACTGGTGGACGAACGGCACCTCGCCCACGCCAAGCAGGCGTACGGAGCGGACCTGCTCCCCTTCGCCGAAGCTGCGCAGCACGGCGCTTTCGCCGGCCTTTGCGCCCATCATGAAGGCATATACAGTATTGCCTTTGCAGGTGAAGCGGTAGTCGGACGGAGCCCAGGTGATCGCGTCCTCGCGGAAATCCTTGAATTCGAGGGCGGATGTGCCTTCGCTGACGGTTTTCCAGGGACGGGTTTCGTAGATGGCCTCGCCATGGACGGCGAACCACTTGGCCAGCTCGTCCAAGATGAATTCCGCCTCATCGTCGATGGAACCGTCCGGCTTCTGCAGGATGTTGAGCAGCAGGCAGCCGTTCTTGGAAACGACGTCGATGAGGATGTCGATGATCTCCCGGGGCTTTTTGTATGTCGCTTTGGCATCGTAGAACCATCCGCCGATGCAGGTGTCCGTCTGCCATGGATACTCGCTGGCACCCTTCAGCAGGGCACGCTCCATATCCAGCACACCGACGCGGTAGATGTCGGCAAAGCGGCTCTTCTGGGTATAGACGGCCTGGTTGGTGCCGTGCACTTCAGCGGATTTGTTGTACAGGCGGGCGACGACTTCCAGCCCTTCCCTGTAGCGGTCATCCAGCACATAGTTTTCATTTTCCAGCCAGGTGTCGCAGAAAGGCAGCGCACCGTCGGAGTAAAGGAAGTCCGGCGCGTAATTGTCGATCAGCTCGAACATGCAGCGCTTCCAGTAATCATGGAATTTCTCGTTGGCGGTATACCAGGGGGTGTAGGGCCAGTCGTTGATGGCGTCGGAATATTCATAATTGTCGTGGTAGAAATCCCGCCAGGCCGGATCGTTGCCGTCATACGGGACGCCCTTGTACGGACCGTAGGAATCGCAGCCCTTGTTGACGCGCCACCAGCTGAAGGACGCGCCCAGGTGCTCGGTTACACCGAAGGGCAGGTTGTATTTCTGCGCGGCGGCCTTCCACATGCCCACGATATCCTTGTGCGGGCCGACGTTCATGCTGTTCATGCGGTTCAGTTCCGATGGATAATTGAAGAAGTGGTCATGGTGCATCGCCTGGGATACGAAATACCGGGCGCCGGCCTTCACGTATTTTTCCATCAGGCGGTCGGGATCAAAGTTCTCCGCCTTCCACAGGGCGCAGATGTCCTTGTAACCGAATTTGGACGGGTGGCCGTAATGCCGGATATGATAGAGATACTGCGGGGAGCCCTGTACATACATGTTCCGGGCATACCAGTCGCCGCACATCGGCACGCTCTGCGGGCCCCAGTGGCTCCAGATGCCGAATTTCGCGTTGCGGAACCATTCGGGATACTCGTGCTGCCAGAGGGATTCAAATGTCGCGTCAAACATCGGTCTGAAAGACCTCCTTATTTTATTCATGGGAATCTGTTACCGGTATTATATCGGACATCGTAAACGTTTACAAGCATGATTTTTCCATATTCGCCTTGAAGAACAGGCGCCGATTGGGTACAATCGGATGAAAAGGGGCGCCGGAACGGACGGGGAGAGGTCCGGAAAGACCGGCAGACCGGAAACAATGGATGGAGGATGAACATGAAACTGCTGGAACCGATCCGGACACCGAGACTGGTGATCCGGTCCTATACAAACGCGGACAGGGAGTTTCTCCTGTCCACCTGGGGTGACCGGGAAAACGGAAAATACATGGTCGATCCCGCAAGGGAGAACCAGGATGAGCGGTATCTGTCCCTGATTGACAAAATGGAAGATGAGCCGAACGGATACTACCTGATCGCAGAGCTGCGGGAGGACGGGTCGCGCGTCGGCACCTGCTGTGCGTTTCCGGAGAACGGGAATTACGATATCGGCTACTGCATTGCCAAAGACCACTGGCGGGAAGACCTGGGAACCGAGATGATCGGCGCGCTACTGCAGTGGATCCGGGCGCAGGGCGGCACGTCCGCCAGCGGCGAGATCGCGGACCGGAACGCGGGTTCAGTCGCGCTGGCCCGGAAGCTCGGGTTTATGCCGGATGAGGAAACCCGGTATAAGAAGTGGGGCGAAGAGACGTATTTCGACGCACATATTTACCGGGTGGACCTGACAAAGGAAGGCAAGTAACCGGCAGGGGGAGAAAACAGATGGAACGGACGGAACGGGTAACCCTGACCAACCTGTGCATGATCGTGAACGGTACCAAAATCCTGGTGCAGGACAAGGTCGGCGGCGATGCGGGCGGGATCATCCTGCCCGGCGGCCATGTGGAGGAGCATGAGCCGGTGGTGGATTCCGTGATCCGCGAAATGAAGGAGGAAACCGGGCTGGATATCCGGAACCCCCGCCTGTGCGGAATCAAGGAATGGATCAACGAGGACGGATCCCGGTATGTGGTGTTCCTGTTCCGGGCGGAGGAGTTCTCCGGGGAGCTGGTTTCCTCGGAGGAGGGCCGCGTATTCTGGATGGAAAAGGAAGACGTGCTGAAATCCCGGTGGATCTGGCATATGGACTGCCTGATGAAAATCATCGCGGACGGGGAATATACGGAGCTGTACCTGGATTCCGCAGACGATTGGAAGCCGGTGCTGAAATGACGGGCATGATGGAAACCGCCCGGCTGGTGATCCGGCCGATGGCGGATGCGGATGAAGACGCGTTCATCCGGGGAATCGGCGACCGGAATCTCCGGGTGATGTACGGATTCCCGGCGGAGATGGACGAAAGCTTTCCGCCCCGGATATTCCGGCAGTTCCGCAGCTTGCCCGGTGCCTGCGCGCTCGAGGAAAAGGAAACCGGGGAGATGACCGGCTTCCTGCTGGACGTGGCACCGGAGCTTCCGGAAGAGATTTCCGCCCGGCTGCCGGGAAAGGGCAGAACGCTGGCATACGCGGTATATCCGAAATACCAGCGCCGGGGATATATGCGGGAAGCCCTGCGGGAATATATCCGCCAGGCTTTTGTAATGACGGATACGGCGTACATCCACTGCGGCCGTTTTCCGGAAAACCTGCCGAGCGAAAAGCTGCTGCGCGGCCTGGGTTTCCGGGAGTTTTCACGGCATACGGCGGGGAAAAAAGAGATCGTGGATGAGGTTTTCTTCCGCTGAAAAATTTTTTTCAAAAAGGTGTTGACCTTGCACTGAACTGCAATGATACCCTTCAGCCAGGGAGGTAAGAGATATGATCACAATCCAGGGATTCGCCCGGCTCTGCGGATGCAACACCCAGACCCTGCGTTACTATGACCGGATCGGCCTGCTGGCCCCTGCGAAGGTGGACCAGTGGACGGGCTACCGGTACTATGAGGAAGACCAGGCGATGATGTTCGTGAAGATCAAGAACCTGCAGCAGGCTGATTTTTCCATCGAGGAGATCAAAGGACTTCTCGGGAAGGAAGACAGTTTCCTGATGGAGGCGCTGGAGCAGAAGATCACCGAGCAGGAGCAGAAGCTGGAGCAGATCCGGAAAATACAAAGATCGTACCTCGAAGAAACCATGAATATGCAGAACATCGTGGACACAATTACCGGTTATGTGGGAGAACGGCTGGACAATCCGGCAATGTGGGAAGAATTCGGACTGGGCAAGGATGATGAAACGGAAATCACGGCCAAAGTGCATGAGCTGCTGGCGGACTGGCTGCTCGAGTGCCGGAAAACGGGCGATGAGGTTTCCCTGACGGCGGACGACAAAACGATCAGCGGACTGAAGGATATCGCGAAAAAGGTAAAGAAGGGTCAGCTGGATGACGCGGAAGAACTGATGCTGACCCGCGGGAAGCAGGAAATCGAAAGGGAAATCCCCGCCGGCGCGGAAAAGGTGCTCGAACGCAGCGGATGGGACCACATTTCAGACTTTATCGGTGAACTGCCGGATCTGGGGAACGGAAAACAGAAATACTTCCTGTTCTGCGTCCGCGAAGGCAGCCCGGTGATTGACTTTGGCTTCCCGACGATGGTGCTGGCCGTAATGGCCGCGAAGTTCAACGCGATGGACGGCGGGATGACCTGCAAAACCGCGCTGAGCGATGACGGACAGAACCATTTTGAACTGTACGTAAAGTAAAGAATTTGAGGAGAGAAAACCATGCTGCGCCTGGGATTTGCAGAGGTGGATATTACGCCGGATCGGCCGGTGGAGCTGGTCGGTTTTCACCGGAAGGACAACCGCTCAAAGGGTGTCCTGAAGCCTTTGCTTGCCCAGGCGGCTGTATTTGAAGCGGATGAGCGGTGCTGCCTGGTCACGGTCGACAGCATCGGCTTTACGAAGGAACTGACCGACGGGCTGCGGGAACGGGTGTGCCGGATCCTGGATGTGGCGCCGGAAAAGGTGATGGTCTGCTTTTCCCATACGCATGCCGCGCCGGAAGCGGACTTTGAACGGGAATACTATGAGGAAACCTGCCGCCGGATTGAGGGTGCGGTTTCCCGGGCAAAAGGGAATATGGAACCGGCTGCCGCTGGTTGGGGAAACGCGCATGCATCCATCGGGGTAAACCGCCGGAAGGTTTCCGACGCGACGGATAACCGGATCGGAATCCTGAAGGTATGCCGCGCGGCGGACGGGACGCCGAAGCTGCTGGTGCTGCGGGTTACGGCACATGCGAATGTGCTGAAGCGCGACAACTGTCGGATCTCCCCGGATTATTTCGGAAGTCTCCGGGAAACGGCCGGAAAGAAATTCGGCTGCCCGGTGATGGTGGTCCAGGGCGCGGCCGGCAATACGGCGCCGAAGTATTTCTGCTCCGACGAGACCCCGGTGGACACGACGGGCAGCCAATATATCCGGAGTGACACTGCCCTGGAGGATATGGCGGATGTGATTACCGGCAGTGTGGAGGAAGTGTACGGGAAAATCCGGTTGCAGGAGGACTGCGGTGTCCGGGTGTATTCCCGGTGGATCCGGCTGGAATCGGATGTGCCCGGCCGGGAAGAGGCGCTGCGTGTGGCCGGGGAGGCCCGGACACTGTGCGGGATTACGGATTCAGGCTGGGCGGACAAAGTCGCCCGCCTGAATGCAGCCGGGGTCCATGTCCAGGAGGAGGACGTGGAGGTCCAGTACCTGGCGGTCGGGGACGGCTGCCTGTGCGGCGCCCCGTATGAGCTGATGGTCGGCTTTGCGCTGGAAACGGAAAAGCTCCTGGAGAATGAGTTTTTCTACGCGAACGGCTATACCAACGGAAACCTGCTGTATTTCCCGACGGAAGAGGAATTCGACGTCGGCGGGTACGAGGTGTTCTGGTCCATGCTGATTTACTGGCCGTATGTGGACCGGGTATATCCATTCCGGCGGGAATCCGCGTCAAAGCTGATCCGGTTTATGGCGGAAAACGCACCGGCGGGTTTTGACCACAGCGGAAGGAATGTCCCGGACTGACGGTAAATTTCCCTTGACTTAGAGGCGGCTTCAAGGTTTAGCATAACCGTGAAGCCGCTTTTCTTTTATGGACATAACGCCTGATGAAGGAGGAATCATCATGAACGAGACCCTGAAGACCCTTGAGGAACGCCGCAGCTGCCGCAGCTACAAGCCCGATCCCATTCCGGCGGAAGTCATGGACCAGATCCTGGAAGCCGGCACCTATGCCGCGACCGGCATGGGCAAGCAGTCCCCGATCATGATTGCCGTGACCGATAAGGCCATGCGGGACCGCCTCTCGAAGATGAATGCCGCGGTGATGAGTGCAAACAACGATCCTTTCTATGGCGCTCCGGCGCTTATCATCGTGCTGGCCAACCGTGCCGTGGGCACTTACCTGTATGACGGAAGCCTGGTCATGGGTAACCTGATGAACGCTGCCCACTCCCTGGGAATTGCCAGCTGCTGGATTCACCGGGCGAAGGAAGAGTTTGACAGCGAGGAAGGCAAGGCCATCCTGAAGGACCTGGGAATCGAAGGCGATTACGAAGGCATCGGCCACTGCATCCTGGGTTATGCCGACGGGGAAATCCGGCCGGCGGCGCCGCGGAAGGAAAACTACATCTACCGGATCTGATCCTGAAACCGGATCAGCAGAAGCATCACTTCGGTGGTGCTTTTTTCATGGCGGAACGGTGCGGAAGCCTATGATTGCGGGCTTGTCCATGGTATAATCAGAAGAACGGAAAGGAGGCGGGGAGATTGCCGGAACGGCTGATTTTTCACTGTGACTGCAACAACTTCTTTGCCTCCTGCGAATGCCTGGAGCGGCCGGAGCTGAAGGATGTCCCGATGGCGGTGGCCGGGGATCCGGAAAACCGCGTCGGAATTGTGGTGGCAAAGAACGAAATTGCCAAGAAGTACGGCGTGAAGACCACGGACACCGTATGGCAGGCCCGGAAGAAATGCCCGGATATCGTTTTCGTGCCGCCGCGGCACTGGTACTACAAGGAAGTGTCCGACCGGGTCAACGCGGTTTACAGGGATTATACCGACTATGTGGAGCCGGCATCCATCGACGAATCCTACCTGGATCTTTCCGGCACACTGGAGTACTACCGGATGACGGCCCGGGAGCTGGCGGATACCATCCGCGCCCGGGTCAAAAGGGAAATCGGAATAACGATCTCCGTCGGTGTAGCGAACAACAAGATCTTCGCGAAGATGGGATCGGATTACAAAAAGCCAGATGCAACCACTGTAATCCTGGGGGAGGATTACAAAACCATCCTCTGGCCGCTGCCGGTGTCCGACCTGATGTTTGCAGGGAAGGCATCCGTCCAGCTGCTGAACCAGAAGGGCATCCATACCGTCGGGGACCTGGCAGTGCAGCCGAAGGCGCATGTGGTTTCCATGCTGGGAAAGGGCGGCGAATCCCTCTGGATCTTTGCCAACGGACTGGATACGGAACCCGTGCGCAAATGGGGTGATGTGCCGGAGGTGAAGTCCGTTTCCCACGGGATGACCTTCCGGCGTGACCTGGTAACCCGGGAAGAGATTGAAACCGGCGTGGCGGTACAGGCGGACCGGATTGCCATGAGCCTGCGCCGGCAGGAGCTGAAGGGGTCTGTGATCACCGTGCAGATCAAGACGCCGCAGCTGGTAACCATCTCCCGGCAGGTATCCCTGAATCACTATACCTGGCTGGAGCATGAGATCCGCGAGGTGGCGATGAAGCTGATTGAGGAGCACTGGCATATCGGCGATCCGATCCGGGCAATCACCGTTGGGGTCAGCAAGCTGGTACCCGGGAGTGAAGCGGCAGAGCAGCTGGACCTGTTTGACCTGATGGGGAGCGGGAACGGGAACGGCAGCAAAGACCGGGAACGGCAGGACAAAATGGAGGCGGCGGTGGACGCACTCCGCCGGAAAATGGGGAATACGGCGGTGACGCTCGGCGTGCAGCAGAACAATGAGATCGGCATCCGGCGGGAGTGGAAAAAGAAAAAGGAAGACAATGGAGGAAAAGACAATGGAGAAGGAACAGATCCAGGCATTATTTGACAAATACTGCCGGAAACTGAGAATCACACCCCAGTGGGATGTGAAGCTGGAACTGGTGGAGGATCCCGACTGGCCGAAAACCGGGGATTTCAGGATTGACTGTGAGGATCGGAAAGCAATCCTGATGCTGAATGCGAGGAACCCGAGGCAGGACAGCATGGAGGAAGTGATCATCCACGAGCTGATGCACATCAAGCTGTATCCGCTGGACCAGATGACGGAAAGCATGATCCTCAGTACCTTTCCGGAGGAATCTCCGGCGCAGGATTTCGCCTATCGCCAGTTTTTTACCACGCTGGAGCAGACGGTGGAAGAGCTGGCCAAGTGTTTCCTGCTGGAGTTCGGGGAAGACCGGGAGCTCTCCTACGGACGGTGCAGGACGAAAAAGTCCTTCAACGACCTGTATGACGGGCTCAGGAACCTGGAATAAAAAAGAGATAGATTTGGAGGAAAACCATGGCGATTATTGTAAAATCGTATACGGAGGACCGGATTGATGACGTTCTCCGCTTTGAACACGATATCCGCATTGAGGAGGAATGGGGCTGGGAGATCAATGAGGAATACCTGAAGAGCGTCCGGGCATGTTTCCGGGACGAATCCTTCCGGGATTCCATTTCCCTGCTGGCCTATATGGATGGGAAGGTGGTCGGCCGGATTGACTCCACCATGATCAAAAGCCGGTTTGATGGCTCCACCAAGGCATACCTGGACTGGATCTGCGTGGTGAAGAATTACCGCCACCGCGGGGTGGCCCAGGCGCTGATGGCGGAGCTGCGGAAGCAGCTGAAGGAGCGGGGAATCGATACCATGATTGCCCTGACGGCGTCCAACGAGGAAGCCCAGCGCTTCTACAAATCGGTCCCGGACTCATCGATGCATGATATCGGGATCTGGATTGATATCAAGTAAATCAATGATTGGCAAAATTCCTCCGGTATTTTCGGCCGGAGGAATTTTTTTGCTTTTGCCGGATTTTTTCTTTTTGTAAGCTATTGACATATTAGACAAGTTTAACTATAATACCGACCGGAGTTAGGAATTGCTAACTAATTGGGAGCAGCAATTCCCATGGACGGGAGGAGACAGGATGATGCCATTGAGCTATGCGACACCGGGCGAGGAGAACGTGATCCGGAGGATCGGCGGCAGCCCGGAGGTGAAAAAACACCTGGAGAACCTTGGTTTCGTGGCAGGCGGTACGGTGAAGGTGATTACGGCGCTGGACGGCAACGTGATCGTGAAGGTGAAGGAAGCCCGTGTGGCCATCAACGATGATATGGCCCGCAAGATAATGATCTGAGGAGGCGGCAGGAAATGAACAATCTGAGGGAAATCCCGGTGGGCGGAACGGCAAAGGTAGTCAAAATCCACGGCGAAGGCGCGGTGAAGCGCAGGATCATGGACATGGGAATTACCAAAGGCGTGGAAATCTATGTGCGCAAGGTAGCGCCGCTGGGGGATCCGATTGAGATCACTGTGCGCGGATATGAGCTGTCCCTGCGGAAAGCGGACGCGGAGAGCATTGAGGTCGAATAATTTTTTTGCGTTTATGTTAGGTATATCTAATTAGAAATGTGTAACAGAAGGAGCGAACGACCATGAATATCCGAATTGCCCTGGCGGGCAACCCCAACAGCGGTAAAACCACCCTGTTCAACGCGCTGACCGGCTCCAACCAGTTCGTGGGCAACTGGCCCGGCGTAACGGTGGAGAAGAAAGAAGGCAAGCTGAAGAAGCATGACGGCGTCACGGTGACGGACCTGCCGGGCATTTACAGCCTGTCCCCTTATACGCTGGAGGAAGTTGTTGCCCGGAATTACCTGATCGGGGAACGGCCTGACGCGATCCTGAATATCATCGACGGCACGAACCTGGAGCGGAACCTGTACCTGACTACCCAGCTGGTGGAACTGGGGATTCCCGTGGTGGTGGCCATCAACATGATGGACGTGGTCAAGAAGAACGGGGACAAGCTGAACACGGCGGACCTGGCGAAGCAGCTGGGCTGCAAGGTGGTGGAGATCTCCGCCCTGAAGGGCACCGGTGTCATGGAAGCGGCGGAAGCGGCAATCGAGGCGGCGCAGGGCGGAAAGACCGTGCCGCAGCACACCTTCTCCGGCCCTGTGGAGCATGCCCTGGCCCATATTGAGGAAGCGGCCGTGCACGGCCTGCCGGATGAGCAGCAACGGTGGTACGCCATCAAGGTATTTGAGCGGGATGACAAGGTGCTGGAGCAGCTGAATATCGCGCCTGAAACGATGAAGCATATTGAGTCCGACATCGCCGCCGCCGAAAGGGAGCTGGATGATGACGCGGAAAGCATCATTACCAACGAGCGCTATGTGTATATCGCCCAGGTGATCAAATCCTGCTACCGCAAGCACAACGCGGGCAGCCTGAGCGCTTCCGACAAAATCGACAAGGTGGTTACCAACCGCTGGCTGGGCCTGCCGATCTTCGCCGCGGTGATGTTCGCGGTGTACTGGATTGCCATGGTGGCTGTGGGCGCTCCCGCGACCGACTGGGCGAATGACGGCCTGTTCGGCGACGGCTTCCACCTCTTCGGAAACGGAACTGCCCAATATGAGGAAGCGGCGGAACGTTACGGCGATACGGACGCGATTATCGAAGCGTTCGCGGAGCAGTATGGTGTGGAAATCGACGAGGAAGAACCGGAAGGTTCGCT